>NZ_JBIRGD010000039.1:0-65484 GCF_044327805.1 Streptomyces sp. NPDC018019 | reverse complement strand
GCCCCGCCTGCCACCCCGCCGGCGGGGCTTCACTGTCGCCGAACATCGGCACCGTGAACGCCGCCGTCATCGGCATTTTGAGTGTCGGGCAACACGGTGGCCAGGGCGCGCAGCCGGCGCAGTTCGTCGGGGCTGGCGCCGCGGGCCCGGATGGAGACGGTGCAGCTCTTGGCCGGGCAGGCGTAGAAGGTGGTGCTACGGGCCTCCTCGATCCGGTTGGCGAGGTACAGGCCGGTGGCGAGCGTGGAACAGGCAGCGCTGATGATCACGGCGACGCTGACGTCGTGCTCGGCGAGCTGAAAGGTGATCGCGCCGCTGATGAGGAGAGCGACGGCCTCGGCGACGACCGTGACGGTCTTGCGGGGAGATCGCTGGGGCATCACGCCCACCTCCGCCCGGCGTCGGGCCGCATCGCGATCCACACGAGGGTGGCGGCGAGCGCGGCCCCCGCGGCCAGCGGCGTCGACAGCAGCCAGCCGACGGCAGCCACGGCGGCGGCCGGCAGGGCCGGGCAGGCGATGACCAGCGCGACGGTCAGGGCCAGGGCGACCCAGGCGGCAGGACGCATCACGCACCCCCCGTCGCGCGGACCGCGGCGGCCAGCAGCTCGTCGTGGGCGCGCAGCGTGGCCTCGCGGGCCTCGTCCAGGACGTCCTCGGAGGAGTCGCCGAGGGCGAAGGTGGCGGCCACTGCCTCGCGGCCGGCGTGCAGCAGCTCCGGCTCCCGCGGCGCGACGACCTCCAGGCGGGCCATGGCGCGGGTGACCGCCGAGCGGGCCTCCCAGCGCTCCTGCCGTCCGGCCGCCGGGTCGCCGCCCTCACGGAGGGTCTGCAGCTTCAGGTACTGGTGACGGCGGTGGTCCACCAGGGCGCCGGCCAGCTCGACCGCGGCCTCGCCCACGTCCTGCCGGTGCCAGTCGGCGCGCTCCGCACGGGCGGCCCGCACCGCGGTCATGTACTGGATCAGCCCGGTCATCCCGGCACCCGCCAGCACGGAGGCGGCGGCGATGATGGCGTCGGTGTTCATCACGCCACCTCGCCCTGGTCCGCGCCGTACAGCTCGGCGGCCAGCGGGGGCTCATCAGGGTAGGCGCGGTCGTACTCGACGGCCTCGGCGTACAGGGCCAGCTGCTCGAACGGGTCGGCGGAGGTGACGTAGGCGGTCACCAGCTGCGCCCGGTAGGTGGCGTGCAGGTCGGGCACCAGCGCCGTGGCGCGGCGGCGGGCCGCCAGATCGGAGGTGGTCGCGGCGTCCGCGTCGGACAGAGCGGTGAAGTCGACGGTCGTGGCCATCGCAAGACTCCTGTCGAGTCGATAAGTCGATACGAGTGAGTGGCCGGGGCCCGGCAGCGCGGGCCCGGGCGGGTCAGGTGGTGGGGCGGGGCAGCTGGCGGCAGTTCGCGGCGTGGGTCTGGGCCCAGCTGGAGACAGCGCATGCGTAGCCGTTGCGGGTGTCGGCTTGGCAGCCGCGGCACTCGGCGGCGAAGCCGTCGTCGGTGACGTCGACGGTGATGTTCGTGTCAGCGAGCGCGACGCCCGCGAGGGTCAGGTAGCGATTGACGACGCCTTCGGGCCATGCGGCCTGCTGGGCGGCCATGGTTCGGTCCTTCCGGATTCGGGTGGGGAGGGGGGATCAGGCGGCGTCCTCGGGCTCGTCGATGTCGCCGAGCAGGCCACAGATATCGATTTCGGCCCGAGTCGCGCAGACGCCGCAGGTGTGGACGCGGATGCCGTGCTCATCCGGCGCGGCGGCGCTCATGGTCTGGTCGCAGCACAGGAGTACGGCTTCCGTGCCGATCTCGTCGCCGGGCTGAGGGTCAAAGCCGTAGTCGGTGGTGATGGGCATGGCGGGTCTCCTTCGGTGGGTGCGGGGCCCGGCCTGGAGCCGACAACGACCGGGCCCCGCCGGGTGGGTGGTCAGGCCGCGGTCTGCTGCGGCGTCCACGGCAGCGGCAGGCCGTCGCCGGCGGCGCGGGGGATGAAATGGGCGTGCGCGTGACGCACGGTCTGCGTGGCCTCGGCACCCTCAGAGATCACGAGATTGAAAGGCAGGCAGGTCGCGGACGCGTACTCGGCGGCCCGTTGGAAGACCATGCCGGTCACCATCGGATCCTCCGCGGGCCCGTCGACATGCACCCGCGGGACGATCAGCGCGTGCTGGTCGGCGACCGGATACAGCGGCACGATCGCAATCGCGTCCGACCAGCGGGCCAGAACCTCGGCCGGGGCCAGACCCGCGACAATGTCGCAGAAGACGCACGGGAGGGCGGTCACGACTCCCCCCTCGGCACGATCTTGAACATGTCGCC
This sequence comes from Streptomyces sp. NPDC018019, assembly GCF_044327805.1. Classification (NCBI taxonomy): domain Bacteria; kingdom Bacillati; phylum Actinomycetota; class Actinomycetes; order Kitasatosporales; family Streptomycetaceae; genus Streptomyces; species Streptomyces sp. NPDC018019. The sequence goes on along the minus strand of NZ_JBIRGD010000039.1, from coordinate 63,176 downwards.
GTGCGCGGCGTACACCACGTGGACGTCCTCGCCCGCCGCGCGGAGGGCCTCGGCGTAGGCGTCGAGGATCATCGTGGCGCGCGGGTCGCCGGCCGGGAGCTGGCGGGAGACGGCGGGGGCGGTGGGGGCGGGTGGCTCGATGGCGACGGTCATGACGCGACCTCCGAAGGGGTGGGCGGGCGGTTCACGAACTCGACAACGGCATCGCGAGGGATCTTGGTGAGGGTGCGCCTGATTCGCCCACTCCCCCGGCTCACGGCTCGCAGTCGACCGGCCTTCACTGCGCGATAGATGGTCGCGGGATGCACGTCGAGCAGGGCGGCCACCTCAGACACGGTGAAGGAGTCACCGAGTTCGGCGAGCACCGCGTCGAGCGCGTCGGGGGTGGGGCTGGGCATCGGATCCTCCAGTCACAGCACGGGGCAATCCACCCCACATTTGTTTGAACAAATTGAAGCGAGTGGCGCAACCATAGCGACTGAGATTTGTTCAAGCAAGTACCTCAGGCTGATCGACTTTTGGGCACGACAAAGCGCCCCGAACTTGGAGGTCGGAGCGCTCGGCTTGCGGCTCTGACACCGCTACGGCACGTCTATGACGTACCTGAACATGTGCCGATCGGCGGCCACTCTGACCACCAGGACCTCGATAGCGCGCCCGGTCGCGTCGTAGGCGGTGCGCAGCGTGCGAACGAGGGGCACGCCCGGCGAGATGTCGAGTTCGCGCGCTTCCTCCGGCGTCGGCATCCGCGCTTCCAGGTCCTCCACGAACTGGACGATGCGCCGGGCGATCGGACCTTCAGAGTCCTCGATCAGAGAGTGGGCACCACCCTTGATTGGGCGAGGTTCAGCGATCCGGGTACCTTCGGCAATATCGACTGGGTAGTACGTCTCCATGAGTTGGGTGGGGTCACCGTCAACGGTGGCGACGATCACGCGCGAGATTACGGATGCACCTTCGGCCATGCCCAGTCTGGTCGCGACCTCGATGGGCGCCGGCACCGGACCGGCCTCGACGATCCTCTGCTTCGTCCGGCGCCCTTGAGCCGCTACCTCGGCGTTGTAGTTTGCCCGCCCGGTAGCCCGCCGGTCTCGGTAGTTCGCACCGGTAGACCGGAGATTGACATGCGGGCGCTCGCGCACGAACGCCCCACTACCTTGACGTGAGATCAAGAGCCCCTCCGACTTGAGGAGATCGATCGCCCGACGCACAGTCCCCCGAGACACGCTGAATCGCTGCGCCAGCTCAGCCTCGGTCTCCAGCTTGTCGCCCGGCGCAAGGTCTCCTCGCTTGACCTCTTGACGTAGCTGGTCTGCCACCCGCTTGTAGGGCGGCACCTTGTTGGGGGTGTCAGTCATCGCTCTCCCGAGATTTGTTGATACAACCCAGCGTAGCGCTTGGCCCTAAAATCGGCCTCAGCCAGAGATCGACCAACCCACCCATTTGTGGACAGAGATCACGATCAGAGGGCCCTTCGGGAAGGCCTCTCGGTACTGCGGGTACCGCTCGACTAGCGCGTCAGTCAGCCGAGCCTCGCTCGTGATGTCCACGACCGCCGCATCCCCGTCGGCGCGCACCCACCAAAGGTGCTGCCAGCCGTCGTCGTACTGGTCGACCAGGACAGAGACGGCTGGATTTTCGATGATGTTCCGAAGCCTCTTGAGGTTGCGGTTGGACTTCGGCTTGCTGTCTACGGCTATGGCGATCTCCTCGCCACGCCGAACGAACGTTGCCGGCACGAGATGGGGCCGCCCGTCCGCATCGGCCGTGGCAAGCCTGAGCACCCGAGCCCCGTCAAAGCGATCCCTGCACTGCGCCTCTGAGAGCTTCATACGACGACGCTACGGAAAACCGCCCCAGTCGCACTACTTGCAGGTCCCTCACGAAGGGGCTACCGTCGATCCCGAATTTGTTCAAACAAGTTGGAGGGGCAATGAACGACACGCCCTCAGAGGGGCGCACCGCGCTCTACCGCCTCTACGACGCCGAGGAAGACCTTCTCTACATCGGCATCAGCAGGAAACTGACGCAGCGCTTCCGGGAGCATGAGCATTCGCGGAGCTGGTGGCACTGCGTGAAGTACGTGGACCTGACCTGGTTCGACAGCCATCCCCGGGCATACGCGGCCGAGAAGGCGGCCCAGCATTCGGAGCGCCCGCCGTACAACGGCGTCGGCCACCTTGGCCTCGGGTGGCACGTTCCCCGCATCACCTACGACGACAGTGCGGACCGAGCAGCCATTCGAGCGCTCCTGCTCAACGACCTGCGGACTGGCAAGTACGCGCCAGGGAAGCATCTCTGGGAGTTGACCGTCAGTCGTGAGTACGGGTACTCGCGAATGAGCACCAGCAGCGTGATGTGGGCTCTCGCCGACGAGGGTCACCTGGTGAGACGGAAGGCCGGATACAACGTCCCCGCCAGATGAGCCCACCTCTGCCAGCGGCAGTACCGGACCGACACTTCGGGCCTGTAACGCTCATCCGACCCGCTACTTTCAGCCACCTTCCGAAGGGCTCAGACCGTGCCGAGAAAGGGGGAGAGCGTGCGCAGAACGGCCGCCTAAGCGGCAACACCAGGGATAATGGCAGGTCAGAGAAAAGAGCACTGCTCTTGTTGTGCTCCTTATGTGCACCTATTGATTTCTTGATCTAGCTGCACACACGTGGCCCGATCTTGTCGATCGGCTACGGTCCTCATTCACCAGCGACCACCGGCCCGCCCGCGGGCTCTGCTCTGCGCCACTTCCGCGCCAACTGATCTTCAGCTCGGCCGGTTGACCGGAGAGGCCGGCCCGTGACTCACGTGAGTCACGGGGGTCCGAGGCGCTTGCGCCCATCCGTCCAGCACGACGGGCGGGCCGCTAGTACCACCCGCGCCTTATCCCGGGTGAATGCCCGGGACTACCTGGAGGTTTGTGATGTTCCGAAGCTACCGGCCAGCGGCCGGCCTCCGCCGGGCTTCGAAGGTCTTCGGGCCGGCGGGCCGACTGCGGGAGCAGGGTGGTGTCGGCGCCGAGGAAGCACCCCTCAACGTTAAGAGCTGGGGTCGGCCGGGTCGGCCGGTGGGCGTATCCAGGGGCACTGCGTTGCGTGCCGCAGTGGCGAGGCGCCCTCTCGCTCGGCGCCGCTGTCGCCAGTCGGGGCTACTTCAGGTAGTAGAACGGCAAGAAGTCGGAGGTCAGCGATGTTTCGAAGGTACCGACCGGCGGCCGGCCTCGGCCGCGGTTCGCGGGTTTCCCGGGCCTGTGGGCTGGCGGCAGGGGCAGAGTGGTTTCGGTATCGAGCCACCACCCCCGAAATTTCGGGGGTGGTGATCCTGGCCGGCGGCCGGCGGAGCAGCCCTTCACGTTAAGGGGTGATGCGGCACGTAGCAGCTTTACCGATTTCTCGGAGTTTCATGGCGCGCACCCAAGGGATCGGTTTGCGGCGAGCATCAAGACCAGCTCTCTCTGCGCCTCAATTAAACGGTACCGTTTAATTATTGCAGGTCAGAGACAGAATCGGATCTGATCATTCCTCTTGTGAAAGTTGCAAGCGCCCTCACAAGAATGCAATGCTTCCCCGCATCGAATTTCCCCGGCAGGAGGTTCCCGGTGCTAAACCTCAACGTAGGCCACGACAATGATCGTGCCGAGTGTGGTGGCGTAGTAGATGACGCGCACGCTGTCCTGCTCGTATTCGCGAAGGGGGCTGTCGGCGAGGGGCCGGCCGACCTCGGGGTCGGCAGCGATGGCGTCGAGCACCACGTCGAGCCGGGCGAGGTCGTCGGCGGCGAGGGCGGCGAGCTGACGTTCGGCGGTCTCGTGGAAGGTGACGAGGGCGCGGCGCTCAGGCAACGTCGTGGGCCGCCTCGTCGTGGGGCGGGAGGCCACGTTCGGCGCGGATGTCGTCCCAGGTGCGGCAGTAGTCGAGGTCGACGCCTTCGTCGGCGAGCTGGAGCAGCGCGTAGGCGAGGGCCGGGTCCTGGGGGAAGGCGTCGCGTGCGGCACGCCGCATGCTGTCAGCTTCGTCGGGATCGAACACGATCCGAGCCATGGGGTCCTCCTGGCACTGGTCCCGGCACGACGGTAGCGCAGGCCGTGACGGGCTGGCACGGCCGTCGCACGAAGGAGGTGGTCACCATTCGCAGGTACGGCCTTTTCAGGCCAACAGTTATCCGGTCCCTCGTCTATGAGTTGTCTCAGTAGCTGGATCGGCGCGACAACACCAACGCGCAGGTCGCAAGCGTTCCTCTGTCTCTTAAGACTTGCCCTGACCTGCGGTGTTGAATAAATAACGGGTACAGGGACCGCTTCCGGTTCCACTTACTCGCACCGTGGCGCGTTCTAGTGTCACTTCCAGCACCACAACGGCCGGACCCCTTCGTGCAGGCACACGAAGTTCAGGCCCGGCCGCCGCTAGACCAGCGAGTTCGCAGCTCGCTGGACCGCTAGAGATCGATCCCTCGACAGGAAAGAGAGCTCTGCCATGAGCGTAGCAAGGCACGACATCCCGGCCGACTCCGCCGACGCTCCCATCCCGTACACCCTGTCTCCGGCCGCCGAGGCGCTCCCCCGCCTGGCCGCGACGTCGGTGCGCGGCGTCTCGGTGCGCGTCGTGTGCCCGGGCTGGTGCGTGACGGACCACGCGGCCGAGGGTGTGGCGTTCCTGGAGGACGTGCACCACTACGGTCCGCGGGTGCAGCTGTCCGTTCCGCTGTACGGCGGCGGCACCGGAAGCGTGATGGCCGCTCACCTGGCCTTGTGGCCGTTCGCCGCCGTCGAGGACGAGGGCCGCACGTACTTGGCGGTCGACCCGGACGGCTCGGGCGAGGTGAATAGCCTCTACCGCGAGGCCGCCCTCGCGTTCGCCGACCAGTTGGCCGCGCACGCCGCAGACATCCGGCGCCTGGCCGACTTCGTCGACGCTACGCCCCGGTCGTGAACGGCCGTCGCTACAGCCTGCCGGACTACCTGGCCGCACAGCCGATGCGTTCGGTGCTGGCCGGGCTGGGGATCCGGCAGGGCGCCCCCGTGCATGTGCTGGTGTTCGCGTACCGGCTCGCCGGTCGCCCGGAGGGGTGCGGGGCGTCGTCGGGCGCGGAACCGGCCGGCAGCCGCCACGTCTCGGTGACGTGCCCGGTTGGCGGTCTGCTGACGGAATTGTCGGCCCGCAACGCCGACCCGGCCGACGAGGAGGCGGAGCGGTGAGCGCGCGGGCCCGTACCTCGCAGCCGCGTGAGCGTAAGCGCCCCACGCTCGCCGAGGTTCGGCAGTGGTCCGCCACGGTCAATGTGCCGCAGGCCGCCAGTGTCCTGGGGTGTAGTCCTTCCCACCTCTATGACCTGATCAAGCGCGGCGAGGCGCCGGTCAAGACCTTGTCCTTCGGCCGCCGCCACGTCGTCATCACGCAGTCCCTGGTAGCTCTCTTGGAAGCGGCGTGATGATCAGCGAAGGCTCCCGCCCGGCCCCATAGGCAGAGGGTCCAAGCGGCCTGCTGGCGTGCGGGTGCGCGTTCCTCGTACCCGCACGCCGAGGCGGCCCGAAGACTCCGAGGCGGAGTACCGCACCGTCCAGAAGAAGGCACACGTCTTCGGGTGCTCCGTCCCGCACGTTCGCCGCGCACTCAAGAAGTCCGACTACCGCTTAGCGATCAGCAAACCGAACATGCGGCTCTCGCCCGCTGCTTCCGACGCACCGCGCCGAAGCCGAGCGACCGCGTCCGCACTCCCACCGCCGCCTAGCGCGGTATGCGGCCCCAACCGCCGGGGGCCTAAGCCCGGCAGCCGGGGCCTTCGAGATCCACCTTCACCTCTGTGCAGAAAGGGGACCCCGTGTCTCCATCATCCACTGAGTCGCGTGAGGTCGTGAAACTCGACCTGTCCGCCGGCTCCATCCACACCACCCTGATCGAGGGCCAGCCGCACATCGTGCTGAAGCCCGCCGTCGATGAGCTGGGGCTCGACTACTCGACGCAGCTCGCCAAGCTCCGCTCCCGCTCGTGGGCAACCGTGGGGCAGAGCCCCATGGTTGCCGAGGACGGCAAGACCCGGGCCATGCAGGTCGTCCCGGTCCGCACGTTCCTGATGCTCCTGGCGACGGTGAACGAGAACCGTGTCGCCGCGTCCGCCCGTCCGACGCTGGTTGCCTTCCAGAACGAGACCGCAGACGCCATCGAGGCGTACTGGACGCAGGGTGGCGCCATCAACCCGCGCGCCACCGAGGAACAGCTCGATTCGCTGATCTCGCGGGCGAAGCAGCAGGCCGAGGTGCTGTCGATCCTGGCGCCGATCGTCTCGCCGGAGTGGCTGGAGACGAAGGGCCGCTTGGTGGCCGCCCGCGCGCTCGGCGAGGAACCCGAGATCGACCCGCTGGACACGCCCCTGTACGTCCCGGACTTCCTGAAGAGCAAGGGGCTGCGGCGTCGGGACATCGAGTCGGTGCAGTCGTGGTTCGGCCGGCGGGCTGCGGCGCTGTTCGAGGAGGAGCACGGGGCGAAGCCCGGCAAGCGGCAGACGGACCTGCCGAACGGGTCGGTGCGTGAGACCTATGCCTGGACCCGCCGTCACCTGCCGGTGTTCGAGAAGACGTGGGCCCGCTTCTACGCGGACCGCTACCCGTCCCAGGGGCAGCTCGGGGGTGCGGCGTGAGCACCGACCTGATCCCCGTTCCGGTACCTGACGCGGTGACCGCTTTCAAGGCCCGCCGTCTCCCGGTCCGCGTGGCGGATGCCGTCCGCGAGCAGGCCGACGCGGTGCGCGAGGCCGTCTCCCACCACGGGCTGGGCATGGAGGCGCAGGCGGACCGCGAGGACGCCCTCGCCGTTGTCGCCCGCGCCAACAAGACGCTGGCCACGGTCCCGTCCCGCGGGTCGCTGGTTGTGCGAGGTGCGGCATGAGCGCCCGCGACGACATCCTGGCCGGCCTCCGTGCGTCGGAGGGCACGGCGATCGGCGACGCGTCGCCAGAGGAAGTGCTCGACAGGTACCGCGCCGAGGTGCTGCGCGAGGCCGCCGACGCCATTGCCGCCCCGGTGCCTCCGGTCGAGGCCGGTCCGCGTACCGAGCGTGAGCGGGGGCGCATGGAGGCCGTCGCCGAGCTGCGCCGCATGGCCGACGAGGCGGGTGGTCCCCGTGCCTGAGATGCCAGCTTCCCGCCGCGCGGAGATCGACGACCTGCTGTGGGACGAGACTGCCACCGCCGCCGTGCTGCGTGCGGCCGGGCGTGAGCTGGCCGCCGAGGTGGACCGGCTGCGCATGGTGGCCGCCCGGCAGAGCGTGCTGCTGAAGCGGGCGCACGACGAGGCCCGTACCGCCCTCGCGTACACCGGGGGTGCGTGATGGCGACGACGACCCCGCGCCTCTTCCCGGCGGCCGCCGAGTGGCAGCTCACCCGCCACAACCTCAACGAGATCGACGACCAGCTCGACCGCGACCACATCTTCACCAAGGGCCACTGGGAGAACGTTGACGGCCGCCTGGCCGTCACCGGCCTCCGCATCGGCTCCGACTACGCCGACCGGTGCGTTGCCAAGTTCGGCGACTTCATCACACGGCACCCCGACGGCACCTACACGGTCCGCACCGCCACCGCCGCCGAGAAGGCCGCCTACCGGCTCAAGGACTCCCTCCTCGCCGAGCAGCAGCACCAGTACCGCGACCTCGACACCGACAGCGCGTGCCGTCCCCGCGGCTTCACCTGCCCCGCCTGCCCGCCTGATGGAGGTGCGTCGTGACCCGCCCGATCTGTGTGGAGATGCTGGTGGCCCGCATCATCCGGGGCCTGCATGAGGACGATGAGCGGTTCCCGGCGACGCGCGGCTGGCAGGTTGGGGTGATGCCGGACGGGCTGCCGCTGCTCGCCGCCGAGTTGGCCGCCGCGGGCCCGGACGATGCGATGGACGTGCTGAAGCGGCTGGGTGAGCACCGTAAGTGGCGGCTATTGGATGTCGATGACCCGGCCCGGCTGGCGGTGGTCTTCACGTGGCCGGAGCCGGAGCACGGCAAGCCTCGCCCCGAACCGGAAGCCGTCGTCGAACTGTGGGCGCCGGCCGTGGCGGAGGTGGCGTAGATGACACCTGCACCGATACCCGCAGATCTGTGCCCTGCTCACCGGCGGATCGCCATGGACTGGCACAACAACGACTACGACGCCCGCAACCCAGGCGAGTGGCCCGCCGGCCGGTCGGTCAGCTCCGGGGAATGCACGCTGCTGATGGACTCACGCACCTCCCACGATGAGAGGGAAGCGGAGTTCGCCCGCAAGAACGCCGAGCAGGCCGAGTTGACCATTCGTGTTTGCCGCTCGGGCCGGTCACCGCAGTGCACCCCGGGACATCACCAGCCCGCCGTCGCGGAGGCGGTGATGGCCGCGTGAGCGAGCGCCGCTACCCGGTCCGTCCCCGGCCGGGCGACGACCCGCGATTCACTCTCGGCCTGGTGATCGATGTTGCTCAGGTCCTCCAGGACCACGGCTATCCGCCGGTCACGGGGCGCGACTTCGTGGAGCTGCAGCAGGCGCTCTTCGGGTTCCTCTACACCGGGCCCGGCGAGGAGGCGACGCCGTGACCGCCCCGCAGATCGCCGTCGTCGACTTCCTGGTTCTGCTCGCGCTGCTGCGCCGCATCACCGACCTCGAAAACCAGCTTGCCGGGGCTCGCCTGAGCGTCGAGCAGCAGCAGACCGACCACACCGCATGGCGGCTCCGGCACGGGCCGCGCCACAACGAGGGGACCGCCCGATGAAGCACCGCACCGCAACCGCCGCCGCGCTCCTGCTGCTGGCCTCCGCGCTGACGGCGTGCACCGACCGGGACGACGACTGCGAGGACCGGTCCATGGCCCCGGCCGCGGTGTCCGCGCCGCTGAAGCCCGGCCCCGGCGTCCGAGGCTCCCGCGGCAAGGCCGCCAAGCCCAAGGCGAAGACGCCGAGGCACGGCACCGGCCACGTCCACACCCACGACTACTGCGACGAGGGCTGAGCCATGCTGCACCCACAGTTGCTGACCACCGAGGAGCTGCTCGCCACGGACCTGTGGCCGACGATCCGCGGCTTCGTCGCCTGGCTGGATGACGCGAACGGCCGCGGCCAGGAAGAGCTGGCTCTCCGCATCCTGAAGATCACCGAGGAGGCGGGGGAGGTCGCCCAGGCGTACATCGGGATGACCGGCCAGAACCCGCGCAAGGGCGTCACCCACACCCGCGAGGACGTCGCCGACGAACTGTGCGACGTGGCCATCACCGCACTGACGGCGCTCACCTCCGTCGTCGACAACCCCGAGCAGGTGTTCGCGGCGCACCTCGGCCGCCGCCAGCAGCGGGTGAGCGAGTTGGAGGTGCGTCGTGGCTGACGAGCGCCTCGCGCAGATCAAAGCCCGTGTCGAAGCCGTCGAGGGGCCGTGGCTGCTTCAGGAAGACGACGGCGATACGTTCCGGGCCCCCGCCTGGGAGATCGTGCACGCCCAGTCAGGACGCATGCTCGCGCGAGTACGAGACTGGGCTGTCTCTGACGCCGAGTTCATCGCCAATGTGCCAGCCGACGTGCCGTGGCTGATCGGGCAGTTGGAGCAAGCCCGGAGCATCGCCGTCGGGCTGGAGAACGAGAACGCGCGGCTGCGAGCCCAGCTCACCGCCCTTGCCGTCCCGCCGGCCGCCTGACCTGCCGGGCGGGCCGTGACCAGCCCGGCCCGCCCGGCGACCAACCCCAGCATCCCAGGAGACCCCAATGATCGGAGAAGTGCGCGAGTACACGCTCACCTGCGCGAACGATCAGGTGCACACCGTGCCCCTCGCCAAAGAGATCGCGCCCGGCCTGCTCGTCTACCGCCTGCCCAACGAGATGCACCCCGACAACCCGCACCGCTGGCGCATCGGACACGAAGCCTCCGGCCTGTCCGTCACCGACGCCATGACCCGCGAAGAAGCCGTGGCGACCGCCGAAACACTCGGAACCCTCGCCGACTGGACGCAGGACGCCGACACCCTGCGCGCCACCGTCGACCCGGAGGAACTGTTCGCCAAGGTCCGCGCCTACCACTTGGCCACGCCCGCGGACCCCGCGCACCGGATGGCCGGCGACGTCTCCGGCAACGGCATCTACACCGACGCGGACATCGAAGAAGCAGCACGCGAGGCCAAGGCGGACGGCCTGAACGCCTACGAAATCCTCATCGCGATGTCGCACACGGTGCCGTGGATGGGCCTGGACACCGAGGAGTTCAACGAGGCCCACGACCGCATCGTCCGCCTGGCCGACGCCGCCTGACACCCACCGCCCCGCCCCTGGCCGCCTGCCCTTCCCCGCGGGCGGCCGGGCACCCCACACCCTTCCGGAGGTCCACATGGGCCGCACCATCCGCATCGGCCGCTGGGAAATCGAGCTGTACCAGCGCGCCCTCCACCTCTTCCGGGGCCCCGACCCGCACTGCACCCGCTGCGGCGGCACCGGCGGCGGCTGGGTCCCCACCGGCCACGGCCCCGACTGGGACGGATGCGCCTGCCTCGACGACATCCGCACCTGGCGGCTGCCCCTGTGGCGCCGTACACGCGGCGACGAGGAGGCACCGTTCTGATGACGAGCCCCCGCCACGCCTACGACACCGACAACGGCCGCTACTACACCGACCCGGCCGGCGGACCTGACCTGGTCTCGGTTACCAACGTCATCGACACTGCGGTCAACAAGAGCCGTGCGCTGGTGCCGTGGGGCGTGAAGCTGACCGTCGAGCACGTCCTGGACAATGCCGTCGACATCGCCCGTCGCGTCCTCGCCGAGCGGCCCGCCCTGACGCAGGAGATCAAGGCTCTTCACCGCGACGCCAAGGAGGTCGCCGCCGACCTCGGCGACCGCATCCACAAGGCCGCCGAAGCCCGCGTCCTCGGGGCGCCGGTCGCGGCCGACGCTGAGGTCGCCCCGTACATCGCGCAGCTCGACCTGTGGCTGGCCGCATGGAATGTGGACCTGTCCGAGCACGTCGAGGCCACCGAGATCACGGTGCTGCACCGGCGTCTCGGCTACGCGGGCACCGCCGACCTCCTGATATGGCTGCCCACCGGGCCCCGCAGGCGGCCGGAACTGTGGCTGATCGACTACAAGACGTCGGCGACCCGCCCGGCCAAGTCGGTGTACCCGGAGAACACACTCCAGCTCGCCGCGCTGCGCTACGCCGAGACCGTCCTGCTTCCGGACGATACCGAGGCGCCGATGCCCCGCATCGAGCGGACCGGCGTCCTCAACCTCCGCGCCCGCTCGCACGCGCTGGTGCCGATGCCCGCCGGCCGCGCCGCACACAAGGCGTTCCGCGGCGCGCTTGCAACCACGCGGTGGCTGCACGCCGCCGCCTCCTCGCACCTCGCGCTGCTCCCGCCGCGGGCAGACGAGTCCTCGAACCGAAAGGCAGCCTGATATGGGCTCCCGGCTCCTCAACATCCAGCGCCGCGCCGCCGAGCACGGACGGCTGCGCACCGGCTATACCCAGGGCGGCAAACCGGTCCGCTCCGCGACGTGGGTCGTCACCTCCCACTCCGAAGAGCACGTGCGCACCGCGGCCACGCTGTGGGGCGGCGAGGTTGAGCAGTGGAACCCGCTCAACTCGTCGATCGCCCAGTGGCGCGTCATCACCAAGGCTGCTTCCGTCGAAGCGCTGATCACTCCGGGGGATCCGCTCAATCAGTACAACGAGCTGTGGTCCAAGGGCGGATGCCAGCGCCGCTGCGACGGCGAGACCGAACTGCTCTCCCGCCGGCCGTGCTTGTGCGCCGCGCGGTTCGGTGAGGAGTGGCACCAGCAGAAGAAGGGCGTCGTCTGCTCCGTCACCTCCCGCCTGAACGTGATGCTGCCCGACCTGTCCGGCATGGGCATGTGGCGGGCCGAGACGCACAGCTTCTACGCCGCGTCCGAGTGGGGCGCCATGGTCGACATCGTCCTTGCCGGAACCGACGGCCGCGGTTTCGTGCCGGTCACGCTGCGGATCGAGCCGCGGCAGGTCGTCCGCGACGGCAAGACCAAGAGGTTTCCGGTCGTCGTGGTGGAACTGCGTGGGGTCACGCCCCGGCAGGCGCTCGCCGGGCCGATGACGGCCGCGGTCGCCCTGGACCCGTCCGGGGCTGGGCAGGCGGTCGCCGCGCTCGAAGCGGCCCGCCCCGACTATCTCGCCGAGGCCGAGGCCGCGCTCACCCCTGACGACGTGGGTGACGTGTACCGCAGGGCGCATGCCGCCGGCCACCTCGACGACGAACTGGTCAACCGCCTCAAGGCCATCGCCGACCGCCTCAAGGCCGAGGCCGCCGGACCTGACGAAGACGGCGCCTACGAAGCCGAGGTCGTCGACGCCACCTCGTAACCCGCGGCCGTCCCCGCCCGCCGGAATCGGGCGGGGCGCCGCTCCTCAAGGAGTAGCACATGAAGAAGCAGAGCACGGCCGAGCGTCTGGCGGCGGCCGGTAAGGACCAGCGGCTTGCCGACATCGTCGACCGCGCCGACAGCTGGGACCGGTTCCTGGTCCAGCAGGCCGTCTTCGTCTTCGGCCTGTCGCGCGACACCTTCTCCGCCAACGATCTGCGCGAGGTGCTGCCGGAGCTGTCGCACGGCTTCCTCGGCGCGGCCATCAACGGCCTGCGCCAGGGCGGCGTGATCGAGCACACCCGCCAGTACGTGCCGTCCACCTCCCCGGCCACCCACGGGCATCCGATCGCGGTGTGGCGGTTGTCGGTCAAGGGCCTGGTCGTCGCCGAGACGCGCGCCGCCCGCGCCAAGCAGGCGAGGGCAGCCGCATGAGCCCGATCACCCTCCTGCTGACCGCGGTGGTGGCGGCCTACATCACCTACCGGTTCTTCGCGCTCGCACACGGCAACCGGTGCGCGCTCCAGCGCCGCATCGCCGCCGCCGAAGCTCGCCTCGCGCGCCGGGCCGTGCTGCCCGAGGAGAACTTCCTGCTTCGCCGCGAGCCCCTCGACGACGACTCGGCTGCGGCCGACCAGCGGGCCCTCGCCGAACACGACCTCGCCGTCTGCGAAGCCATCTTGAAGCGCACCGAACAGGGGGAACGATGAGCACCGCAACCCGGCCGCCGCACTCCAAAGGGCCGCTCACCGGCGCCGAACCCGTCCGGCAGCACGTCCGCGCCCTCATGGCCGCGGGCGTCTCGATCCAGCGCCTCGCCGCCCACACCGGCGTAGCCCACTCCGTACTGAGCACCCTGCTGTACCCGGCAGGCAACCGCCGCCAGTCCGCCAGGATTCGCACCGCGAACGCCCGCCCGCTGCTCGCCGTCCGCCCCGAAGACGTCGCCCCCCGCTACGTCGACGCCACCGGCACCGTGCGCCGCATCCAGGCGCTCGTGGCCGCCGGCTGGCCACAGCTCCACATCGGGCCGCGCATCGGCCGGCACCCCGTCTACGTCAACGCCCTGCTGAAGCAAACCCGCGTCTTCGCCGTCACCGCACACCGGGTGGCTACCGCATACGAGGCGCTGTGGGACGCCAACCCGCAGCACCACGGGGTCCCCCTGGACCGGTCCAAGGCGGCCCGCACTTTCGCCAAACGCAACGGCTGGGTGCCGCCCGCGGCATGGGACGACGACGCCATCGACGACCCGGACGGACGCCCCGACACCGGCGAAGGCGCCGAAATGAACCGCGACGAACTCGCCGCGTACCGGCGCCAGGAGATCGCCTTCCTCGCCTCGTACAGCATCCCCGAGCAAGAGATCGCGGCCCGGCTCGGCATGGCGCCCGCCTACGTCCACGACCTCATCCGCGACATGAAGGCCGCGGCATGAGGGCCGGCGACTGGCGCGACAAGGCGGTCTGTGTCCATTCCGACCCCGACCTGTTCGCGCCCGAAAGCTACACCGGCGACGAGGCCCACGAGGCCAAGGACACCTGCGCGGGCTGCCCCGTGCGGCGGCCCTGCCTCGCCGCCGCCCTGGCCGAAGAGCAGGGCCAGCACTTCCGGGAACGCGCCGGCATCCGCGGCGGCACCACACCCCGCCAGCGGTGGCGCATACAGCAGCGGGAGGCGGCGTGAGGCAGCATCCGCTGAGCGAGCAGATCGCCGCCCTGCTGCGTGCCGGGGAGAGCAACATCGGCGTCGCCCGGAAGCTCGGCGTGGACCGCGACACCGTGGCCCGGCACCGCCGCAGGCTCGGCCTGCCCGGCTACCGCACCACCGCCGCATCCACCCACTGCCGCCACGGCCACCCCTTCGCGGGCAACACCGGCTACAGCGCCGAGGGCTGGCGCTACTGCCTGGCCTGCGTTCGCGAACGCGACCGTGCACGCAAACGCCGCGACTACGTGCCTGGTGCCCGCCCGCCCCGCCCCAGCACCGCCCGCAGCCTCGATGAGGTCGCCGTCCAGCGGGCCGCCGCCGGGGACCCGCCGGACACCCTCAGCCCCCGCGAGCGCGCCGCCGCCATCCGGGCGCTCCGCGGCCAGCTGACCGCCCAGGTCATCGCCGAACGGGTCCGCTGCTCGGTACGGACCGTCTACCGCCGCACCGGCGCCGCCGCGTGAGAGCCCCCGCCCGGCCCCGCGCCCCGCCCCGCGGCCCCGCACCGAGGCCGCCGCCCCCAACCACCCGCACCAGCGAAAGAAGCACGCCGTGACCTTGGACGCCGAGCCAGCCACCCTGCGGCTGGCTGCTGCCGAACTCCACGACGCCGGCCTGTGCGTCCTGCCCGTCAAAGCGGACGGCACCAAGGCCCCCGATGTCCGCACCTGGACCCCCTACAAGGTCAACAGGTCCACACCGGAAGAGCACGACCAATGGTTCGGCGACGGCCGCCGCACCGGCATCGGCATCGTCACCGGCGCCGTCTCCGGCAACATCGAACTCATCGAGTTCGAAGGCATCGCGGTCCGCGAAGGAGTCCTCGACGAGGTCGGCGAACTCGCCCACAACAGCGGGCTCGGCGACCTCTGGGAAGCCGTCACCACCGGATGGGCCGACCAGTCGCCCTCCGGCGGCGTCCACTACAAGGTCGTCGTCGACGGCAGGCCCGCCGCCGGCAACACCAAGCTCGCCCGCCGCCTCGCCCGCGAAGACGAATACACCCCCGAAGAACGCCAGCGCCTCGCCGAACGCCCCAACACCAAGATCGTGCGAGTTCTCATCGAGACCCGCGGCGAAGGCGGCTTCGTCGTCATCGCCCCCTCCCACGGCACCACACACCCCAGCGGCAAGCCCTACCTGCGACTGGCCGGCGGCCCCGCCACCATGGCCGTCGTCACCCCCGACGACCTCGACGCCCTGTACGCCCTGTGCCGGGCACACGACGCGATGCCCACCGAAGAGAGGGCCAAGACCGCGCCACGGCCCAAGCGGGAACTGCCCGCCGGATACGTGCGGCCGGGCGACGACTTCGAGAACAAAGCCGACTGGTCCGAGATCATCGGCGAGGAGTTCGATCCGCTCTTCACCCGCGGCCGGACCACCTACTGGCGGCGCAAGGACAAGCCCCGCGGAATCTCGGCCACCACCGGCCACGCCGCCGACCGCGACCGCCTCTACGTCTTCTCCACCTCCACCGTCTTCGACGCCGAAACCCCCTACGACAAGTTCGCCGCCTACACCCTGCTCACCCAAGGCGCCACCACTGCCGATGCGTTCAAGCGCGCTGCCGCCGACCTCCGCAGCAAAGGCTACGGATCCGAGCCCCCACGCCAGCGACTGTCCTCCGTCCCCCGCCAGGCCGGCCCGTTCACCAACGGCTCCTCCGCCCTCGCCCCCGACACCCTGCCCGTCCCCGACGAGCACGAGGCGGCCGGCGGGCCAGACCTGCGCATCGTCAGGAACAAGCCCGAACTGGACATCACCAACGAAGCCGACGCCATCGACGGCCTCCTCGACATCATGGCCAGCAACCAGCTCCCCGACCTGTACAAGCGGGCCACCGGACCGTGCTGGGTGTACCAGGACGACCAGGGCAACCCGCTCGTCAAGCAACTGGGGGCCGACAACCTGCGCGCCTACCTCGGCGACCACGTCACCACCTACCAGGTGGTGAGGGACCCGTTCACGGAGGGCACCAAGGAAGTCCGCGAACTCCTCATGCCCAAGACGTGCAGCACGATCCTCGGCCGCCGCGACTGGCCCCTCCTGCCCTTGCGGGGAATCGTCACCTCTCCCGTGGTCCGGCCCGACGGAACGCTCGTCAAAGCACCCGGCTACGACCGCGCGACCGGCCTCTACCTGCACCCGCGCACGCCCATCCGCAGACTCGCCCCGCACGTCAGCGACGAATCCGTCGCCAGAGCCAAGGACATCGTCCTGAACCAGATGCTCGCCGACTTCCCGTTCGTCGCCGACTCCGACCGCGCCCAATACCTCGGCGCCCTCCTCTGCCCGATCATCCGGCCCTACAGCCCGGGGCCGACACCGCTCGTCGTCATCACCAGCACCTCGCAGGGCTCCGGCAAGACGCTCCTGAAGGACGTGTTCGGCCGCTTGTACGGGCTCGCCGAGACGCCCTGGGCAGAGAACGACGCCGAACTGCGCAAGGCCATCACAGCGAAGATGTGGGACTGCGGCGACCCGGTCATCGCCATGGACAACCTGCCCAACGGGCACATCATCAAGAGCCCGATCCTGTCATCCCTCGTTACGAACGCCACATGGAGCGACAGGCTCCTGGGAAGCACCAGCAGTGTCACCATGCCCAACGACCGGCTGTGGGTGCTGACCGGCAACAACCTGCGCACCGGCGGCGACAACCTCCGCCGCGTCCTGTGGGTGCGCCTCGACCCCGACTGCCCCAACCCCGACCAGCGCGACAACTTCACCGTCGGCGACCTGCGCTCCTGGCTCGCCGACAACGCGTCCACCGTCGTCGCCGCACTCGTGACCATGATCCGCGGCTGGCTCGCCGCCGGCGCCAGGACCATCAACACCCGCATGGGCGACTACTCGTCGTGGGCCTCCGTCATCGCGGGGATCCTGGGCTACCTCCAGGTGCCCGGCTGGCTTGCCGACCGCGGCGAGGCCAGCACAGCACTGGACGACGAGGCCCAGGAGTGGGCGGCGTTCCTGACGGACTGGCACCACAAGCTCGGTAGCGAGCCCGTCACCACGAAGACGCTGCTCGGACTGAAGGACACCGTGCCGCAGCTCCACAACGGAGACCTGCCGTCCGGGAAGCAGTTGGGCCACTGGCTGAAGGCGCGGCAGGGCCGCTACTTCGAGGACCTCAAGGTCGTCATGGTCTACGACAGCCACCTGAAGCAGAACACCTGGCGCGTCGAACAGCACCTCGCCACCGGCGCCACGGGGACAGAGCAGTGATCGCCGAGCGCAAAACCCCGCAATCTGCGGGGTTTTCCCGCAACGCAAAAACCGTCTCTGACCTGCACGTATACGGGGTTGCGGGGTTTTGCGGGGAGTGGCGCTACCTCACCCATATAGGGATCGCGAAACACACGGCACGTGCAACACGCAGCGTGATGCGTCAACACGAACAATTCCGGTCCCTATACGCGAAGACCCCCCAAACATTCCGCAGATTCCCGCAAACCCCGCAGACGGCCAGCTCAGAGCAGGTTTGGAAGATCCACGACATCCCCGCAGACAACCCCGCAACAACCCCGCAGAACCCCGCAACGACGAGCCGAGGTGACCGTCATGAGTGAAATGCCCGAGATGTTCGCCCCGCGTCCTTACCAGAGCGACGCGATCAAGGCCCTGATATCCGGATGGCAGGGCTCCGGCAACCGGCTCGCCGTGGTCCTCCCCACCGGCGCCGGCAAGACCGTCGTCTTCGCCAACCTGATCAGCGAGCTGCTCCCGCAGCTGAACGGCGCCCGCGCCCTGGTCATCGCCCACCGCGAGGAACTCCTCGACCAAGCCGCCGCCAAGGTCCGCGCCGTCCGCCCCGACCTGCGCGTCGGCGTCGTCAAGGCCGAGCGCGACGAGCACCACGACGCCGACGTCATCGTCGCCTCCATCCAGACGCTGGCTGTCGAGCGGCGCCGCGAAGCCATCCGGGACGTCGGCGTCGTCATCGTCGACGAGTGCCACCACGCCGCCGCCCCCAGCTACATGACCGTCCTGGAACACTTCGGTGCCTGGCGCGGGCTGCCCGTCGCCGGGTTCACCGCGACCATGACCCGCGCGGACGGCGGCCTCGCCGAGGTGTGGCAGGAGGTCGTCTTCACCCTCGACATCCTGGACATGATCGAGGACGGCTACCTGTGCGATGTGCGCGGCAAGCGCGTCATCGTCCAGGGCCTCGATCTCGATGCGGTGCGCACCCGCGCCGGCGACCTGCAAGACGGCCAGCTCGGGCAGGCCCTGGAGGACTCCGACGCCGGGCCAGTCGTCGCCCGCGCCTACCAGGAGCACGCGGCCGGCCGCCCCGGAGTGGTGTTCACGCCGACCGTGGCCACGGCCCAGTCGATGGCGGAGGCGTTCACCGCCGCCGGGATCCCGGCCGCCGCGGTGTGGGGCGATATGGGCCGGGATGAGCGGGCCGCCGTCCTGGACCGCTACCGCAGTGGCGAGGTGCAGGTGCTGGCGAACTGCATGGTGCTCACCGAGGGCTTCGACGCGCCGTGGACGTCGTGCGCCGTCATCGCCCGCCCCACCAAGTCAGCGGGTTTGTACTGCCAGATGGCGGGCCGTGCGCTGCGCCTTTCCGAGGGCAAGTCGGACGCGCTGATCCTTGACGTGATGGGTGCCTCCACGCGGCACAAGCTCGCCTCCATCGTCGATCTGACCGGGCGCACCGTGACCGTGTCCGACGAGATGCAGACGCTGCGTGAGGCGGCGCGGGCGTCCGAGGAGGAGACGCGGCGCCGCCTGGACGCCTCCCGTGTCCAAGTCGAGGAGGTCGACCTGTTCCACACGTCGACGGCCCGCTGGCTGCGGACCGACTCGGGCGTGTGGTTCATACCCGTCGACAAGAAGATGTTCGTCTTCCTGGTCCGCAACCCGGTGGACCGCACGTACTGGATGCGCCGCTTCGACCCCGAGCGCGGTGTGGTCGGCCCGAAGCAGGACGAGCCGCTGCCGCTGCCGGATGCGAAGGGGTGGCTGGAGCGGCAGGCCAGGGCGATGGGCAGCCGGTGGCTGGCCAGCCGTTCGGCGCCGTGGCGGTCCCGCCCAGCGAGCGTGAAGCAGCTGGGGTTCTGCCGCATGAAGGGCATCGCCGTGCCGCCCGGCAGCACGGCGGGCGAGGTTTCCGACCTGCAGGCCGTGCACCAGTTTTCGGCGATCCTCAACAGGCTCGGCGTCTCGGCCGCAGCGTGATGGGAGCTTTGATGCAGCACGACGCGAAGCGCGGGGACATTCCCGCAGGACAGCACCCTATGGCAGCGGTACCCCGGGTGATCGGTCTGGATCTGAGCCTTACCTGTACCGGCGTGGCCGGGGAGGGCTGGACCGACACCATCCGCCCCCGCACGGGCGTGCGCGGCCATCCGCGGCTCGCCTTCATCGTCGACCGGGTCACCGACCACATCCGCAGCGCCGACCTGGTGGTCATCGAGGGCCCGTCGTTCGGCGCCGGGGTGGCGCACCGGCACGAGGATCTGGCCGGCCTGCGGGTCATGGTCCGTCACGCCTGCTGGCGCCGGGACATCCCCTACGCGGTCGTCCCGCCGTCCTGTCGTGCCCTGTACGCCACCGGTAAGGGCTCCGGCGCGAAAGGCGCCGTCCGGGACGCCGTGCGCGCCCGCTACGGCGTCGAGTGCGACGGGCCCGGCCGCTACGACCAGGCCGACGCCTACGTCCTGCTGGCGATGGGCCTGCACCGTCTCGGCTGGCCTCTGGCCGTCGTCCCCGATACCCACCGCCGCGGCCTCGACGGATGCCAGTGGCCCGAGCGGGAAGCAGCCGCGGCCTGATGTGCCACGACTTTTGCCCCTGCCGCCCATCCTGCCCGCACGACCGCAAGGAGACCGCCATGCACGACCTCGCTGCTGTCAACCCCGTTTGCACGATCTGCATGTACGGCCTGCGGGACGGCGAGTGGGACCGTCTCGCGTGCCGCATCTGCCAGGACCGCGGCACCACCATGCTCCGCGAGCTGCCGGCGCTGTACGACCGGCTCGGCGATCTGCTGGAGCCGGGCTCAGGCCGGGGCGACGGACGCGTAAGCGGAACGCGTGGCGCACCCCTGCCGTGCTCGCTGCACGTGCTGGATCTGCGGGCCCGGGGCGGGCTGGTGACCGTGCTCGCCGACTGGGAGGCCGCGGTGCGCGACGAACTCGGCTGGCCCGCGGCGACGTTCCGGGGTGACCTTCGGCAGACGCTCGCCGGAGTCGTCGGCTTCCTCGTCGGCAACGCGCCCTGGATATACAGCAGCTTCAGCGGTGCCGCAGACCTGCACCGCGAGATCCGCGCCCTGCACGGCCACGCCGCCCGCATGGTCACCGGCGAACAAGCGGAACGCAAAGTGACCGTCCAGTGCGCGTGCGGGCAGCCGCTGCGCATCACCCTCACCACCCCCGGCCGCCGCTGCACAACCTGCGGCACCCAGTACGGGCACGCCGAAGTGCTGCAGCTGCCGCTCGCCGACCGGACCGAAAGGAACGCGGCATGACCAACCAGTACTGCCAGTGCTGCGCCGGGATATCCGACAACGGAGTACCTCGCCTGAGCACCGCCGTCGCCCGCTGGAACCACTGGCACGGCGGCAGCACCCTGCTGTGCATCGACTGCCTCAACGCCTGGTTCGACAACGCCGACGAGGACGAAGGGCTGGAGCCGCCGTCCTGGTGCTGGCTCGGCGGAAAGAGCGCGGCGTGAGCGCCCCCAGTGTCGCCGCAGCCGTCCTGAGCCTCGTCGCCCTCACCATGTCGCTCGCGGCATGGCGGCTCAACCGCCGGACCCGCGAGACCATTGCGGAGAACCGACGAGACTCTCGCGCGCACTCAGGCCGTACCCGACCGGATACGGCGCGACGGAGGACCGACGTGACCGACGGCGACCCCGTCCGGCCGGGCTCGAACACACGACCACGCCGTGAAAGGACCCTGATGTCCCTCGAAAGCACTGACCTGTGCGCCTACCAGACGGCGGGCTTCACCCAGACCGAACTGGCCGCGATCGAGGAATACGACGCGAAGCTGACCCTGCCGCCGTACTTTGATCTGCGCGAGATGCTCGACGGCACCGACGACCTGGAGCGCGCCCTGCACCGGCGGGCCGAGGAGCTGACCCGCTGGCACGCCGCGCTGACCGCGCTGATGGCCGACCCCCGCCTGGACAACGAACGGCGCCGTCGCGGCGGCCCCCGCTACGACGAGCACGGCGAGGGCCCGTACTGCCAGGCCGTCGCCCGCTACCTGCGCATCGCCGCCGAGGACTACCACCGCCACCGCTTCGAATACGCGGTGACAGTGTGGGCCCTCGGCCTCCAGGTCCCGGACAGCTACCCGCCGGACTCCCGGCACGCCGACCTGGACAACCGGTCACTCAAACTCTGGGACTGACCCTCACCCTTCCGCCGCCAGCCGCCGCGCCACATTGGGGTATCGCCGAGGTAAGCCCAGAAGCCGCCAGATGTTGATCTTGGGGTTGGGTTGACGTCGAACCGTCACCCGTTCAGCTCAGTGTCGTTGGTGGTGATGTTGAGCTGTCGTCTGGGCCCGGGGCGGGCGGGATAGTGACCTCGATCGCGCGGACTGTGTATCCGCGGTTCAAGCGGCTGATCACCGCGCATGAGCTGCATCCCGAGACGGCATTCGACGGCTGAGTTCGCTGCATCCATGAGGTCCGGTGTCTTCGCGGATGCCGGGTCTTGACGGGTTCGGAGCGAACAAGGCGACCCACCCTTCCGAACGCGAGCGCCGTCGAGCTGCGCTCGCGGCTACGGCGGCCTCGGGGAACAATGGCACAGCCGTTGGCGGTTTCTGCTGCTTTCAGTCGTTGTGATGCTTTTAGCCGTTGTGGGTGGCGAACCGGCCGAGGCGTCCGGCGGTTGTGCGCACCGGCGGTGCTCCCGGGCAGTGCCCGGGCTGTTGTGTTGTGTCGATGACGGGAGTTTTGGCGATGGCCGAGGTGGATGTCCTCGTGGTGGGCGCGGGTGTGCTGGGCAGGTCGATCGCCTTTGCGTTGGCGTCGGCCGAGCCGGGGTGTCGGGTGGTGCTGTGCGGACGGCAGTCCGCAGGGGCGTCCGAGGCGGCGGGGGCGATGCTGGGGGTGCTCGGTGAGGTCACCGCGGCGTCGTTGGAGAAGGAGCACAGCCGACTGCGTCTGGAGATGGCCATTGAAGCTGCCCGGCGGTGGGACGGCTGGCTGGACCGCATCGGGCGTTGTGGCACCGAGGACCTGCAGGCGGGATACGGCAGGGGGACCTACCTGCTCCTCAACACGGTGTCCGGCCCGACCGATGAGCGGGCGTTCGCCGCGATATCCGAAGCGGGCCGCCGATACGGGCTGCCGGTGCAGGACGTCGATCCGGCCGAGGTACCCGCCTGCCGGCCGGTATACAACGACCGGCCGCTGCGCGCCCTGTACCTGCCCGACGAGCACTTCCTGGACGCGCGGCGATGGCTCGCGGCCCTGGACGCCGCGCTCGCCGCGCTGCCGAACGTGACCATCGCGCCACCGGGCGATCTGACCGCCACTCCTGCCGGCGCCTACGCCCTGGCATCCTCCGCGGGCGAGGTCTTCCAAGCGCCCACCGCGGTGATCGCCGCCGGCGCCTGGTCGACGGACCTCGTCCACCGCATCGACCCGGACCTGCCCGTCCTGCCGGTCGTCATCGTCGAGGGCACCTCCGTGACCGTCTCCGCGCCGGCCGCGCTCCCGGCTGTGCTGCGCACCCCCAACCGCGCCTACGCCTGCGGCCTGCACGCGGTGCCGCAGGCGGACGGCACCTGGTACATCGGTGCCTCCGCCGTCCCCACCCCCGCCCCCACAATCCACCCCACTCCTGGCGCGCTGCGATTCCTCCTGGACAACGCGCTCAGCCAACTCGACCACGAGCTGGCCGATGCCCGTATCCACGCCATACATCACGGCAACCGGCCCGTCGGCCTGGACGGCCACCCCCTGATCGGCCCCACCTCCCGCCCCGGCCTGTGGGTCGTGACGGGCACCCATCGTGACGGCCTGCACGCCTCACCCCTGATCGCCGAAGAACTCACCGCCGCGCTCCTGCGCAACACGACCAGCAGCTGGCTGGAGCCCTGGGCACCTGAAAGGGAACCCATCGCCGACTGGCAGCGGGACGAGGCAGTGGAAGAGGCAGTCGCCCACCACGCGGCGCTGGCCGCCGAGGCACGCATGCGCCCGCCGCTGAACGGCACCTGGCCGCAAACCCTCCACGACGCCTACCGGCACCAAATGGCCCATCTCTACGAACAGCTCCCGCAGGGGTTCACCCTGCCGCCCGACTTGGCCCCCCTCGGCTACCGGCACGGCCCCCACCTCGCCGCACTCCTCGCGACCCACCTCGAACGCCGGCAGCACAGCACGACCCGGTGACGACGGCGTCTGCGCATGGTGCCGACTTGCAGTTGCGGGTAGGTGGGCGGCCAGGTCGTCATCGGTCACGCGAGGAGAACGGGGCGGCGGGGCGCGCGGTCACGGGGCCGGGCACCGTCTTGTTACCACGGGGCCCGCGACTGGCCGACACGTTGGCAACAACCGCGCTAGCCTCAGACGGAGCACCGTGACCGGGAGGCCCCTATGAGCAGCGAGCCGTGGACCATCGACTCCATCGCGCACGCCCTGCCGCACCCCGAGCTGCGCGCCACCTTCATGCGCGACGTCTCCTTCACCGACGTCCAGCGCCTGCCCGGCACCCTCGAACGCTGGGTTCGCTTCATCGAACGCTTCGAAGCCGACCGGCCCCGCATCGAAAAACTCCGCAGCCACCTTCGGGGGAGCGGCCACCTGCCGGCCGACTACGAAGCTAGCCTCATCGACGTGACCGCCGAGGAACTCCGCGCCGACGCCGACCGCGCCCGAGGCGCCGCGTGACCTACCGGCTGCGCCTCGACCCCACCGTTCACGCCGACTACCGCAGCCTCCCCGACGACGCCCGCCGCGACCTCGCCGTCTGCCTCCTGGATGCCCTCGCCGACCCCCCCGTCGCCTCCACCCCCTACGGCGTCGACGACGGTGTGTTCCGCACCATCGCCCGCGGACGCGTCACCGGCGTCATCATCATCGGCGACGACACCATCACCCTGGTACAGCTCACTCACCTTTGAACGAAGCGCCGCTTTTGGCGACAGGAAACTACTACCGCACCACCCCGGCGGCGGTCAGCATCGGCGGCATGACCACTCACGCGAGCGGCCCTGTGCAGGTAGTGATCCAGACCATCGGCACCCGCCACCCCGATGCGATCACCCTGATAGAAGACGGCCTCTACTTCGACCTCGGCAACCGCCTGCGCAACCCGCACGACGACCCTGCGATGCGCTACCGCACCGGCCTGGACGACGACGTCCGCGAGCACGTGCTCGCCACGCCCGGAGCCGCCGGTATCGCCGAAAAGATCGCCGAGTCCGCCAAGGCGGTCTTCTTCGACTACGCGGGCCCGCGCCGGCGCCTGGTCAAGGTGACCGTGGCGTGCCGCGGAGGCCGGCACCGATCCGTCGCCATCGCCGAGCAGGCAGCCGAATACCTGCGCACCGCCGGCGTCGGCGTCGAAACCGACCACCGCCACATCAACCGGCCCGTCATCGACTGAGAAGCCGCGGGCAACGGCAAGCCCCGCACACCCACCGCCTGGAAGGGCACCCCACCATGGCCATCATCGGCCCCGGCCACGACGACCCCGAATACGACAACTGCGACCCCGCCTGGCGGCACCAGGAGACGCCGTTCCGTCAGTGGCTGTTCGAGAAGCTCATGGCGGCCAGCTTCCCCGACGCCGCCGACATGGCCGCCGACTGGGCTCCCGCCAACCGGTACCACGGCCTCGACGACGTGGAGACAGGCACCCTCGCCACTCTCACCGGCACCAGCTACGACGAAGTCCGCGCCGCCCACAAAGCCGACATCGCCGCATGGATGAGCGAACAGCAACTCCGAGACCACCCCGACCTTGCCGTCCTCGACGCCGACCTCAACCGCATCGCCGAACGCAGCTGAACAGCACAAAGGCCCCCGCCCGGATCACCGGGCGGGGGTTTACACATGCCTGCCCTCACGGCAAGGGGCCCACGGTGGATGGCATGCGCCCCCGCGGTGCTGTTGTGCTCCGCCACATGCGAGTTGGCGACGGGCTATGGTCACAAACAGACCTGAGGCAGACATGAAACAGGCCCCCGGCGCGCACCGCGGCTTCCCAACCTGACGCGCGCCAGAGGCCACCCCTCAGGAGAACCCGAAAGGAGATACCGTGACCGTATCGCAGTGTGGCGCCACCGTCACAGACCGGTTACCCGGCGCACGCGAGGGGCAAGTAGGCGCCGTCACCGTCACCATCATTGTGATCGTGACCGTGTGCGCCGGAATGAGCCCCGAATGGCTCTCCGCTGCTGCAGCGCTCGCCGCCCTACTGATCAACCGCCCGCAGCAGTGACACAAAGGCCCCCGCCCGGATCGCCGGGCGGGGGCTTCGTCGCGCTGTTCTACTGGGCTGGCTGGCCGGATCCGGGACACGTGCCCCGGTCGTCGGCGGGCTGGTGGATGGTGGTCGGCTCGCCGGGCTTCGACCCCACACCCGCACCGCACACCGGGCAGTTCCCTGCGCACAAGCCTGGGTCGCACCGCATGGCGCCTCCCCGTGTCGGAGGACACCAGCGTCAGCGCGGCACGAGCTTGACCACCAGGGCGCACGCGGGACTGGCCGGCGCGCGCCGTCACAGCTTCCGCACGAACGCCCTTGCGGTGTTGTGGAAGGACACGGTGACGCCCTGCTTGCCGCCGCCCTCGCGCGTCGACCACCGCTCGATCCGCTCGATCTCCGGCGACTCCGCGGCCGAGATGACCGCCGCCAGCCAGCCCTCCGGGCTGTCACCCGCCTGCGGCTCGGTCACCGGCGCGGGCTGGCCCGTGGCCGGCGTGTCCGGGTCGTCGTGCCGGGACCCGGACGCCAGCTGGCCGATGATCTGCCACCGCGACTCGCCCCCCGGGCCCGCCACCGCCACACCGAACGGATGCTTCGTGTCGCCCGCCTCTGAGAGGGGCTGCACCCGCGTCACCCCGGGCGCGTTCTTCAGCAGGTCGACGAGGTAGTCCTGAAAACGCTGCGGACGCATGGGGTGATCAAGTCCTTTCGGGATGGTGAGGCGAGCCTAGTAAGAACGGAGATCCACATCAGGGAGACCCGCCGCCCAACCAGAAGGAAGCCGAGGGGGGTTGGGCGGCGATCGCATGTGCGGTCAGGCCGCGTCGCCGGAACCCAGCTCCGGCTGCTCATACCGCAGTGGAGCCACTCCGCCGAGCTTGCTGTGCAGGTACTGCAGGCCGCGGACCGTGATGCGGAGCTGGGGGCGGGCCAGGACGACCTCACCGGTGTGCGGGTGCTGGTACGTCTGGGGCCGCTCGACGAGGTGCGTGGAGTGCTTCGCGTAGGGGACACCCTTGCGGTCCACCATCCCCAGATCACGAATCGACTTCATCAGCCGGTGCTGGCCCGTCGAGATCCCAGGGTCCCTGTTCAGGATGTGGGCGGCGTCGCGCAGCGAGTAGTCCCCCGACGCGTCGGCGAGCACGTTCCACGCTGCGGCCGGGGCCTCCAGCTCCTTGACCTTCGACTCCAGGGCTTTCGCCTCCCGGACCTTGCCGAGCAGCGCGACGAGCGCCTCCTCGTAGTCCTGGGGGAGAGGAGGCGTCGCAGGGCGCAGTTCGGCTTCGCGGGTCTTCACTGCGAAGTACGTCTGCGCGGCGGCGATCTCCGGCTTGCGGGGGTCGCCATTCATGGCGACGAGGTAGGCGCCGTAGCGCGACAGCTCCCAGTCTGTGATGGATCGCTGCTGGCCACGGGCGTTTTTTGTGATCTTCGCGGAGCTGCGAAAGTGAGCCGCCGGGTCCGCGCCGGAGTTCTCGGCGGCAGCGATCGCCCGCTCGATGACGCCCTCGAACCGCTCCCAGCGGTCGTAAGCCATGGTCGGCTGAAGGTCGCGGGCGGGCCAGTATTCGGACCCGTCAGACCGAATCTGCTTGAGGTGCTCGAACGGAGAGTGCTCTGCGGGTGAGACCATGGACATGGTCCACTCCTTCTGTTGGAAGACAGAGTCGCTGGACGGGGCCCGTCCGGTACTTGGCCGTTCGGGGCGGGCCCACCCTCGAAAGGTAGGTGTTTGTTGGGTGTGGACGCAATAGAAACCCAAAAAGCTTGCCTGGGCACTTATTGTCCGGCACACTCGCGGCATGGAACGGGACTGGAGACGGCTCGCTGATGCGATCAAGCGGGCACGCGAGTCGGCCGGCATGACGCAGGTCGACCTCGCTGAACGTGCCGGCATGTCCGAGAGCAGCGTGCAAAATCTTGAATCCGGACTCCCTCGCACCCGAATCCCTCGCACCTTGGCGAAGGTCGAGGAAGCGCTCGGCTGGGCGGCTGGCTCCGGCGTCGACCTCCTCGACGGAGCCCCCGGGCCGGTGTCGATCAGCAAGGAAGCGGGAGGGTTCTACATCGCCAAGCTGTCGGAAGACGAGCTGTACGACGCGATCAGCATGTCCGCCATCGCCGTCACCGACAACCTCACCGCACGCGAGATCCGCGAAGTCTCGCGACGCGTCGTCGAGGAGTTGAAGCGACGCGGGCTCGTAGGCAAGTGACAGGGCGCCGCCCGGCGTTCGGCCCAGGCGGCGCCTTCAGCTGCGCTCAGCCCCGAACCTCCGGCACGCCGAACTCCTGGCCGATCAGCGCCCGGGCCAGCAGATCCGTCACCACCGGATCCCGGCCCGGCGGCATCGACAGCACCACGCTCCCGTCACTCAGGCGCACAGCCGCGCCCGAGAACCGCGGGTCATCCACACCCGACGCCGCCAGGACGACACCCAGCTCCGCCAGCAGCTCCGGCAGCGACGCGGTCATCAGGCGGGCGGGGGACAGGGGAGGAGGCTCGGCGCCCCCATGGACGGCGTGCGCAGGATTGCTCGTAGACTTCATGACGAAGTCCTTTCGTGAGAGTTCGGGCTTCTTGCCGGCGGAGCGGGAACTCCGCCGGTCTTGCAGCGGCCGGGCCGGTCCTCGTGCAGCCACACGAGCGGTCCGGCCGTTGTGCATGAAGAGCGATGGGAATGAGCCTAGAAGCTCCTGAACGCCGGGGGGAGAAAATCGTTGACGCAGAATGCTCGCAAACGTGCAGATCAGAGGCGCAAGCGTTGTGTCTCACCGGAACGGAAAGCGCAGGTGGCGACGCATGTAGCGAGGTGATCCGGGGGCAATCTCAACTATAGTTTGAACGTCCTAACGGACATAATGGGCATGGTTCTTGGCTGATTTCGCCCCCCGTCGTGTTCACTAGGCGGCTCTCGCCGGTGGCACCATCGCCCGGCTTGCCCCCCGTCCTCGATGCCGTCGCCGCCGACCCGGACATCGGCCGACCCCTCGCCGGCAACTCCCTGCGCGAGTACGAGCAGGGCGGCGTGCGCGTTATCTACTACACCACCACACTCGGCACGATCATTGTCGTGGCCTACGTCGAGGTGTAACACCGGGAACCTCCTGTCGGGCGGGTTTCTGAGGGCAGGGCGACGCGTTCCCGGTTTTTCTCGCGCGGTCCGGGTGAACGAGGTGCCTCATAAAAGCATTTACCCGGGGCGCGCCGCAACATCGGAATCTGGTATTCCGTTTCGCCCTCTGATCTGCGCGGATCGAAGAGCATGGATCGAAAGCGCAGTTGAATGCTTAGGGCGGGCTATTGAAAGATGCCGGGAAACGCTGGAAGGTGCCGTATTGAATGCCTCTGGAATGCTCTATTGAATCCGTTTCCAGGTGGCATAGGTTAAAGCTGATAACTCACAACTGATGTTAGGTAGAAGTGAGAAAGGCGTAAGTGAAAGTCCTTCTTCTTCCGTCTACATCGTAAGTGTCACAACCCAACCAGTGATTCACGTAAGTCATAGACAGCCAACTCGCGTGCAGAACATCCCAGGTGGCACACCGTAAGAGCATGCCGTGCCTCCCAGACGCTGCCTCACGCGACGCAGCGCCCTTCTGCTGCAGCCGCCCGCCGGCCCGGGCTCCCGGAACCGGCCAGACCCTCCCCGTAACATCACCGGGTGGGTATCACCCCAACGTTGGGAGGTGCTCGGCACTACGTCACAGTGCCTCGCATGAGGTGCTGCCTCCTCCCGAACCACAGGGCAGTGAGTCACGTGACTCACTGCCTCTGCGTCGGCTGGCCCGGCGGAGAGCACACCGGAACGTTCCGGTGTGCTCAGCGCCCACGAGCCCCGGGGCGCCGTCACTCACGTGAGTCGCGGAGGGCGATGTCACAGGCGGTTGGGCAACAAGGCAGTACCTCACGTGAGGTACTGCCTGACCGGCCCTGCTCTGCTGGACCGCGCTTCCGACCCGACCTCACCCCTTTGACGTTCAGGGGTGGTTAGCCGCCTCGCCGACGCTGCGCCCGCCCGCGGCCCCTCCTGGGATCACCCCCGAAACTTTCGGGGGTGATCCTTGCCCACCTCCCAACGTTGGTAGGTGGTCTCGCGGAGCACGCTGGACTGCTACCGTCGTGGCGGGACCACATCTGGAGGACGGCCATGCCGGAGCCGATCAGCACACAAGCCGCTGCGTACCTCCGCGAATGGGCACAGCGCGAGCAGGCGGCTTCACCCGAACTCGCAGCTGTCCTCAACAGCATCGCCGACAACGGTCTGCCCCGCCCGGACGAATGCACGCCCTGGGAACAACTGCGCGACGAGCACTACAAGCGGCTCGGCATCGTGGTTGACTCCTGGCATGTCGCCTAAGCACGGTCCACGACGCGTCAACGTGACCTTCGGCGACGCCGCACAGCAGCAGATCAGGCGGCTGAACATCCCGGAAACCATCGCCGTGGACCGTGCCATCGTCGCCATACAGACCAACCCCGACATCGGCACGGAAGTCCCCGGCAACGCCCCGTGGCGCGAGTACTGCGAAGAAGGCGCCAGCACCCGCGTCATCTACTACGCGACCGCCCTCGGCACCCGGATCGTCGTCGCGTACATCGAGGCCTGACGAAGCCCCCGCCTGGTGGCGGGGGCTTTCGTGTGTCGGCTCAGTGCACCATCGCGCCGTCGAGGTACTCCTGCACCGGCCCGTACACGCCGTAGGGCACGTAGTCGCCGATCTCCGAGTGCGCCACCCACGCGACCTCGGCTAGCTCCTCGTTGTCCGCGACGTGCGCCTCGCCGAAAACCATCGAGCAGGCCGTGTAGCTCATCAGGCGTCCCGTCTTCGGGTGCATCCGTTCCCCGAGCAGTTTCACCGCTTCGACGGTCAGGCCCGTCTCCTCCAACGTTTCCCGCACGGCGGCCTGCTCAGCCGACTCGCCCTTCTCGATGGCGTCGGCCGGAAATTGCCACACGAGGTCGCCCTCGGGCACACGGCGGCGGATCAGCAGCACCCGGCCGCTATGGACGATGACTGCGGCAGCGACTCCGGGCTCGGCGGTGGTCACCGCGCCGGCCCGTACTGCCAGCTGCGCCCCGTCCCGCGGTACTCGGACACCGGGATCGGCTCGGCTCCCGGGCGCATCTTCGCGCGGTACAGCGTCCCGTAGAGGTGGTCGACCTCATGGGCGACGAGCCGCGCATGCCCCCGCTCGAAGATCGTAATGCGCTGCTGGCCGTCGACGCCGGTGTGCTCGACACTGATGGACAGTGGCCGGGGGACCATGCCGCGCACGTCGAAGAAGGACAGGCACCCCTCGTACTGCTCGTCGAACTGTGGTGACTCTTCGATGATCCGGGGATTGAGTAGCGTGATCGCTTCACCCTCTGGGGTGCGGACGATCGCGGCGGCCCGGTCGATGCCGATCTGCGGTGCGGCGATCCCCATGCCCTTCCCGAAGTTGTGTACGCCGGCCGCGCGGTCGGCGGCCGAGTGCAACTCGGCCACGACACGCCGGGCATCTCCGGCCTCGTCGGGTAGGGAGAACAGCCGGGACGGCGCCGTCAGGATGGGGTCGCCTTCCTGGACGATGCCGATGGCGGCCATCCGGGCGCTGGCGGTTCGGCCGGTCACGCGGCGACAGCCAGGACGGTGAAGCGCGCGTTGCCCGGCTGGGCGTTGCGGGCCCCGGCCTGCCGCTCCCATAGCTGACACATGCCCGCGACGAACGCTTCCACGGCGCGCGGGTCAGCTCCGGTCCAGCTCGGGAACTGCTCCGCCCACGCCAAAGCCTCGACCGGCGGGCAGTCGGCCTCCATCAGCCGTACCGTCGTGTAGGCGACGTCGACCCACGCGGGGCCGGCCGCGGGCATTGCCCAGTCCACCAGCCACGCCCGGCCGCCGCCGACGAGGAGATTGTGCAGATTCGTGTCCGTGTGAAGTAGTACGCCACCGCGCAGCAGCGCTAGGGCCCCGCCCTGCGTTCAAACGGGCATGTGCTGGGCGCGGGCGATGATGACCAGTCCGTAATGCGTTGCCCCTGGTACCTGACCGCTCAGCGCCCCTCGGCATATTTCTGGAGCGGTCCGCTGCCTGCCCTCCTCCGGCAGCGGTCCGTGCAAATGCTTCACGGCCGCCATGTCCACCAGACGCTACGCGATCGAACTAGTATTCGATCGCCGCGCCGGGGCTCTGCCCGCCGAGCATCGCCTCCTCATTAGAGAGGAGCCCCCAGCCCCATCCACTAGTACGGAGGACGCATCGCGCGCGGCGTCCCCAGAGCTACGATCCAGACCTTCATCGACACGGACAGTGACGCTGCTCCGCTTCCGCGCGGCGAGCAGCCGTTCCGTCTCACATTCGTCTCACATACGCGGCGCTAAGCCGTCCCTGACCAAGCTCTGACCTGGCTTGTAGGCGCCCCACCTGGGCGCCATGGAGACCACAGACGGCAGGTAAGCTCTCGTCACGTGACTGCCAAGCCCCGCATTCCGAATGTTCTGGCCGGCCGCTACGCCTCCGCGGAGCTCGCCGTCCTGTGGTCCCCTGAGTACAAGGTCAAGCTGGAGCGCAAGCTGTGGCTCGCGGTGCTGCGTGCGCAGAAGGACCTCGGGGTGGAGGTGCCGGAGCAGGCCCTCGCCGATTACGAGCGGGTGCTGGAGACCGTCGACCTGGCGTCGATCGCCGAGCGGGAGAAGGTCACCCGGCACGACGTGAAGGCCCGTATCGAGGAGTTCAACGCGCTCGCCGGGCATGAGCAGGTCCACAAGGGGATGACCTCGCGCGACCTGACCGAGAACGTGGAGCAGCTCCAGGTCCGGCTGTCGCTGGAGCTGATGCGGGACCGTACCGTCGCCGTCCTGGCGCGGCTGGGCCGGCTCGCCGGGGAGCACGCCGAGCTGGTCATGGCGGGGCGCTCGCACAACGTCGCGGCCCAGGCGACCACGCTGGGCAAGCGCTTCGCGACCGCCGCCGACGAGCTGCTGGTGGCGTACGGGCGGCTGACGGACCTGCTGTCCCGCTACCCGCTGCGCGGCATCAAGGGCCCGGTCGGCACGGCGCAGGACATGCTGGACCTGCTGGGCGGTGACGCCGCGAAGCTGGCCGAGCTGGAGCAGCGGATCGCCGTGCACCTCGGCTTCGGCCAGGCGTTCACCTCCGTCGGCCAGGTCTATCCGCGCTCGCTGGACTACGACGTGGTCACCGCGCTGGTGCAGCTGGCCGCGGCGCCGTCCTCGCTCGCCAGGACGATCCGGCTGATGGCCGGCCACGAGCTGGTCACCGAGGGCTTCAAGCCCGGCCAGGTGGGTTCGTCCGCGATGCCGCACAAGATGAACACCCGCTCCTGCGAGCGCGTCAACGGCCTGATGGTCATCCTGCGCGGTTACGCCTCGATGGCCGGCGAGCTGTCCGGCGACCAGTGGAACGAGGGCGACGTGTCCTGCTCGGTGGTGCGCCGGGTCGCGCTGCCGGACTCCTTCTTCGCCCTGGACGGTCTGCTGGAGACCTTCCTGACCGTGCTGGACGAGTTCGGCGCCTTCCCCGCCGTCGTCGCGCGAGAGCTGGACCGCTACCTGCCCTTCCTCGCCACGACCAAGGTGCTGATGGGCGCCGTACGGGCCGGTGTGGGCCGCGAGGTGGCGCACGAGGCGATCAAGGAGAACGCGGTCGCCGCGGCGCTCGCCATGCGCGAGCAGGGTGTGGAGCGCAACGAGCTGCTGGACAAGCTGGCGGCGGACGAGCGGATTCCGCTGGACCGCGCGCAGTTGGACGCGCTGATGGCCGACAAGCTGTCCTTCACCGGCGCCGCCGCCGACCAGGTGGCCACCGTCGTGTCCCGTATCGAAGAGATCACCAAGCAGCACCCCGAAGCCGCGGCCTACACGCCGGGCTCCATCCTGTGAGGCCTCGCTGACATGGGATTCACTCCCGAGGAACTGCAGGCCGCGCGCGGCCGCCTCGTCCCCGACGTGGCGGCGCCCGGCCTGCGGGTGCTTTTCTGCGGTATCAACCCCGGGCTGGTCTCGGCCGCCACCGGCCACCACTTCGCCCGGCCCGGCAACCGCTTCTGGCCCACCCTGCACGCGTCCGGGTTCACTCCGCGGCTGCTCAAGCCCGCCGAGGAGGACGACCTGCTGGCCTACGGCCTCGGCATCACGAATGTCGTGGAACGGGCCAGCGCCCGGGCCGACGAGCTGACCGCGGAGGAGTTCCGCGTGGGCGGCCAGCGCCTGGTCGAGAAGGTGAAGCGGCTGCGGCCGGAGTGGCTCGCGGTGGCCGGGGTGACGGCCTATCGGGTGGCTTTCGACGACAAACACGCCAGGGTCGGCCCGCAGGAGCGGACGATAGGCGACACCCGGATCTGGGTGCTGCCCAACCCGAGCGGTCTCAACGCGCACTATCCGCCGGCCGCGCTGGCCAGGGAGTACGCGCGGCTGCGGGTCACGGCCTTCCCCGAAGACGCGGAGCACGCCGGGGACGTCGAGGAAGGTGACGTCCGGGACGTGTGAGTCCCGCGTTACGGGTAAGGCGTGCGTTGTGTGTAGGGCGCACGAGGTGGTGCGGTCCTGCGGAGCGTTGCGGCCGTACGGGCGCGTTGCGCCGTATGGGTACGGCCAGTGAGCCGATAAGCCGTCAAGCGTTCCGTTGGCCCCATTCGTGTCGTTCCTATGCTGGTTGTGCCGATTTCGACCTTTGCGTTGATACTCGGAGTTACCGATGTGCCGCTCAGCCCCTAGCGACAGGACGAGATGACTACCGGTCAGCCTCAGCCGCCGCGTGTCCGGCGGAACAAGCGGTCGGACGGAGGAAGGAACTCCGACACCGACCGGCTGCTGCGTACCCTGCTGCGCCGCCGCAAACGCCAGCTCAGTGTCGAGGAAGTCACGGTCACCGACAGACCGCAGGTACGCCGCGCGGTCACGGCGGCCGCCCTCGGCAACATGATGGAGTGGTTCGACTTCGGGGTCTACGCCTATCTGGCGGCCACGATGGGCAAGGTCTTCTTCCCTTCCAGTTCCCCGGCCGCCCAGCTCGTCTCCACCTTCGCCACTTTCGCCGCGGCCTTTCTCGTGCGGCCGCTCGGCGGTCTGGTCTTCGGGCCGCTGGGCGACCGCATCGGACGGCAGCGGGTGCTGGCCGCCACGATGATCATGATGGCGATCAGCACCTTCGCGGTCGGCTTCCTGCCCGGCTACGACTCCATCGGCTTCGCCGCTCCCCTGCTGCTGCTCCTCTGCCGGCTGGTGCAGGGCTTCTCGACCGGTGGTGAGTACGCCGGCGCCACGACCTACATCGCCGAGTACGCGCCGGACAAGCGCCGGGGGTTCCTCGGCAGCTGGCTCGACTTCGGCACCTTCGTCGGCTATGCCCTCGGCTCGGGCCTGGTCACCGTGCTCACCGCCGTACTGGGCACGGACGGCCTGGAGGACTGGGGATGGCGCATCCCCTTCATGGTGGCCGGACCGCTCGGCCTGATCGGTCTCTACATGCGCATGAAGCTGGAGGAGACCCCGGCCTTCAAGCAGGAGGCCGAGGCGGCACGGCAGCAGGCCGAGGCCACCGGGCCGGAGGGCGCGCCCGTCGAGGAGGCCCGGCAGTCGGGCAAGGGCCGGCTGAAGGAGATCTTCACGCAGCACTGGGAAGCCGTGCTGATCTGTATGGGGCTGGTGCTGCTGTACAACGTCACCAACTACATGGTGACCTCCTATCTGCCCACCTTCATGACCGAGACGCTCGGCGAGGACGCCACGACCGCGCAGCTGCTGGTCCTGGGCACCATGGTGGTCGTCGCGCTGACGATCACGACCGTGGGCCGCACGTCGGACCGGTGGGGCCGGCGGCCGGTGTTCATCGCCTCCAGCGTCGCGCTGGTGGCGCTCTCCTATCCGGCCTTTCTGCTGATCCGGCAGGGCGGCATCCTCTTCCCGGCGTTCGGCTGCCTCATCCTGGGGCTGCTGCTGGTGTGCTTCGCGGGCACCTCCGCCTCCACGCTGCCGGCGCTCTTCCCCACCCATCTGCGCTACGGCGCGCTGTCGATCGCGTTCAACATCTCCGTGTCGCTCTTCGGCGGTACCACTCCGCTGGCCGCCTCCGCGCTGGTCGCGGCCACCGGCAGCCACATGATCCCCGCCTACTACCTGATGGTGGCGGGTGTCATCGGCTTCATCGCGGCCTTCTTCCTGCACGAGACGGCCGGCAAGCCGCTGCGCGGCTCCGGGCCGATGGTCGAGACCCCGGAGCAGGCCCGCAGGCTGGTGG
This sequence comes from Streptomyces sp. NPDC018019, assembly GCF_044327805.1. Lineage (NCBI taxonomy): Bacteria > Bacillati > Actinomycetota > Actinomycetes > Kitasatosporales > Streptomycetaceae > Streptomyces > Streptomyces sp. NPDC018019. The sequence continues at coordinate 27,488 of NZ_JBIRGD010000039.1, read as the reverse complement.
CGCACAGCCGGACCGAGGCCGGGCGGCAGGCCCGCGACATCTGGATCCGGCTGCGCCACCCGTGGGCACACCGCGACAAGCAGGACGAGCGGAACAAGTAGACCGAGCAGGAACGACGAGACGGCCGCGCCGGCACGGTACGCGCGCGGCCCCCGCACCCGACGGCCCCGGGACGGGTGGCGGCGGTGCGGCCGGTCCGCGACGGTCGGGCGGCACCGGCGCCGCCACCCGTCCCGTGTGCTCAGCGCACCGCGTCCGCCCGGCCCACCGCCGCCAGCAGATGGAAGACCGGCATCTCGGAATCGCCCTCCCCCAGGCCGACCGCGATCCACCGTCCGTCGGCACGCCAGGCGTGCACCCGCGGCACCTGGCCGCACAGGACGTCGAGCGGCGGCCGGACGGGCATGCCCATCGCCACCCGCTCCAGGTGTTCCGCCAGATCCAGCACCTCGGGCTCGCCCCAGCGTAAGCAGAGCGCCGATATGAGTCCCTCCAGCTCGGCCCGGTACTCCTGCGCGGTCTCCGCGACGTCCACGGGGTCGGCGTCCCAGAGCTGCTCGTCGGCGCGCAGATGGGCGACGTGGAAGCCGGGGCCGCTCTCGACCATGGCGGAGCGGACCGGCTCGGCGGGGAACTCCCGGTCGCGGAGGATGTCGATGGCGGTGAGGTGCTGGGCCGTGGTCACGTTCGTCATGCCGTCAGTAAACCGCGGGGGTCTGACAATTGGCTCCGCGTCAGGCGCGGCGGCTGCCCGCCGGGGCGGGCGGGCGGCGGACGCGGTGCCGGCCCCGGCCACCGCGCGGCCCCCGGCCGTGCCCCGCCGGCCGCCCGGGACTCGCCGCACACCGGCTGACCGGCTACGATCCGCCACACACGCAATGCGAGGGAGACGGACGTTGGGGCGGCTAACCGGCGGGGACCCCTCCCTGCTGCGACGGATCAACTCCGCGGTGGTGCTGCACGCGCTGCGCGCCGCCGACTCCCCGACGCTCACCCACCTCGTGGAGGTGACCGGCCTGTCCCGGCCCACCGTCGAGGGTGTCGTCGAGGGCCTGATCGGGACCGGCCTGGTGGTCGAGGCGCCCGCCGACGAGGGCGTGGCCCGCCGTCAGGGCCGCCCGGCCCGTCGCTTCCGCTTCCGTACGGAGGCCGGGCACCTCCTGGGCGTCGAGATCGGCCCGCACCGGGTGGCCGCGCTGCTGTCCGACCTCGGCGGGCGGGTCCTCGGCTCGGCGCAGCGCACGGTCGAGGAGACCGCGCCCGCGGACGAGCGGCTGGAGAAGGTACGGGCCGCGGTGGCCGAGCTGCTGCGGCGGGCGGGCGTGGCCCGGAGTTCGCTGCGGGCGGTCGGAGTGGGCAGCCCCGGCATCGTGGAGGCGGACGGCACCGTACGGCTGGGGACGGCGCTCCCGGACTGGACCGGGCTGCCGCTCGGCGACCGGCTGCGCCGCTCGTTCCGGTGCCCCGTTCTCGTGGAGAACGACGCCAATGCCGCCGCGGTCGCCGAGCACTGGAAGGGCGCGGCGGCCGGCTCGGACGACATCGTGTTCGTCCTCGCGGGTCTGAGCCCCGGCGCCGGTGCCCTGATCGGCGGACGGCTGCACCGTGGCTTCGGCGGCGCCGCCGGGGAGATCGGCGCCCTGCACCTGCTGGGGCGGGAGGCCACCCCCGAGAAACTGCTGTCCACGACCGGGCAGCCGCTGCACCCGCTGGACGAAGCGCAGGTCGCACGGGTGTTCGCGCTCGCGCGCGACGGTGACGCCCGGGCCCGGGACGCGATGGACCGTTTCCTCCAACGCCTGGTGCACGACGTCGCGGCACTGGTGCTCGCCCTCGACCCGGAGCTGGTGGTGGTCGGCGGCTGGGCCGCCGGCCTGGACGACGTACTGAAACCCCTGCGCGCCGAGCTGGCCCGCTACTGCCTGCGCCCGCCCCAGGTGGCCCTGTCCGTACTCGGCGAGGCGGCGGTGGCCACGGGGGCCCTGCGGCTGGCGCTGGACCACGTCGAGGGCGAGCTGTTCGCGGTGGAGGGCACGGTCACGGCCCGGCGCTGAAGTGACGGACAGCCCCGCCCACGCACTCCCCCGCGACATCCTCCTCCTGCGCACGGCGCGACACGGGGCGTTGTCACACCCCCCGGCTAATGTGCTGAGCAGTTGCCCCGGGCCGCGCCGAGCAGGCGCTGCGGGGCCGGTCAGATGCGCTGCGAGCCGGGGAGAGAGCGTTGAGCGAGGGAGAGGGTTCGTCCACGTACCCGTCGTCCGCGGGATACGCGCGGATCAACGGACTGAATCTGTACTACGAGGTCCACGGCACGGGACAGCCGCTGGTGCTGCTGCACGGCGGGCTGCTCACCATCGATCTGACCTTCGGCGGCATACTGCCCGCGCTCGCGGCCACGCGGCAGGTCGTCGCCCTCGAACTGCAAGGGCACGGACACACCGGTGACATCGACCGCGAGCCGGCGCTCCGCTACCTGGCCGACGACGTGGTGGGCCTGCTGGACCACCTCGGAATCGGCCGGGCGGACCTCTTCGGCTTCAGCCTCGGCGGCCTGACCGCCCTCCAGCTGGCGGTCACCCGGCCCGCGCGCGTGCACCGCCTGGTGCTCGCCTCCACGCACTACCGGCCCGAGGGCTACCACCCCGAGATCCTCGACCCGTACGCACGGCCCGGCTCCCCGCGGATGCCCACCGAGCGCGACTTCCAGGAGATGTACGAGGCGTATGTGGAGGTCGCGCCCGACCCGGACCGTTTCGAGGCGTTCGCCGAGAAGCTGCGGCCGACGGTGCGCCGCTTCGAGGGCTGGTCCGCCGAGACCCTGGCCGGCCTGGCGGCGCCGGTCCTCCTGCTGGTCGGGGACACCGATTTCGTCCGGCTGGAGCACGCCGTCGAGATGCACGGTCTGATCCCCGGCTCACAGCTCGGCGTGCTCCCGGGCACGACCCACCACAACCTGCCGCGGCGCGCCGACCTCGTCGTACCGATGGTCGAGGCATTCCTGACGCCGCCTCCGGAGCCGGTTCCGCCCCCGTCGTCGGCCGGTTGAACCGCGTACGGGCCGGGCAGCGGCAGCAGGCGGCACGGCCCCGGCTCAGCCGTGGCTCGTGTCGATGACGCAGAAGCGGTTGCCCTCGGGGTCGGCGAGCACCACGAAATCGGGGTCGGCCGGGTAGCGGTCCCAGTCGACCCGCCGGGCGCCCAGGGAGACCAGCCGTTCGACCTCGGCGGCCTGGTCGGCCGCGTCACCGGCGTACAGGTCCAGGTGGACGCGCGGATGTGCCTGGACCGGCGTCCCGCTCAGCCCGATCGCGACCTGCACGCCAGGGCCTTCCGCGGGCCTCAGCACCACCCAGTCGTCCTCGATCTCGTCACGCGGGACGTACCTGAGGGCGTCCATCCAGAAGGCGGCGGCCCGCCGCACGTCCGAAGCGCCCAACACGACCGAACCGATCTTCAGCATGCGCCGATTCTCGCGGACGGCACCGCCGGACGGCGACGCCATTTCCGCACGGTGCGCCCCCGCCTGCGGCCCCTGAGCGCAGCCCGCCGCCTGCGGCCCCTGACCGCAGCCCGTCCCTAGCCGGCCAGGACCGTGACCCCCGCCTCGCTCTCGTTGTCGCCGAAGGTGAGCCGGCAGGTGTCGGCGCGGTACGTGGACACGGCGACGGCCGCGGTGCGGCCGTCCGCGAAGTAGCGGGTGGTGACGACGAGGACGGGGGCGCCGGGCAACCGGTCCAGTTCCTTGGCGTCGTCCGCACGGGCCGAGCCCAGCTCCACCGCCCGGTCCTGGCCTTGCAGTTCGAGCTGCTGGAGCTCGCGGAGCACGGCGCGGGCGCGGGCCGGGGCGTCCACGGCCGCACCTGCGGCGGCGCCCGGCACGGAACGGACGGGCACGTACAGCTGCTCGGCCGCCACCGGCTGACCGTGCGTGACCCGGCTGCGGTGCACGGTGTGCACCCGCTCGCCGGGCGTCAGCTCCAGCAGACGCGCCACGGCCGCCGGGACCTTCGGCGTCTCGACGGCGTCGACGGGCTGCCAGTCGTCGCCGGGTCCGCCGGGCCAGGTGTGGTGGGCCGGGTCGACGGCCACGCCCACGCGCGGGGGCGCGACGGTCGTGCCGACACCGCGGCGGCGCTGCAGGCGGCCTTCCAGTTCCAGTTGCTCCAGCGCCTGCCGGAGCGTGGCCCGCGCGACGCCGAACCGCGCCGCCAGCTCCCGCTCGTTGGGCAGGATCTCGCCGACCGAGAACTCCGAGTCGAGCGCCTCGCTGAGCACGGTCTTGAGGTGCCAGTACTTCGGCTCCGGAGCCGTTTCGAGCTGCGTGGTCCCCACCCTGTCCTCCGCCGTGGCCGTCTTCCCGACGGGGCTGGTCCCCGTCGGCGGCGGGCCCGTCCCGAGCCCGCGTGCGCGCCCGGATATGAGCGCTTCTTTATTAAAGGTTGTTGCAGTATCCCTGTGACGATATGGCCGCTTCCACCCTTGGTCAAGACCAATGGGCCGATCCGTTCCCGGGCCGGTGCCCGGCAGCGACGGGCGGTTACGCTCGCGATCATGCTCACGCTGCTGCACACCTCGCCCGTGCACGTCCCGGTCTTCGAAGCGCTGCGTGACGAGGACGCTCCGGGGCTGGGCCTCCGCCATGTCGTACGCCCCGACCTGCTGGACCGGGCGCGGGCCGAGGGTCCGGAGGCGGTCGGGGCGGCGGTACGGGACGTGCTCGCCACGGCTGCCGCGGACGGGGCGACAGCGGTCCTGTGCACGTGTTCGTCCATCGGCGCGGTCGCCGAGGCGGCCGGGGCGGGCCTCGGCCTGCCCGTTCTGCGTGTGGACCGGCCGATGGCCGCGGCGGCCGTCGCGGCGGGGCCGCGCGTCATCGTGCTCGCCACGGTGGAGAGCACCCTGCGGCCGACCGCGGACCTGGTCGCCGAGGAGGCCGCCCGGGCCGGCCGGCAGATCACCGTCACCACCCGGCTGGTGCCCGGCGCCTGGGACCTCTTCCAAGCGGGCGACGCGGAAGGGCACCTGACGGCGGTCGCCGCGGCTGTCCGCGACGCGCAGCGTGCGGTGTTCCCGGACGGCGGGCACGACGGCGGGCGGGCGAGCGCCATCATCCTCGCGCAGGCGTCGATGGCACCGGCCGCGGAACGGGTGGAACGGGAAACGGAGAGCGGGGGCGCGTACGGGGTCGTGCTGTCGAGTCCGCGGCTCGGGCTGCGGGCAGCGGTACGGAGGCTCCAGGACGAGCCGCTGTCGGCCGACGCCGGACGGCGGCCCGCCCGTACCTCCGCAGCCGGTCAGGCCTGAACGCCGAGCGACGCCAGCTTGTCCGGGTTACGGATGATGTAGACGGTCTGGATCCGGCCGTCCACCACGTCGAGCTGGAAGACCGAGTCGGGCCGGCCGGCAGACAGCACCACGAGTGCCACACCGCCGTTGAGCTCCATGAAGACGAACTCGGCCGACGGGATGCCGCCCCGGGACGCGCCCACCACGAAACGGCCGACCTTGTCGGCGGTCTCGATGACCCGCAGCGGCGCCTTGGCCTTGCCGCCGCTGTCGCCGACCAGTCGTACGTCGTCGGCCAGCAGGTTCAGCAGCCCGTCCAGGTCCTCGCCCGCAGCCGCCGCGAGGAAACGCTCGGTCAGGTCGCGCTGCTGGGCCGGATCGACCTCGAAGCGCGGCCGGCGCTCCTCGACGTGGCGCCGCGCGCGGCCCGCGAGTTGGCGTACCGCCGCCTCGCCGCGCTCCAGGATCGTGGCGATCTCCGCGTACGGGTAGCCGAACGCCTCGCGCAGCACGAACACCGCGCGCTCCAGAGGGGAGAGCGACTCCAGGACCACCAGCACGGCGAGGGTGACGGATTCGGTGAGGACGGCGCGGTCGGCGGAGTCCGGGGCGGCGTCGGCGAAGTCGGTGGCCAGCGGCTCGGGCAGCCAGGGCCCCACGTACGCCTCGCGGCGCGCCTGGGCCTGCCGCAGCCGGTCGATGGCCAGCCGGGTCGTCACGCGCACCAGGTAGGCGCGCGGCTCGCGGACCTGCTCGCGGTCCGCGGACGACCAGCGCAGCCACGCCTCCTGGACCACGTCCTCGGCATCGGCCACCCGGCCGAGCATGCGGTAGGCCACGCCCATCAGTACCGGGCGGTGTTCCTGGAAGGCATCGGTCACGGAGTCGGTCTGCACGCTTTCATCCCAGCGGGCGGACCGGTCGTTGTCCAGCGGAAACGATCGGAAAGGAGCGCTTGCGGACGTGGTGTGCGGCACACTGCGCAGGAGGGCGGCGGCGAAGGGCCGAGCCCGGAGTTCCGCCCGGACCGCCGTTCAGAGCCCGCTGCGACCATGGGACCGGAACGTCGCGCGAAGCGACCGGTTTCCCACCAACCTTGGCGGCAGACCGCACCGTACTGTTCACCGATGACGCATCAGGTGCCCCGCTGACCCTTGTCCGGAGCGGCCCGGCGAGGCCGACCACTCCGGGCACCCCTGGAGTTCACCACCCGTTCGGCCGCGCGGCACCGCGCTCCGGTACGAACGGGACAACAGCAAGATCGGGCGTAGTCACGGAGGTTTCACATGGCGCAGGGACCCGGCAGAGCCGTCGGCCGGCGGTCGGTGCTGCACGGGGCGGCGGCCGGTACCGCGGCGCTCGCCCTCCCCGCCGTCGCGAACGCCACGGGAGCGAGCGCCGCGTCCCGGGGCGCGGGCGCGCCCGCGCTGGTGCGGTCCGGGCGGCCGGGCGCCCCGTGGGGCGTGCAGGCCGGGGACGTGACGGCCTCGTCCGGGCTGGTGTGGGTGCGGTCCGACCGGCCGGCGCGGATGATCGTGCAGACCGCGGCGACCGAATCGTTCCGGGGCGCCCGTACCTGGCACGGCCCGCTGCTCGGCCCCGGTACGGACTTCACGGGCACCACCGCGCTGCACGGGCTGCCGTCCGGTGAGCAGATCCACTACCGGGTGCTGCTCGCCGACCCGCACGATTACCGGCGGACGGGCGAGCCGGTCACCGGTACCTTCCGCACCGCCTCGGACCGGCGCCGGGACGGCGTGCGCTTCACCTGGTCGGGCGATCTCGCCGGGCAGGGCTGGGGCATCAACCCGGACCGCGGCGGCTACCGGATCTACGAGGAGATGCGCCGTCGCGACCCGGACTTCTTCCTGTGCAGCGGTGACAACATCTATGCCGACAGTCCGATCGAGGCCAGTGTGCGACTGCCCGACGGCCGGATCTGGCGCAATGTGACCACCGAGGAGAAGTCCAAGGTCGCCGAGACGCTGGCGGAGTACCGCGGCGCCTTCCGCTACAACCTGCTGGACGCCAACCTGCGCCGCTTCAACGCGCAGGTGCCCACCGTGATCCAGTGGGACGACCACGAGGTGCGCAACAACTGGTACCCGGGCCAGATCCTCGACGACGACCGGTACACGGAGAAGGACGTGGACGTGCTCGCGGCGCGTTCGCTGCGGGCGTTCCGCGAGTACTTCCCCATCCGTTCGCTCCGCCCGGACCGGGGCGGGCGGGTCTACCGGGTGCTGCACCACGGGCCGCTGCTGGACGTGTTCGTGCTGGACATGCGGACGTACCGGAACGCCAACTCCCCCAACCGGCAGCCCGACGACCGGCAGGGCATCCTCGGCGCCGAGCAGCTGGCATGGCTGAAGCGGTCGCTGGCGCGGTCCCGCGCGGTGTGGAAGGTGATCGCCGCCGACCTGCCGCTGGGCCTCGTGGTCGCGGACGGCAAGACGGACTTCGAGGCGGTGGCGCAGGGCGATCCGGGCGCGCCGCTGGGCCGGGAACTCCAGATCGCGGAACTGCTGCGGTTCATCAAGCACCGGCGCGTCACCGGCACGGTGTGGCTCACCACTGACGTGCACTACACCTCCGCCCAGCACTACGACCCGTCGCGCGCGGCGTTCCAGGACTTCGCGCCCTTCTGGGAGTTCGTGTCGGGGCCGCTCAACGCGGGCGGCTTCCCGGCCGTGCCGCTGGACGGTACGTTCGGGCCCGCGCAGCCCTTCGTCAAGGCGCCGCGGCGGGCGAACGTCTCCCCCGCCGAGAGCCCGCAGTACTTCGGCGAGGTGGACATCGACGGGGACGGCGGCGAACTGACGGTACGGCTGCGGCAGGACGACGGTCGGGTACTGTTCAGCCGGGTGCTGCAACCGGGACGGGTGGGGCAGCCGGGCAGGTAGGGCGCGCCGCGCCCGGGAGAGCGCCCCGGTGAACGCCCGGGAGAGCGCCCGGCTGGACGCCCGGCGCAACCTTCGCTTTTCACCTCGAATGCCGCCTTTACCCATCGGTCACAGAGCGTTCGCGATCAGGCAACACCGGTCGGTGAGGCTGGCCGTATGACCGACACGACATCTGCCAGGAGCTCCCGCCGCCACCACTGGCGGCGGGAGCTGGTCGAGCTGGCGGCCCTGTTCACCGCCGTGGCGGTGGCGGACGCCCTCGCCAACGCCATCGCGCACGGCCCGTCCGGCCCGGCGCTGCTGTGCTGCTCCGCGGTGGTGCTGGTCGCCACGGCCGGGTTCCACACGTGGTGGTCACGCCGCCACGAGCACGCGCCGCCGCCGACCGATACCGGCGCCGCAGCACCGGTGGCCCCCGCCGTTCCCCACGAGGAGCGGCAGGAGACGGAGCTGTGGCGGATGCGCACGACCGTCCGGGACGAGCCGGGCACCCTGGCCGCACTGTGCACGGCGCTGGCCGGGCACGGCGTGGACATCCTGAGCCTGCAAACCCATCCGCTGTCGGACGGGACGGTGGACGAGTTCCTGCTGCGCGCCCCCGCCGCCCTGCCCGCCGCCGAACTGACCCGCACGGCCGCCGCCGCGGGCGGCGCGCACACCTGGCTGGAGCGGGCGGACGCGCACGACCTGGTGGACGCCCCCACCCGGATGCTGGGCCTGGCCACCCGTACGGCCCTGGACTCCGCGGAACTTCCGCTCGTGCTACGCCAGTTGCTGGGGCGCTGCACCATCCGTTCGGTGCCCGCGCGGTCCCGGAACGGGCAGCGGCTCGCCGAACCGGTGCCGGACGAGGGCATCCTCGAAGAGCACACCATGAGGTTCCGCGACCCGTCCGGGGGCTCCGTCACCATCGAACGCCCGCACCTTCCCTTCACGCCCACCGAGTTCGCGCGGGTGCGGGCGCTCGTCGAGCTGGACACCCGGCTCGGCCAGCGGGTGCCGCCGCGCCGCGACGTGCTGACGCTGCCCGAGGGCAACCCCATCACGGTGCGCCGCGCGGACGCCTCCGACCTGGCGGCGGCCCGTGAGATGCACGGCCGCTGCTCGGCGCGGACGCTGGAGATGCGCTACCACGGCCCGGTCGCCGACGCCGAGCGCTACCTGAACCACCTGCTCAGCCCCCGCTTCGGCCGCACGCTGGCGGTCGAGACCGCGTCCGGGCGGCTGGTCGCGCTCGGACACCTGCTGTGGGACGGCGAGGAGACCGAGGTGGCGCTACTGGTCGAGGACGCCTGGCAGCGGCGCGGCATCGGCGCGGAACTGCTGCGCCGGCTGGTCGCCATGGCCGCGGACGCCGGCTGCACGAGCGTGTACGCGGTCACCCGGGCGTCCAACACCGGGATGGTGGCGGCGATGCGCGGCCTGGGGCTGCCGCTGGACTACCAGATCGAGGAGGGCACGCTGGTGATCACCGCCCGTCCGGCCGGGCTGCCCGTACGGCCGCGGACGGCCCGGACCGCGCCGGACGCCGGCCCGCGCGCGACGTGACGGCAAGGGCCGCGCGCGATACCGGCGCGGACGCAGAAGTGGGGCCGGCCGGTACGCGAGCGCTCGTACCAGCCGGCCCCGGGCGGTACGGAGACCGGTGCGGATCGGTGCCGTACCTCAGTGGTCCTCGGTGGCCCTCAAGGCCGTCGTCCTCAGGCCTGCTCCCAGAGGGACGGCGCGTTCGCCGGCTCCCAGCCGGGCTGGGCCTGGTGGCTCTGGAGGCAGCGGTAGGTGAGGCCGTCGTACGTCACCTGGGCGCCCGCCTCGTAGACGGTCCCGGCGGCCCAGGTGGTCCCGCCCGGCTGGCCGGGGCCGGGGTCCTCGGAGCCGCTGGTGCCGGTCTTCAGGGTGAGGCCGTAGCCCTGGAGCAGCGGGTTGATGGGCTGGTAGAAGGTGGTGCCGCCGGAGCGGCAGTTGCCGGAGCCGCCGGAGGTGACGCCCTGCGCCTGGCTGCCGGAGATGAAGGAGCCGCCGGAGTCGCCCGGCTCGGCGCACACCGAGGTCCGGGTCACCCCGCTGACGGTGCCCTGCGGGTAGGTGACGCTGGTGTTGTGCTGCTGGATGGTGCCGCAGTGCCAGCCGGTGGTGGAGCCGGAACGGCAGATCGAGGCGCCGACCGCCGCCTGGGTCGAGCCGGCCACCCGGACGTTCTGGCCGCCCTGGCCCTTGACGTACGGCGTCGCGGTCCAGTTGCTGTTGGTGGCGACCCAGGCGGTGTCCCGGCCGGGGAAGGTGGACGCCTGGAAGCTGCCCTGGGCCACCTGGTTGTAGCCGGTGGTGGAGGTGCCGGCGCGTCCGCAGTGGCCCGCGGTGGCGAAGCCCTGCTGGCTGCCGCGGGTGATCGCGAAGCCCACGGAGCAGCGGCCGCCGCCCATGTAGTACGCGTCACCGCCGCGGATGTCGTAGAGCGGGCGCGGGCGTTCGGCGGTCGCGCCCACGCTGACCAGGGAGCGGTCGGCGCCGCTGGCGGCGACGAAGGCCCGGGCCGCCGCGGGGTCGGCGGCCCGCAGCCGTACCGTGTTGGTCCGGACGTCCACGGCCCACGAGGACGCCTCCGGGGCCGCGCGGTGCTGCGCCGCGCGGTCCAGCCGGGACTTGGCGGCGTCGAGCCGGACGAGCGAGTGCGGCACGTGGACGGCGCGGGCGCCGGCCGCCCGGACGGCCGCCAGGAGCGCGGTGTCGGTGGTGGCCACGGTGAGCGTGCCGGATTCGGTGCCGCTGACCCAGGCACCGGCGAACGATGTTCCCAGCGCGTTCTTCAGGTGTCCGGCGACGGCGCCCGCTGCCGCCTCGTTGGTCAGCCGGCGTTCGGCCTGCTCCCGGCTCAGGCCGAGGTCACGCTGCATCGCCCGGTACACGGCGTCGGAGGTGGCACCGACGGACAGGGTCTCGGCGGCCGACCGGTGGGGGGCCTGCGGTGTCGTCGAGTCGGCCCGTATCTGGGCTGCCGCGGAACCTGGCAGCGCGGTCAGGACGAGCGCGCCGACGGCGGCGATGACGGCACACGCGCTGGCTCGGGCGTGTCTGTGGCGCATCGGGGAGGTCTCCTCGGTCTCGGGGGGTGGAGGTGCCGAAACCGTAGGAGCCGTGCGACGGCCCGCAGAAGATGTCAGTTGTCCTTCTGCGGGATGTTATGGATACCGCGAAGGAACCCTGGGCAGTCGGTGACTTCCGATGACGGCGGTCCGTCTGCCGGATGGCCGGACGCCTGCGGACGGGCGTGCTCCGGAGGCGGGCCGTCGGCGGCCCCCGATGGGCCGGGGTGGGCCGCCCCCGGTGGTCCGGGATCGGCCGCCACGCGGTGGGCGGCGAGCCACCGCGTGTAGCTCTCGCTGCGTGCGGCGGCGTCGGCGTGGGCGGCGCGGGCCTGGGCGACGACCTCGGGCGCGGAGTTCGCGGCAGGGGTCCCCGGGTGCCAGCCCACCAGGTGGCGCCAGGTCAGCGGCGTACCGGCCAGCGGTCTGGTCACCATGCCGGGAGTGGGCGGCAGGGTCGCGCGGCACAGCCCCACGGCGCGTCCTACCTGGACGAGGTGGATGCACGACGCGGTGTCCGTCTCGTACACCCGGGCCGGGGTGAAACCGGCGCGGGCGCAGGCGAGGGTGAAGCAGTCCGCGAAGCAGCCGTCGCCCGGTACGTCCGCCCAGGCCTCGGCGGCCAGTTCGGCCAGGCCGATCTCGCGCCGGCCGGCCAGCGGGTGGCTGTCGGCGAGCATGACGAAGACCGGGTCCACCGCGATCTCCCGCCAGCTGAGCCGTTCCGGCTCGGGTGCCGGGGCCTCGCCGCAGGCGCCGATCAGCGCGAAGTCCAGGCGTCCGGCGGCGACCGACGCGGCGATCTCGCGTTCGGACCAGGTGGTGAAGGTGGTCACCGGCACGCCCGGGTGGGCGGTTGCGAGCCGGTCCACCAGCCCGCCCAGCAGCGGGCCGTGGGTGCCGCCGAGCCGGAAGCCGGTCATCCTGCTGCCGGCGCTGCCGAACCGTACGGCTTCCTGCTGGAGCTCGCTGATCGCGGGCAGCACCACGCGCGCCCGGTCGAGCACGAACTCGCCCAGCGCCGTGGGCCGTACCCCGAAGCGCCCGCGTTCGAAGAGCTTGCCGCCGAGGGTGCGCTCGATCCGTTTCAGCTGGGCGCTCAGGGCGGGCTGGGCCAGGCCCAGCCGGGCGGCGGCCTTGGTGAGGCTGCCCGCGTCGGCTATCGTCCGGATCGTCTTCAAATGCCGCAATTCCAGGTCCATTCTGCGAGCTTGGGGCGTCCGCTCCGGCCGGAGCAAGGGTTTGGCCCGGACCAATGAAGGCGGCCCGGAGGCCGTCTTCTCTCTTCCGGTGGAGCGGGCCGGCGGGCGCGTTCCCCGTTCGCCCTGCGCGGACGCGGCACCCCGGGGGCCTGCGTGCGGCGCGCTGCTGATGACGTACCGGGGGCTTCCGTACGAGGATGGGCCGCATGTCCCACACCACTGCTTCCGACAGCGCCCCGCTCCCCCGCCAGGTCGCCGACACCTATGTCGACGCCCTGGTCGAGCTGGACCCCATCACCGGCACCTTCCTCGGCGTCCCGGAGAGTTCGAGCCGGCTGCCCGACTTCTCGCCCACCGGCCAGGAAGCGGTGGCGCAGCTCGCCCGTACGACGCTGGACCGGCTCGCCGAGGCCGAGCGGCGGCCGGGCGCGGACAGCGAGCGCGAGCGGCGCTGCGCCCGGCTGCTGCGCGAGCGGCTGACCGCAGAGTTGGCGGTCCACGAGGCGGGTGAGGGGCTGCGCACGGTCAGCAACCTGCACTCACCGCTGCACGCGGTGCGCGAGGTCCTGACGATCACGCCGGTCGACACGGACGACGACTGGGCGGCGCTCGCCCAGCGACTGCGGGCCGTGCCCGCCGCGCTGGAGGGCTACCGCGCCGCGCTGGAGGCGGGCCTGAAGCGGAACCTGCCCGCCGGTCCGCGCCAGGTCGCCACGGTCATCGGCCAGTTGGACACCTGGATCGGCACCGACCGCAGCTGGTTCGCCGACCTGACCGAGCCCGGCCCCGAAGCGCTGCGCGCCGAGCTGCACACGGCGGCGTCGGTGGCGACCGGCGCGCTGGTGGAGCTGCGCGACTGGTTCCGCGGCCGGTACGCGCCCGCGATCGAGGGCGCGCCGGACGTGGTGGGCCGGGAGCGCTACGCCCTCCTCGCCCGCCACTTCAACGGCACCGACCTGGACCTGGACGAGGCGTACGACTACGGCTGGTCGGAGTTCCACCGGCTGCACGCCGAGATGGTCGAGGAGGCCGGGAAGGTGCTGCCCGGGACGAAGTCCCCGTGGGAGGCGCTGTCCTGGCTGGACGAGAACGGCGAGGCCGTGGTGGGCGTCGAGGAGACCCGCCGGTGGCTCCAGGCGCTGATGGACGAGGCCATCGAGGCCCTGGACGGTACGCACTTCGACCTGGCGGAGCGGGTCAAGCGGGTGGAGTCGCGGATCGCCCCGCCCGGCGGTGCCGCCGCGCCGTACTACACCAGCCCGTCGCTGGACTTCTCCCGCCCCGGCCGGACGTGGCTGCCGACGATGGGCCAGACCCGCTTCCCGACGTACGACCTGGTCTCGACCTGGTACCACGAGGGTGTGCCGGGCCACCACCTCCAGCTGGCGCAGTGGGCGCACGTGGCCGAGGACCTCTCGCGCTACCAGACGGCGGTGGGCATGGTCAGCGCCAACGCCGAGGGCTGGGCCCTGTACGCCGAGCGGCTGATGGACGAGCTGGGCTTCCTGACCAGCGCCGAGCGCCGGCTCGGTTATCTGGACGCGCAGATGATGCGCGCGGTCCGCGTCGTCATCGACATCGGTATGCACCTGGAGCTGACCATTCCGGCGGACTCGCCGTTCCACCCGGGCGAGCGGTGGACGCCGGAGCTGGCGCAGGAGTTCTTCGGCCGGCACTCCAGCCGTTCCGCGGACTTCGTGGAGAGCGAGATCGTCCGCTACCAGGGCATGCCGGGCCAGGCCATCGGCTACAAGCTGGGCGAGCGTACGTGGCTCAAGGGCCGGGAGGCGGCCCGGCAGCGGCACGGCGCGGACTTCGACCTCAAGGCGTGGCACATGGCCGCCCTGTCGCAGGGCTCGCTGGGGCTGGACGACCTGCTGGCCGAGCTGTCGCGCATCTGAGGCGGTGGCGGCGTGTTCCTCTTCTCCGGCGATCCGCTCCGGCCCGGCCGCACCGATCCGGAGTTCGGCCGGGAAGCCGGTGCGGTACGGGCCATCGGCGCGCCCAGTGCGGTCGTCGACCATGAGGCGCTGGTCGCCGGGGACGCGGCACGGGCGGTGGCGCGGGTGCCGCGCGGGGCCGGGCCGGCGTGGTACCGCGGCTGGATGCTGCCGGCCGGACGGTACGCCGCGCTCGCCGCGGCCCTCGACGAGCGCGGCTGCCGGCTGCTGACCGCGCCGCAGAGCTACCGCGCCGCCCATGAACTCCCGGGCTGGTACGCACTGTTCGCCCACCTCACCCCGTACAGCCGATGGCTGCCGTGCGCGCCGGGCGAGCCGCCCGGCGCGGCGGAGCTGGCCCGGCTGGCCGGTCCGCTGGGCGGCGGGCCCGTCATGGTCAAGGACTGGGTGAAGTCCCGCAAGCACGAGTGGGAGGAGGCGGCCTACGTTCCGGACGCGTCCGACGCCGCGCGCCTGGCCTCGGTGGTCGGCCGCTTCGTGGCGCTTCAGGAGGAGTTCCTGACCGGCGGGGTGGTGCTGCGCGCGTTCGAGTCGTACGGGACGGCGGGCGAGGCGCGGGTGTGGTGGGTGGACGGCGAGCCGGTGCTGGTCGGCGCGCATCCGGACACGCCGGAGCGGTGCCCGGTGCCTGATCTGTCGGAGGTCGCCCCCGTCGTACGGGCGGCGCTGCGGAAACTGGGCTGCCGGTTCATCACCACCGACCTGGCGCTGCGCGCGGACGGGGTGTGGCGGGTGGTCGAGGTGGGCGACGGGCAGGTCAGCGGGCTGCCCGCGGGCGCGGACACCGGCACCCTGATCGAGGCGCTGGCCACGGCCGGCGCGGGCTACCCGCTCGCCCTGGCGGCGGGCCGGGTGGTGCTGCGTCCCGTCCTGCCGACCGCGGCGGCGCGGCTGGCGGCCGGCGACGGCCGCGACGACCGCCCCGGCGGGCCGGTGTGGGCGGGCGGCCGGCCACCGGAGTCCACCGCCGCCTGCGCCGGGACCGTCGCGGGGGCCGCGCACCGCCCCGGCTGGGGCCTGTTCACGATCGTCCGGGCCGACGACGGTACGGCCGTGGGCTCCATCTGCTTCCACGGCCCGCCGGACGGCGAGGGCGCGGTCGAGATCGGCTACGCGCTCTGCCCCGCGGCGCGCGGCGCGGGCTGGGCCACCGAGGCGACGCGCCTGCTCGCCGACTGGGCGTCCGGCCGGCCCGAGGTCCGTACGGTGCGGGCGGTGACCGAGCCGGTGAACGTGCCGTCGCAGCGGGTGCTGGAGCGGGCCGGGTTCGTGCGGTCCGGTGACCGGTACGGGCTGCGGGAGTACGTCTTCGCGGGGGCCTGATGCCTCCTCCAGGGCCTGCCCCCGGTCCTGGAGGGCAGGTCCTGGGCGCGAGGCCCGGGCCCCCGGATCACTTCTCGGCGGTATGGATTTCGTACCGCCAGAATGCGCGGTGCCGCCAGAATTCGACGGCGGACATGGAATTCACGGCGTGCCGCCGCAGTCCCGCCGCCCGGAACGCGGCGTAGGGCAGCCCCCCGATGACCGCGAAGCACCGGAGCATCGGCCACATGCTGCGGGAAATGTCCTCGACCCGCAGCACGGAGAATCCGGTCTCCGCGGTCAGGCGTTCCAGCGTGCCGTAGACGAAGCGCTGGAACGACGGCATCGCGGCCCAGTCGTTCAGCTGCCGGAAGATGTCGGCCGCCGGCCCGGGCATCCGGGTCGGCACTTCCCTGGCGTACTCGAACATGACGAGCCGGCCGCCCGGTTTCAGTACGCGGTGGAACTCCCGCAGCGCGGCCTCGGCCTCCGCGGCGTGCACCAGGGTCTCCATCGTGTAGACGGCGTCGAAGCTCTCGTCGGGGAAATCCAGTACCGCGTAATTCCCGTGTGAAAAGGTGAGCAGGTGATCGAGGCCGCGGCGGCGGGCCCGGCGGCCGGCCTCCGCGACGTGCGCGGTGACCAGGTCCACACCGTGGACGCGCAGACCGAAACGGCCTGCCAGGCGGGCTGCCACATCACCCACACCGCACCCGGCGTCCAGCACCCGCGCGCCCGACGGCTGCGCCAGCCGCTCCCCCAGGGCGTCCTCCATGCGCCGCAGCGCCTTCGGCCAGTTCCACGGGGAGTCGTGTGCGCGGTAGTAGCCGAAATGCTTGGTGCCGTGCAGGAAAAGGCGATAACCGATCCGTGACCCGGGCTGCCGGTAATACCGGACGACTTCGCGTTCGTTGTTCACATCCGGCACCATGCCAGCGGGAACGGGACCCGCACACCGCTTCGGCGCCGGAACCCCCCTTCCGGGTTGCCGACTTCACCCGTGATCCATTCCGCGCGCGACCGGTTTCCCACCGGTCCGGGGTTGACCGGGTATCCGGCCGCCGAGCTCGCGGGCCCGTTTCAGCAGCCGCAGTCCGCCTCGCCCACGGGTGCGGTGAGCGGGTCGGGCGCGCCCTGTCGCCGTCCCTGCGCGGTCTGCACCGCATGCCCCTCACGTATCCAGTACTCGATCCCGCCGAGCATTTCCTTGACCTGATAGCCCCGCTCCGCCAGGGCCGCCGCGGCACGGGTGGCGCCGTCGCAGCCGGGGCCCCAGCAGTGGACGACGACGGGGACGGCCGGGTCCAGGAGCTCGGCGGCGCGGTGCGGGATGTCCGCCGTCGCCAGGTGCCGCGCCTCCGGAATGTGTCCCTGTTCCCAGGATTCGGTGCTGCGGACGTCGACGAGGACGAAACCGGGATCGCCGCCCCCGGTGAAGGCGGCGTGCACGTCGGCGGCGTCGGTGTGGAAGGCGAGCCGGGCCGCGAAGTAGGCGGCGGCCTCGGCGGGAGCGGCCGGCGGTGTCCGGAGGACCGGGGAGACGGCGGGCCGGGGAGCGGGGAGGACCTGTGCTGTCATGCCGATGAATCTACGGAGCACGGCACGGCGCCGAGAAGCGATGATCAGCGGCAGAACCCTTGATCGGCCGGGGATTCCACTGCTACACACCTCCCATGACCGATTATTCCCCCGACGCCACCGACTGGCGCATCCTCGACGTCCTGCAGCGCAACGGCCGCGCGGGCTACGCCGAGCTGGCCCGCGCCGTGAACATGTCCGCGAGCGCGGTCACCGAGCGCGTCCGGCGCCTGGAGGAGGCCGGGGTGATATCCGGGTACGCGGCGGTGATCGAACCGGCGGCCATCGGGCTGGGGGTGCTGGCGTTCGTCCGGCTGCGCTACCCGAACGGCAACTACAAGCCGTTCCACGACCTGCTGGACTCCACGCCCGAGATCCTGGAGGCGCACCACGTCACGGGCGACGACTGCTTCGTCCTGAAGGTCGCCGCCCGTTCGATGAAGCACCTGGAAGAGGTGTCGGGCCGGGTGGGGGCGCTGGGGTCGGTGACGACCAGCGTCGTGTACTCCTCACCGCTCCCCCGGCGCCCGATCAGCCCCTGAGAGGCCCACGCCACCGCGTCAGTCCTGCACCCGGTGGCGCACGGACGACCCGGCCCGGTCCTTGACGACCTCCAGCTGGGCCGGGATGCGCTGCCGGAGGTCCGCGACGTGGCTGACGATGCCGACGCTGCGGTCCCGCTCGCGCAGCGAGTCCAGTACGTCCAGCACCTCGTCCAGTGTCTGTTCGTCCAGGCTGCCGAAGCCCTCGTCGATGAAGAGGGTGTCCAGGCGGGTGCCGCCCGCCTCGTCGGTGACGACGTCGGCGAGCCCGAGTGCCAGCGCCAGCGACGCGAAGAACGTCTCGCCGCCGGAGAGGCTGGCGGTGTCCCGCTCGTGGCCGGTCCAGGCGTCGATGACGTGCAGCCCCAGGCCGGAGCGGCGGGCGCCGCCGGCCCGTTCGTCGGAGTGCACGAGCGTGTAGCGGCCGGAGGACATCCGGTGCAGGCGCGCGCTGGCCGCTGCCGCGACCTGTTCGAGCCGGGCGGCGAGGACGTACGACTCCAGGCGCATCCGCCGTTCGTTCTCCGCCGAGGTACCGGCGGCGAGCGCGGCGAGGCGGGCGATGCGCTCGTACTCGATGCGCAGCGGGGCCAGCCGGCGGGCGTCGGTGTGAGCCTGCGCGCCGAGCCGGTCCAGTTCGGCGCAGCGTTCCTCGGCGGCGGCGCAGACGGCGCTCGCGGTGCGCAGCCTGCGGCCGGCCGCGTCCAGCTCGGCGCGGGCCCGGTCCGGCTCGGCGGGCGGGAGTTTTGCTGCCGCGACCGCCTCCGGGTCGGCCAACTCGGCTTGCACGGCGGCCGATTCGGCCTGGTAGCGGTCCAGGCGCTGTTGCAGGGCGCGCCAGTCGGCGTCACTCAGCAACGCGGCGGACGCGGCCTGCGGGGTGTCGAACCCGGCACGGTAGGCGGCGTCGGACAGCTGGGCGTCGGCCTCCTTGAGCCGTTCGGCACAGGATTCGGCGGTACGGGCCGCGGTCGCCGCTTCGGCCAGCAGCGCGACCTGCCGCTCCAGTCGCCGAGCCCGCTCGGCGACGCTGGCACAACCATCACGCGCCTCCGCCAACTCCGCTTCGATCGCGGCGAGTTCGCGGTCCAGCGCCTCACGGTGGGAGGTGCGTGCGGCGGCTCGGCGCTCGGCCTCCTGCTGTCCGTCCCGGCGCCGCTCGTACTCCCGCTCGGCACGGGACAGTGCCTCCCGGGCGGCGTGCAGACCGGCGCCCGCAGCCCGCTCACGCGCATAGGCCTCGTGCAACTCGTCGGCCGCGCGGGCGAGTTCGGCGACGGCGGCGTCCCCGGCCGTAGCGGTCGCGGCGGCCAGCTCCTCCTTGCGGGACTGGCGGACGCGCTCCGCTTCCTGACGCACGGACTCGGCCTGCCGGTAGGCGTCCAGCGCCGCTTCCTCGGCCGCACGGTCCACGTGTCCGGCTGTGGTGCGGGCCGGGGCGGGGTGCTCCGTGGACCCGCACACCGCGCACGCGGCACCGTCCGCCAGGCCGGCGGCCAGTTCGGCGGCGATGCCGCGCAGACGGCGGTCCTTGAGGTCGAGCCAGTGCTCGTGGGCCGCCGCCGAAAGCTCCCGGGTACGCAGCACCTCCTCGTCGGCGGCCCGCACCTCGTCCGCGAGCCGGTCGCGCAGCCGCGCGGCGTCCAGGCGCTGCCGGGCCGGGTCGAGCTGCGCGTGGAGCTGTTCGGCCCGGGCGGCGGCCTCCTGCGCGGCCTCGATGCGCCGCTGGTGTTCCTGGTGCGTCGGCTCCCAGTCCGCGAGCCAGGCGGCGGCGTCCAGCAGCGTCTGCTCGTCGGCGCGCGCTTCGCGGTCGATGCCGGCGCGTTCCCGCTGGATTTCGACGGCCCGGCCTTCCGCCCGGCGGGCCGCGGCCAGCGAGCCGAGGTCCTGCCGCAGTTCGCGTTCGAGGGCGGCGAGCCGTTCGGCGTCCGCGCCGGCGAGGTCCGGCGGCAGCTGGGACCGGCCGCGCCGCTCGGCCTCCTGCGCCGTCTCGTGCTCGCGCCAGGCGGCGTCGCGCAGGGCCAGCGCCGGGGCGACCTCGGAGGCCGCGCGGGCGCGGGCCAGCCGCTCCCGGGCGCGGTCGCGTTCGCCGGTCTGTGCCGCCAGTTCGGCAGCGCGCCGCCGGGCCTCGGCGTACCGGCGCTGGAGACGGTCCCGCTCGCGCTCCTCGTCCGCCCGCGCGCGGGCCGCGGCCTCCGCATGTTCGGCAGAGCGTACGGCGAGCCGGGCGATCTCGTACCGCTCCCGCGCGTTGGAACGCGCCACGGCTGCCCGTATCAGTACGGCCTCGGCGAAGCCCGGCTCTCCGGGGCCCGGCGCCTCGGCCGCCGGCGCGCCGGCCGCCCGCCCGTACTGCCCCGGTACGACCGCGGTCGCGGTGGCAGTGGCCGCTCCACGCGCCGTGCTCGCGCCGGAACGCTGCGCCGCCCGGCCCGTACCGCCACGGCGGCCGGACCCGGCAGCCGCCTCGGGGGTGCGGCCCGGCGCGGGGACCACGGGATCACCGAGGTCGGCCGACTCCCCCGCCGCCTGGTCCATGCGGTGGGCGAGGGCCAGCAGCCGGTCGTCACCGGCGGTGACCCGGTCGGCGGCGGCCTTGCGGCGGGTGGTGAGCTGTTCTTCGAGGGCGGCGAACCGGCGGGTGTCGAAGAGCCGCCCGAGCAGCCGGGCGCGGGCCTCGGCGTCGGCGCGCAGAAAGCGGGCGAAGTCCCCCTGCGGCAACAGGACGACCTGGCAGAACTGCTCCTTGCTCATGCCGAGGAGCTGGCCGATCTCCTCGCCGATCTCCTGGTGGGACCGGCTCAGCGCCTTCCAGTGCCCGCGTCCGTCCGCGCCGTCGCCGCCGGTCACGTACTCGCGCAGCCGGCTCTGCGCCTTCTCCCGGGTCGTGCCGGTCCCCCGCTTCTTCGGACGGAGCTGCTCCGGCAGCCGGGTGATCTCCAACCGCCGCCCGCCCACGGTCAGTTCGAGCACCACCTCGGTGGGTGTCAGCGGGTCGGCGAGATCGCTGCGCAGCGCCTGGCCGCTCTGCCGGGTGCCCGGTACGGACCCGTACAGCGCGAAGCAGACGGCGTCCAGGACGGAGGTCTTGCCCGCGCCGGTCGGCCCGTGGAGCAGGAACAGACCGGCCCGCGAGAGCCGGTCGAAGTCGATGGTCTGGGTCCGGCCGAACGGCCCGAAGGCCGTGACCGTGAGCCGGTGCAGTCTCACCGTGCCACCTCCCGCAACACGTCGTCGGCCCGCACCTCGTCGAGCGCGGAGCGCAGCACGGCCCGCTCCGCGGCGTCCACGGCGCGGCCGGGCCGTACGTGCTCGACGAAATCCTCGGCGATCTCCTGGTCGCTGCGCCCGCGCAGCCGCTGCGCGTACGAGGCGGACGAGCGGGCGGCGGCCTCCTCCGGTTCGAAGGCGAGGCTGAGGATGTGCGGGAA
The DNA here is from genome assembly GCF_044327805.1 of Streptomyces sp. NPDC018019. Classification (NCBI taxonomy): domain Bacteria; kingdom Bacillati; phylum Actinomycetota; class Actinomycetes; order Kitasatosporales; family Streptomycetaceae; genus Streptomyces; species Streptomyces sp. NPDC018019. Next base: position 6,197 of record NZ_JBIRGD010000039.1, on the reverse strand, counting down.
CCGTCCGGCGAGCCGGGCCATCGGCTCGTGCGGGCGGGCGGTGTCGGTCAGCGTCGCCTCCACCCAGGCCTCCTCGTGCCCGGCCAGCGCCGGGTCCTCCAGGAGGTCGGCCAGCTTGCCGCGGATACGGGCCAGCGGCCGGGGCACCGGGCAGTCCAGGCGCTCGGCCCGTACCGTGCCCGCGGCGTCCAGGTCGATGAGCCACATGGACTTGCGGTGCCGCTCCTCGGAGAAGGAGTAGGCGAGCGGCGAGCCGGAGTAGCGGACCCGGTCGGTGATCGTCTGGCAGCCGTGCAGGTGCCCGAGGGCCGCGTAGTCGACGCCGTCGAAGACCGACGCGGGGACGGACTCGACACCGCCGACCGTGATGTCGCGCTCACTGTCGCTGGGCGCGCCGCCGGTGACGAAGGCGTGCGCGAGCACCACCGACCGGGTGCCCGCCGGGCGGGCGGCCAGGTCCGCGCGCACCCGGTCCATGGCCGCGCCCAGCACCTGTGCGTGGTCGGCCCGCCGGGCGCCGAACTCCTCCTTGACCAGGGCCGGTTCCAGGTACGGCAGGCCGTACAGGGCGACCTCGCCGTGCTCGTCGCGCAGCACGACCGGCGTGTCGCAGGCCGCCGGGTCGGTCCGCAGGTGGATGCCGGCCTGCCGCATCAGCCCGGAGCCGACACCGAGCCGGCGGGCGGAGTCGTGGTTGCCGGAGATCATGACGGTGGGCACACCCAGGGCGGCGAGGCGGTGCAGCGCGTCGTCGAAGAGTTCCACGGCGGCGAGCGGCGGTACGGCCCGGTCGTAGACGTCGCCCGCGACGAGCACCGCGTCGACCCGCTCCGTGCGGACCGTCGCAATGAGGTGATCAAGGAAGGCGCGCTGGGCGCCGAGCAGGTTCACCCGGTGGAAGGAGCGGCCGAGGTGCCAGTCGGAGGTGTGCAGAAATCTCACAGCACCGCTCCGACCTGCATCGCCTGTCCTTCCTCGGGCACCGACTCAGCACCGAGCCGGCACGAACCCATGCATCAGCACGGACGACTTTAGTCTCTGCCGGCACCCCGTCCCTCACCGACCTCGTCTTCTCGCTCCGGCGTCAGGCGTCAGGCGCCCGTAGAGGTCAGCCGTGATCCAGGTCACGACGTGACCGGGCCCACGCGAGACCTTCAGGAGGGGCAGCCCTCCGGTGGTCGGGCTGCTTGCGAGGAAGTGCCGCAATGAGCGTGCGCCGGAAGCGGGCCTTCCGGAGCTGACGGCGTTACCGGAGACCGATGCCGAAGGTCCCTGCGAGCGAGTCCTGCCGAGGGCCGATGGACCCGAGCGTCAATGCGGCGAAATCGCCGACTTCGGCGAGTTCGGGGGCCTCGTAGTCGGCCTCTTCCATGGTGTCCTGCATCGACCAAGCTCCATCCTTGGACAGCGGGTGGTGAGGATCTGCCCGCCGAGGTGCAGATCCAGACTCATCCCTTGGAGTGGCCGAGTGGCGCGCAGGTGCGGGTCTGCTTGGGCAGATGCCCGGCCGCCCTCACTTGCCCTGTTCCATCAGGGCCTTGACCTTCTTCAGATATTCCGGCGAGTCCCGCTCCACCTGTTCGCTCTTTGACTTCTCCTTGACCGTTGTTTGCCGGTAGCGTCCCGTTCCGTTCGTGCTCCCGATCGCCATCCGCTCGCCGGCTTCCCATGGGCCGTTGTACGTCACCGGAGGATGCATGCCCCGCCGTATCGCCGCCATACTGACCTCGTGCACGCTGGGTCTCGGCGCCCTCGCCTCGGGCGCGGCCGTCGCCATCGCGGCTCCGTCAACCCCCGCCGCCGACGCGCCGACGCTCCGCGCGGCGATCGACGCCCGTGCCGCGGCCGTGGACCGGTGCAGCTACCAGGTGGTCCGCTCCGACGATTCCCGCTACACCTACTCCGTGAGCGGTGTCGTCGCCGGCAGCACCCGCGAACTGCCGCTCCAGAAGGAGGACTTCGTGCGGTTCTCCGACGGCTGGCACAAGGTCGCCCAGGTCGACGCGTGCGCGGGCGGACAGGGCCCGGCTCCCGCCACGCTCCGCGTCACCGGCAAGCTGGAGCACCCGGAACACTACGAGCCGTCCGTGCCGCGGACGATCCACAGCGATGCCGTCAGGCCCGCTCCCTCCTCGGTGATCCCGAAGGCGCCGGCGCTGGCGTCCGTCGACCGGCTCGACGCGGCCACCGTCCGCGTCACCTGGGAGCCCCCGCAGGGCAGCCCGGACCAGGTTCTCCTGATGGAGCGCAAGCCCTTCTACAGCAGCGAGATCGGCCTGTGGCACCCCTACACGTTCCAGCGGGACGCTCCGGCCGGCGCGACCTCGATGGACCGCAAGCTGGAGCGTGACCCCGGCATTCCCCCGGCGGTCCGGTCGCACGCGTACTGGATGCGCGTGCTCAAGGGCGGCTTCGTCAGCGATCTGCGGGCCGAGAAGCCGACCACCGTGGAGCCGTAACCGCCTGCCGGCGCGGGGCACGCCACTGAGCCGCCGAGGACACCGGCCCGCGAGCCGGTGCCCTCGGCGGACGTCGCTTCCAGGATCTCAGGATCGCGCCGTGCCCTGCTGACCCTGCTGCGCCTGCCGTACCGCCTTGTCCGTGATGTCCACGGTGTCCTTGGCGGGCGGCGCGGTGACGTTCACGTCCGTACCGAAGTCGCCGAACTTGATCGTGGTGCTGACGGTGGTCCGCGCACCCGTCTCGCCCTGACGGCCGGTCCTGGGCTTGACCTCGACCTTCTCCTGGCGGAGCCGGCCCTGCCCGTCCAGCCAGATGTCGAGCGGCAGCCGGTCGCCGAGCTGGTCCCGGAGCCGCTTCGCCTGCCGGGTGTTGTCCTTGGCCAGCTCCGCCACGTCCACCGACACCTTGTAGTGCGTGGTGGACGTGCCGTCGACGGTCTCGGTGCCGACCTTCTTGACGTCCTTGTCGCTGATGCCCTTGGTGTAGTTGAAGGAGGCCGTCGGGTCCTCGTACTGCGTGCTCGCGCCGGACCGCTCCAGCAGCTTCTTCAGGTCCACCTTCAGCCACGACTTGCCCTGCGGCAGCTGCTTGCGCTGGGCCGCGGGCGGCTGCTGGTAGAGGATGCCGTCCACCAGGCGCTGGTGCACCTGCTGGTTGCCCGTCTGCAACACCAGATCGCTGCTGCCCTTGGCCAGGTCCACCACACCCGACCCGCGGACCTCGGCGTTCGTCCCGCCGCTGCGGACCTTGGTGAGGAGCGTCATCTTGGCGGTGCGGGCGCCCGTGGTCTTCTGGTGCGCCGCCCGTACCGCCTGCGGGCCGTCCGCCGCCCCGCCCTGCGTGGCCGGGGCACCGGCGTCCGGGGACTTGCCCGAGGCCTTGCCGTCCGTACCACCACAGCCGGCGACGGCGGCCAGGGACAGCGCCCCGACTGCCGCCACCGCCCAGAAACGCGGAGGTGTGCTCGCTGTTCTCACTGTGACCTCCTGGTCGCAGAAGCTCTACGGACCGGCGGCACCGGATGGGCGGCCGCCGCGCGTCACAGGGGTCCGGGTGCCCCGCGGTACGGGGAGGGACACGGGGGAGAGTCCGCCGTTCTCCGACGGAACGTGGCCGGGGTGCGCGTGTGCCGGTGGTGCCGTGTGCGGCAGCAGCGACACGATGGGCGTCATCGCGTTTCCCTGCCGTTCACCGTTCACCCGTAATTCAGCCGCGCCCCGCGTGGCCTGAACGCAGTCGAACACCTCTTCCGCAATTGACGGCACCACATGCCGCAGGCAGCCTGGCGTGCATCCGAAGCAACGACGGAATGGGGACGCGAGTGACCGTCAATGGCAATGGCCGGTCCGCCGACGAGCCGTACGTCATCACCGGCCGGGGGAAAGAAGCCGCCCCCGAGAACGCCTTCTCCTTGTTCGCCGACATCAACTACAACGTGGGAGGGCCGCGCACCAAAATCCTCGTCATCCCGGTCAACGGCACGGCGAACAACTTCAGCGACTACGGCTTCGACCAGAGCGACGACGGTGTGAGCAGCGTCGTCAACAACACCGACCGGGACACCATCCTCTTCACCCGGACCAATCAGGGCGGCTCGCAGTTGCCCGTCCCCGCCCGCTCCTCGTTCGCCGACCTGACCCGGTTACCGCTGTCCGGGAGTTCCACGAGCACCTGGAACGACCAGGCCCAGTCCGCGCTCGCCTTCAACAAGCCGGTGCCGCTCCCGGTGTTCACCGCCCCCCGGCCCAGCGCGCAGACCCAGGACCGCCGGCAGGCCGTCCGGGGGAACGCGGCCCCCGACGTGCAGCAGGTCCTGCTGTACGAAGGGACCAAGCTGCTGGGGACCTGCCCGGTCAAGGACAGCACGTGGGAGTACGCCCCGGACACCGACTGGCCGCTCGGCCAGCACGACCTCTCCGCCATCGCCGTGCGCGACGACGTGCAGTCCGGCAAGGCGCCGCTGCGCTTCTACGTCACCCTGCCGACGCCCGTGGTGGACATCAGGTCGCCGAAGGAGGGCGGCGAGGTGGACAGCGCCGCCACCGTCGACGGCGTCGCGTTCAACGCCGACACGGTGACGCTCACCGAGGGCGGCACTCAGCTCGGCTCCGTCAAGGTGACCGCCGACCTGTGGAGTTTCGCCCGCGAAGGCGGCTGGCCGCACGGGAAGCACAGCGTGACGGCGACGGCCGTCCGCGGCGGCCAGGAATCCGAGCCGGACACCGTCGCTTTCACGGCGGCCGACAAGAACCTGAAGGTCGAGTACACCTTCAACTCGTCGTGGCAGGACTGGCAGAGCCACAAGTACATCTACTCCTACGACGTCACCCTGTACGCCGGGGAAACCGACGTGAAGCACTGGAATGCCGGTTTCGGCCAGCTGCCGGACGGCTCAGTCCTTGCTCCGGAATTCGAGGCCAGTTTCTGGGGGCTCATCGTCAATGACGGCTCGGACGGAAACGTGGTTCTCGGTTCGCCTCCCGAGGGCGTCCACATCGTCCCGGCCAAGGGAAGGCTGACCATTCGCGTACTGGTACTCGTCCCGACACAGGACGCGGCGTACCAGAAGCTCTACGGCCTTTTCGCGAAGTCACTGACGGAATAGCCGCCGAGGCACGCACACGAAAATCGCGGGGTCCCGGACGCCATGGTCCGGGACCCCGCGCATTCCGACGGAAAACGGCCCTTGCGGACCCGGGGCGGCTGTGGGTCGAGGTCTGCCGGAGGCGGCCGACGCCTCTAGGCCGTTTCCTTCAGATCATCGGATCGTTGGTTGATGTGTGTCGTTGACTGACGCCCAATGGGCACGCATCGAGCCGTTGCTGCCGGATCGGACGCCGAAGCGGGGTGGGCGGTGGCGGGATCACCGCCAGGTGATCGACGCGATCGCGTACAAATACCGCACCGGCACTCCGTGGATGGATCTGCCCGAGCACTTCGGGTCGTGGAAGGGCGCCCACAACCGGCTGCGGAAGTGGGCCGCCGACGGCACCTGGGAGAAGGTCTTCACCGCCTTGCTCGCGCAGGCCGACGCCGAAGGCGACCTCGGCTGGGTGGTCGCGGTCGACTCCACGATCGTGCGGGCTCATCAGCACGCCGCCGGGGCCCGTCAAAGGGGGCCCCGGCCGGCGAGCCGGCCGACCATGCCCTCGGACGGTCCCGCGGAGGGCTGACCACGAAGATCCACCTCGCCGCAGACGGCCGCTGCCGGCCGCTCACTTTCGTCATCACACCCGGCCAGGCCGGTGACGCACCGGCGTTCACGCAGGTCATGGCTCGGTTAAGGGTGCCCCGGCGGGTCGGCCGTCCGCGGGTCAGACCGGAGGCGGTCCTGGCCGACAAGGCCTACTCATCCCGGGCGATCCGCCATCACCTGCGGCAGCGCGGGGTCCGGGCGGTGATCCCGCAGCCCGCCGACCAGGCCGCCAATCGCAAACGGCTCGGCCGGCTTGGCGGCCGTCCGCCGGCCTTCGACCGTGTCGCCTACAAGCAGCGGAACACCGTCGAACGCTGCATCAACAAGCTCAAGCAGTGGCGCGGCCTGGCCACCCGATACGACAAGACCGCCACCATCTACCTCGCCGGACTCCACCTCGCCGCCATCTTCATCTGGTCGGCGAGATGATCCGAAGGAAAGGCCCTAGTAGTGCTTCGTTAGCTCTGCCGATCGTGGCTGACCAGGAGCATGCTGGCAGGTATGAGGCTCGGGGAGGTGGAACGGCTCCGGGGCGAGT
>NZ_JBIRGD010000038.1:0-67977 GCF_044327805.1 Streptomyces sp. NPDC018019 | reverse complement strand
GCGGGGTCGGGGGGGGGGGGGGGGGGGGCGCCGCGGCGGGGGGGGGGGGGGGGGGCGGCGGCCGGGGGGGGGGGGGCCCCCCCGGGGCGCCCCCCCCCCCGCCGCCGTCGCGTCCGCGGACGCCGCGGGGGACGCCTACGGGTGCCCGCTCACCCGGCCCTGCAACAGGCGCGACAAGGACGCGTGCACGTCGTCGACCGACCGGTGCGGCTGGTAGGACTGCCAGTCCAGCGCCGCCACCAGCACCATCCCGAACAGCGCGGACGCCGTCAGCGGGATGTCGATCTCCTCGCTCAGCTCGCCGGCCGCCACCGCCTCCCGGAGGACGCCCTCCACCACGGTGATCGCCCGCTCCCGCACCACCATCAAGGTGGACTGCCAGGCCCGGTTGGTCCGCCACAGCTCGGCCACGTACAGCTGGGTCAGCGCCGGATAGCGGGCGATGAAGTCCAGCCCGGCCCGGATCATCGCGTCCAGCGCGTCCACCCGGGTGCCGCCCCGGGCGGCCGCCCCGTCCGCGGCCTCCTGGAGGGAGGTGGCCAGCAGCTCGATGCCGTGCCGCAGCAACTCCTCGAAGAGCTCGTTCTTGCTCGCGAAGTTGTAGTACACGGTGCCCTTGGCGACCCCGGCCCGCTCGGCGATCTCGTCCACCGTCGTGGAGGAGAAGCCCTGTTCGGCGATGAGCGTGACCGCGGCCTCGAAGAGCTTGCGCCGGGTGGTCTGGCGGCGCGTGCTGGAGCTGTCCATGGGGGTGATTGTGCCGCCCCCGGCGGCCCGCGCGCTCACAGGCTCAGCTCCGGGTGGAGGTCCTTCAGCCGGACGACCTGCTTGCCGCGCGCCGCCCACGCGGTGAGCGCGAGCGCCGCCGCGGTGAAGGCGAGCAGGACGGCGCCGCCCTGCCACACGGGCGTCAGCTCGCCGCCCGTGATGAGCCGCCGCAGCCCCTCGACGATGTAACTCATCGGCAGGAACGGGTGGATGGCGTTGAAGAATCCGGGGCTGGTCTGCACCGGGTACGTACCGCCCGCCGACGTCAGCTGGAGCATCAGCAGCGCCAGCACCAGGATGCGGCCGGCCGGGCCGAAGCGGGCGTTGAGCCACTGCACGATCGCCGCGAAGCAGGCCGTGGCCAGCAGCAGGAACCCGATCGTGCCTGCCGTCCGCTCCATCTGGAGGCCGAGTCCGAAGTGCAGGACGGCCATCAGGGCGGCCGTCTGGAGCACCCCGAGGGCGAACACCGGGAGCCATCCGGAGACCGCGATTCGCCAGGCGCTCGCGCCCATGGCCAGCGCGCGCCGGTTGAGCGGCGGGATCAGCATGTAGGCCACCATCGCGCCGACCCACAGGGAGAGCGGAATGAAGTACGGGGCGAAGCCGGTGCCGTAGTTGGGCGCGCGGTGCGCCGCCTGGGAGGCGAGCTGCACCGGGTCGGACATGACGCGCGTACGGTCGTCCCGGTCCCGCTTGCCGTAGTCGGGGATCTGCCGTACGCCGTCGTGCAGTCCGCCGGCCAGCTTCTGCGAGCCGTCGGAGAGCTTGTACAGGCCGCCGTACAGGGTCTGCGCGCCGTCCTTGAGCTTGCCGACGCCCCGGTCGAGGTCGCCCGCGCCGGAGGCGGCACGGCCGGTGCCGTCGTGCAGCTGCCGGGCCCCGTCGTCCGCCCGGCCGGCGCCGTCCGCCAGCTTCCCGGTCCCGGCGGCCAGCTTGCCGGCGCCCGCGGAGACCTGGTGGGCGCCCGCGTTCAGCTGGTTGATCTTCTCGACCGCGGCGTCCAGGTCGGCGCCGAGGGACGGTCCGCGCCGCGCCAGCCCGTCCGCCAGCCGGTGCAGCGAGTCCAGGTCGCGGGCGAGCCGGTCGAGGTTCTTCTGGTCGTGCACATGGCCGCTGACCTCTTCGGCCTTGGCCGCCGCGACGGCCGCCTGCTCCTTGAGCTGCTTGAGCTCCGCGCAGGACGGGTCGGGCCGCGCCCCGCCCCCGCAGCGCTGCCGGTAGAACGCCGCGAGGTGGTCGGCCATCCCCCGGGAGAGCCTGGCGCCCGCGTCGGCGGCGCGCGGCAGCTTGTCCAGGTTGTCGCGTACGGCCCGGGCGCCGTCGGCGACCACTCGCGCGACCCGCCCGATCTCCTTGCCGTGCGCCCGGACGAACGGGCCCACCTCCGCCGCCACGCCGTTGACCTTGTCGGCCAGCTGCTGGGTGCCCTGGGCGACCTGGCCGGAACCGCCGGCCAGCTGGTCGGCGCCCCGGGAGGCGGCGGTCGCGCCCCGGGCCAGTTCGGCGGTGCCCGCGGAGAGCCGGGCGGCGCCCGCGTCGAGGTCCTTCAGGCCGCTGGCCAGGGTGCCGCTGCCGTCCTTCGCCGTACCCAGGCCGTCCTTGAGCCTTCCGGTGCCGTCCTGGGCCCGCCCGATGCCGTCCGTCAGCCTGCCGGCGCCGTCCGCGGCCTCCTGGGTCTTGTCGTGCAGTGTCGAGAAGGAGACGAAGATGTTGTCGTAGAAGCCGCGCGAGGACTTCGCGGAGGCCGCCGAGCGCACCTCGGAGAAGACCGTGCGGGAGATCTGCCCGACGATGTAGTTGTTGGCGTCGTTCGTGCGGACCTGGAGGGCACCGGTCTCCGGGTGGTCGCCGGAGCTGGACGCGATCCGCTTGCTGAAGTCCTCGGGGACGGTCAGCGACAGGTAGTACGAGCCGTCCTCGACCCCCTTGCGGGCCTCTTCCGCGCTCACTTCGTGCCAGTCGAAGGTGTGGCTGTCGCGCAGTCCGGCGACGATGCCGTCCCCGGCCGCGATCTTCCTGCCCTTGGCCTCGGCGCCCGTGTCCTCGTTGACGAGCGCGACGGGGACCTTGTCCAGGCGCCCGTACGGGTCCCAGAAGGAGAACAGGTACAGCGCGCCGTACAGGAGCGGCAGCAGGAGGAGGGCGATCAGCGCCGCCATCGGCAGCTTGCCCCTCCCGAACCGCTTCAGCTCAAGCGCGGCCAGCCTCGGCGAGCGCATCCGCCGCCCCCTTCCCGTCGTTCCGCCCGGCGTCGCGCGTGGGCGTGCTGCCGGCCCCGTCGCCGGTTTCGCCGGTCCCTCCACCGGTCACCGGTTCGCCGTCGGCCGCCTGCCGGCCGCCGTGCGCACCGGTGCGCACCACGACCGCGCCTTCGGGCGCCCGGCTGCATACCGCGACCACGGTCGTCCCGGACTCCGCCAGGGCGCGCAGCGTCGCCCAGACGTCGGCGCGTTCGGCGTCCGGGAGCTTCATGTCGGTGTCGTCGACGGCGAGCAGGCGGGGCCGGCCGATCAGCGCCAGGGCGATCGACAGGCGCAGCGCCTCCGCCCGCTCCAGGTCGCGTACGGCCGTCCGGGCGCCCTTCGGCAGGCTGTCCAGGTCCAGGCCGGCCGCCTCCAGGGCCGCTTCGGTCCGGGCGCGGGCCGACGCGGTACGCTCCCGGCGCGGGCGCAGCAGCGCGCCGGGAATGCCTGGGAGGGGCCCGAACCGGCGCTGGAGGAGGATGCGTTCGCGCAGGTGCTCGGCCACCGTCAGGGCAGGTTCCAGATCCGTGACACCGGGTACGTGGGCCAGTGCGGTGACCGCCCGTACCGCCGCCATCTTCTTGGGCAGCGGCAGGCCGGCGACCTCGGCCGTACCGGCGGTGGGCGTCATCCGGCCGGTGAGCGCGAGCAGCAGGCAGGTGCGTCCCGAGCCGGACGGGCCCTCGACAGCGATCAGCGAACCCGGCTCGGCCGTGAGGCCGACGTCCCGGAAGGCCCAGCCGCGGGGGCCCTCGACGCCGAGTCCGGTGGCGGTGACGGCCGCCCCGTGCGGGGTGCTGTGCACGATCCCCTCCTTGAACTGACCGGTCAGTTCAAAAAAGTATGCGCAGCCTTGTCATGTCTCCGCAAGGGGGGTCGGGAGGTCCGCCCGCTTTCCGGGAAACGCGGCGATCTCCCCGAATTGGCCCGTGCTTTCGGGGAAAGAGCAGGTCAGAGCCGATTGTCAGTGGTGTGCCGCACGATGGCCCCATACGGTCCCGAACCGTCATGCGACGACAGGAGGTTCGTCATGGCAGCCAGTTCGGCCGCGGGCAGCTCCGCGGCGTACGGCCCTCCGGGCGATGTCCACCCCGTCCTGCGCCGGTCGGCCGCGCCGCCCGCCGCCCTCGACCTGCTCGCCCAGGCCCAGCGCGGCATCGACGAGGCCCGCAGCCTGGAAACCCCCAACGAGCGCTACGCCACCGCACACCTCGCCGCGCTGCGCACCGCGGCCGCCGTCCTCGCCGTGCGCGGGCGCCCCGAAACGAGCCTCCGCCGCCGGCAGCGCATCCGCAGCGCCTGGGAGGTACTGCCCGAGGTGGCTCCCGAACTGGCCGAGTGGAGCGCCCTGTTCGCCTCCGGAGCCCAGCGCCGCGCCCGCGCCGAGGCGGGCATAGCCGGCGCGGCCGGCCCGCGCGACGCCGACGACCTGATCCGCGACGTGGCGATGTTCCTGCGCCTGGTGGAACGGATGCTGCTCCTCCAGCCGACACTGCCGTCCCAGCGGGCGGGGTGAGGACTGGGCTCGGGACGGGGGCGGTCGCCGTCGCCGTCGCCGGTGGCGGTGGCGGGGGCGGCCGCTTCGGCAGCCGGGTGGGGCCCGTCCGTCCGGTGGCCGGCGGCGGAGGGTGCTTGTCCGGCCTCCGCCGACCGGTGGCCGTCCTCGCCTGGCGCGCTGTGGCTGCACCGCGGCGGGGTCCCGTTGCCGGACGCAATAGGGTGGTCCCCATCAGTTCCATGCCCCCGTCGAGGAGCCACCCGCCGTGTCTGACCCGCTGCGCCCGCGCGCATCCCTTCGTACCGCCGTGGTCTGGGAGGTTCTCGTAGACGCCCTGGAGCGCCGGGCCGAGGCCGCCGGGCGCGACGTCCTCGACGTCCTGGACACCGGTGGCGGTACGGGCAACTTCGCCGTGCCGGTCGCGCGTCTCGGCCATCGCGTCACGGTCGTCGACCCCAGCCCCAACGCCCTGTTCGCCCTGGAGCGGCGGGCCGCCGAAGCAGGTGTCGCCGACCGGGTGCGCGCGGTGCAGGGCGACGCCCACGGGCTGTTCGACGTGGTCGAGCCCGGCGGCTACGACACCGTGCTGTGCCACGGCGTGCTGGAGTACGTGGACGACCCGGCCGAAGGTGTGCGCAACGCGGTCGGCGCGCTGCGCCCGGCCGGCACGCTGAGCCTGCTCGCCGCCGGGCTGGGCGGCGCCGTACTCGCCCGCGCCCTGGCCGGCCACTTCACCGAGGCCCGGAACGCCCTGACGGACCCGGCGGGCCGCTGGGGCGAGGGGGACCCGGTGCCCCGGCGGTTCACCGCCGAGCAGCTCACCGGGCTGGTCTCGGACACCGGCCTGAAGGTCGGCGCGGTGCACGGCGTGCGGGTCTTCGCCGATCTGGTGCCCGGCGTGCTCGTGGACACCGAGCCCGGCGCCATGGACGCCCTGCTGAAACTGGAGGCCGCCGCCGCCGAGCAGCCCGCCTTCCACTCGGTCGCCACCCAGCTGCACGTCCTCGCCGAGCGCAGCTGAGAGCCGGTGTTCCGACCTGGGCCGCTCACCCTGCGCGTGCAGTCGGCCACAGGCCACCCGATCAGCCGCTTCGCCCCGTATGATCGGGGTACGACGTCCGGCATGACGGATCGGCGGGTGGGGAATGCAGGCTGCAAGCACCGCCGACCGCCGTTGCGGCCCGGACGGTGAATTGGCGTAGAGGGGCGGGTTTCACGGGGGCGATTCCCTGCCTATCCTGAAAGGGTCGCACCCGGTCGCCCCCCGCGACCGACGAGTAGGAGGACTCCGTGCCGCTCTCGGAGCACGAGCAGCGCATGCTCGAGCAAATGGAGCGAGCGCTGTACGCCGAAGATCCCAAGTTCGCGACAGCGCTTGAGGGAAGCGGGCTGCGTACGTACACCCGGCGACGGGTCTACCAAGCGGTCGCGGGCTTCCTGGTAGGTATCGCACTCCTCATGGCCGGGATGGTCGCCCAGCAGATCTGGATCAGCGTGGTCGGCTTCCTCGTCATGCTCGGCTGCGCGGTGCTCGCGGTCACCGGATGGCGCAAGGCCCCCAAGCCGGGCGAGCAGCCGGCCGCGGCGGGCGGCCGTGCGGGACCCGGCGGCACACCGGCCCGGCGCCAGGCCAGGCAGCGCCGCTCGATGATGGACCGGATCGAGAGCCGCTGGCAGCGCCGCCGCGACGAACAGGGCCACTGACCGGCCCGCCGACCTCCTCCTCGCTCTTCCACGCCTGAACACGCTCGACTTGCCGCGGCCGTCCGGATTCCGGACGGCCGCTTTCGTGTCTGCGGAGCGAGAACGAGGACGAGGAACGCGGGGGCGCTGGGACGTCGGGGTGCGGGAGTGTGGAGTGCGGTGCGGGCGCGGTATGCGAGATAGGGGGTGGGCGGTTGCTGAGTCGCGGGGCTGCGGGCCGGTGTAACCGCAGCCCCTGCCTGCGCTGCTGCCCCCTGCCTGCGCTGCGGCCCCCCGACCACACTGCGGCTCCCGGCCCGCGCTGCGGCCCTGACCACACTGCGGTTCCCGATCCGCGCTGCGGCCCCGGTGGCCTTCGCTCTTTGCACCTGCTAGAGCAAAGCGCAGGGCAGCGGCGCAGGACCCGGCTCATTCACCAGAGCCCCGTCACCGGACCCCATCACCAGACATCACCCGGGCACGCAGCCCCGGCGTACGCCCCCGAGGCCCCGCGACGACAGGCACCGCACCGTCGGCGCCTACGGCCGCTCCCGGGACAGCCGCAGGGCACCGGCCGCACGGCGCACCGCGGTCGCCGGCGGGCTCCCGGCGCAGCGGGCGAGGAAGGCCGACCAGCGGGACGAGAGGGCCCACAGCGCCCGCGCGGCGGAGCGGGGCGCCAGGAGCGCGCGCAACCGCAGGCGCCGGGACGCGGCGTCGTGCAGGCCGGTCCGGACGCGACGTACCTCGTCGGCGAGACCGGGCGCCGGCCGGGGGCGCGGTGCGTACAGGACCTGCTCCACCGAGGCCGCGACCCGGTGGGCCGCGTCCGCCGCCGGGCCGTGCAGCTCGCCGATGCGGACGATCCGCTCCGCCGCCTTGCGCGGGGTGAGCGATTCGTCCGGCAGGATGCCGTAGTCCCAGCCCGAATCGACCAGTTCCTGCCAGGCCGCGAGCGTACGTATGGCGCCGGCCTGCCCGGGACGTATGCCGCTCCCGGACTCCGGCGGCGCGCTGTCGACCGACCCGGGGCCGCCCGGTTCGAGACGGGCCGTGAGCGGGTCCGGCGCGGATTTCGGCCCGGGACGGCCGTCACCGAGGCGCCGGGAACGGGCCCGCAGCCGCCACAGCAGCGGCAGCACCGGCACCAGGAGCAGGGCTGCGACGCCCACGGCGATGGCGGTGACGGCCCAGGGTGACGGCCCGTCGTCGGCCGGGCCGCTCGTCGACTGCGCGGGCGGCGTCCAGCAGGGGCCGACGCGCCGCTCGGCGGGGGCGCAGCTCTGCGAGGGCGACGGCCCGGCGGGCGCCGCCGCCGAACCCGACGGCTGCGGTGCCGGGGCGTCCGTGCCACCGCCGGACGGGGTGTCGGTGAGGGTGTAGTCGGGCAGTGTGCCCCGGCTCGGCGTCGGCTCGAAGCGCGTCCAGCCGGTGCCTTCGAAGTACAGCTCGGGCCAGGCGTGGGCGTCCTTGAGACCGACCGAGGTCGAGCCGTCGCTCTGCCGGGTGCCGGGGGTGAAGCCGACCGCGACCCGGGCGGGGATGCCCAGCGTGCGGGCCATGGCCGCCATGGAGAAGGAGAAGTGCACACAGAAGCCCTCCTTCTGCTGGAGGAACCGTGCGATGGCTTCCGTACCGCTGCCGGCCTGCACCTCCGTGTTGTAGGTGAAGCCGCCGTTGAGCGAGAACCAGTCCTGGAGCCGGACCGCCTTCTCGTAGGCCGTGCCGGCGCCCTTCGTCACCTGCTTCGCGGTCTCGCGCACCACCGGGGGCAGCGAGTCCGGCACCTTCGTGTACTCGCGCGCCAGCTCGGCGGGCGGCGCGGGCGCCTCCTCCAGCTGTCGCGCGGTGGGCCGGACGAGCAGGCTCTCGACCTGGTACTGCGCACCGCGGGTGTTCTGCCCGCGGTCGCCGACCAGGGTGCGGCCCTCCGGCTCGAAGCGCCAGCGCTCGGCGATGTCCACGCGGGAGGCGGGGTAGGGGAGCGGGAGCCAGTTCTGCGCGTACCAAGGAGCGGTGGAGATGCTCGTGTTGACGGGGGTGACGTCCACCTCCGGGCTCAGTCCGGCGGGGGTGGGCAGCCGGTCCGGCACGTCCCGGACGGAGCGCTCGGACGGCTTCCACGCCGCGCCGTCGAACTGGTCGAGCGCGACGATGCGCAGATACATGTCACGCGTGTCGGAGGCGGTGGTGCGGTAGTTGAGGACCTGTCTGTCCTCCGGCTGGTTCAGGCTGTTCTGCAAGGAGACCAGCGGATTCACCGCGGAGATCGTGCCGCCCCCGCCGCCCGGCCCGCGCCCGGCCACCGCCTGGCCCAGCAGTCCGCCGCCGAGTGAGGGCAGCACCGCGGGCACCACCAGGGCGACGCCCAGCACCAGCGCGCCGATCCGGCGGCCCGTACGGACCGGGGCCTGCGCCGGGCCGCCGGCCGTGGCGGCCCAGCTCTGCCCGCCGGCGATCCCCGGCCGCCCGGGGCCCGGGCTCCGGCCGCCGAACACCCGGCCCCACTGCGAGAGCCGGTCCCGGCCCTCGGCCAGAAGCAGCAGCAGGTAACCGGCCCCCGCGATCAGGAACCACAGCCAGCCCGCCCCGCCCTGGGAGAGGCCCGCCGCCACCGAATACAGCGCCAGCAGCGGCAGTCCGGCGGGCGCCGCACTGCGGTACGTGACGGCCAGCGCGTCCACGATCAGGCCGACCAGCAGCACTCCGCCGACCAGCAGCAGGCGGATGCCGGCCGTCACCGGAGCCGGTATGGCATACCGGCTGACGTCGGCGACGCCCTCCTGCACCAGTTCGCCGAACTCCGCGAAGGCGTCCGGACCGGGCAGCACCCCGGCGAGCGCCTCGTCGTGCGCGAAGAGCACGGTGAGCAGCAGCAGCGCGACCACGGCCTGCGCCGTCACGGTCAGCGGCCGGGCCAGCGGCACCCGGCGGGTCAGCGCCCCCACCCCGGAGACGATCATCAGCAGGACCGCCGCCTGCATCATCCAGCCGACCGGGTCCACCAGCGGCAGCAGTGCGCAGGACGCGCAGAGCGTCGCGATCGCCGCGCACACCGTCAGCCGTGCCCGCCCGCTCATGTCACCGCCCCGCTTCCCGGCGCCGCGACCGGCCCGGTGGCCCCGGCCACCGGGCCGGACCCGGCACCGCCCACGGGCCCCTGGCGGCCTCCGGCCCGGTCCGCCTGCCGCCACAGCGCCGGCAGTGTGTCACCGGGCCGCACCGGCAGCGCCTTCCAGCCCGCCTCATGGAGCATGCGCAGCCGCTCGTCGAGCGGCAGCCGCGGCGCCCCGCCCGCGGCCCGGAGCCCGCCGGCGCCGTGCGTCCAGGCGTCGCCGTCCAGGACGAACGCGACCGCCGCGCCGCTGCGCTGCCGCATCCGCCCGGCCACCGCCGCCTGTTCCTCGTCCAGGTCGCCGAAGAACGCCACCAGCAGCCCCTCGTTGCCGCCGCGCAGGACGTCGTACGCGCGCGCCAGGCCCGGTTCGTCGGAATGGTCCACCACGGCCAGGGTGTCCAGCAGAAGCCCGGCGGTGTCGGCGGATTCGGTGCCGCCGGCCCAGCCGCCTGCTCCGTCGGGGCCCGGCACGGACATGCCCGAGTCGGTCAGGAAACGCACCGAGAAACCCCGCTCCAGCAGATGGACCGCCGCCGAAGCGGCGCCCGACACCGCCCATTCGAACGACGAGTCGGGACCGGCGCCCTGATAGGCGCTGTGCCGGGTGTCCAGCAGGACCGTGCAGTGCGCCTTCTGCGGCTGCTCCTCCCGGCGGACCATCAGCTCGCCGTAGCGCGCGGTGGAGCGCCAGTGGACGCGGCGCAGGTCGTCGCCGTGCCGGTAGCCGCGGGGGATGACGTCGTCCTCACCGGCCAGCGCGAGCGAGCGCCGGCGGCCGTCGCCGTACCCGGAAGCCTCGCCCGCGAGCCGGACCGGCGGCAGGGGCTCGACGCGCGGCACCACCGTCAGCGTGTCCTGGTCGCTGAAGGAGCGGGTCAGCTCGCACATCCCGAACGGGTCGGACAGCCGCAGCTGCAACGGCCCCAGCGGATAGCGCCCGCGCAGATCGGAACGGACCCGGTAGGACACCTCGCGGCGGCCCCCGGCCTCGACCCGGTCCAGCACGAAGCGCGGCCGGGGACCGAGCACGTACGGCACCCGGTCCTGGAGCATCAGCACACCGGTGGGCAGCCGCGAGACGTTCTCCACCCGCAGCCGCACCCGCGACTCGGCGGCCGTCGGCACCCGGGCGGGGGAGAGGGCCCGGCTGCCCGCGACCTGATAACGGGTGCGGTGCAGCACGATCGCGCACACCAGGGGGAGCGCGGCCAGCAGCAGCCCGACCCGGAGCAGGTCCGTCTGCCCGAGGGCGTACGCGCACACGGCCGCCGCCACCCCCGCCGCCAGGAAGGACCGGCCGCGCGTCGTCAGCCCGGCGAGAGCGGCCCGCAGCCCGCCGCGCTCCGGCGCTCCTCCGGTCCCCCCGGCCGTCATCAGTACCCCCGCAGGCCGGGCGGCTGCTGCGCGTGGGTCCGGGGCCACTGCTGCGCCGAGGGGTCGGGCACCGGCGTACGGCGAAGCAGCTCGGCGACGACCTGCTCGGCCGTACGGCGGTTGAGCTGGGCCTGCGCGGTCGGCAGCAGCCGGTGCGCCAGCACCGCCACCGCGAGCGCCTGCACGTCGTCCGGGAGCGCGTACTCCCGGCCGGCCAGCGCCGCCGCGGCCTTCGCCGCGCGCAGCAGGTGCAGCGTCGCCCGCGGCGAGGCGCCGAGGCGCAGCTCGGGATGGTTGCGGGTGGCGGCGACCAGGTCGACCGCGTATCTGCGCACCGGTTCGGCGACGTGGACCGTACGCACCGCGTCGATCAGCTTCAGTATCTCGTCGGCATGCGCGACCGGCTGGAGGTCGTCCAGGGGCGAGGCGGCACCGTGCACGTCCAGCATCTGCAACTCGGCGTCCGGGCTCGGGTACCCGATCGAGACCCGCGCCATGAAACGGTCCCGCTGCGCCTCGGGCAGGGGATACGTCCCCTCCATCTCGACCGGGTTCTGGGTGGCGACGACCATGAAGGGCGCGGGCAGTCCGTATGTCTGCCCGTCCACCGTGACCTGGCGCTCCTCCATCGACTCCAGCAGCGCGGACTGGGTCTTGGGCGAGGCGCGGTTGATCTCGTCGCCGATCACCACCTGGGCGAAGACCGCGCCGGGCTTGAACTCGAAGTCCCGCCGCTGCTGGTCGAAGACGCTCACGCCCGTGATGTCCGACGGCAGCAGGTCGGGGGTGAACTGGATGCGCCGCACCGAGCAGTCGATGGACCGGGCCAGCGCCTTGGCGAGCATCGTCTTGCCGACGCCCGGCACGTCCTCGATGAGCAGGTGGCCCTCGGCGAGCAGCACGGTCAGCGCGAGCCGTACGACCTCCGGCTTGCCCTCGATCACGCCCTCCACGGACCTGCGGACCCGTTCCGCGGTGGCGGTCAGGTCCCTCCCCGCGCCCGGCTCGGCCCGCGCGGGGCGACCCCCAAGGCTCGCCTGCTCGTCATAGGTCGTCACCCGGCCCTCCTCGGCCCTTCCCCGCGCTCCGGGGAGCGCGGGACACCCAATTGCGGGCGCACGTCCTCCGTACGGACCGGCCCTCCCCGCCGTGCGCCGCCGGGCCTTTCGGCCGCGGCGTCGTCACGTAGGCATTCTCGTCGTCCACGCCGCTTCGCGTCATGGCCTGTGGATAACTCGCGCGCCGGGCCGTGCCCTACGCCCTCGCACGGGCGCGTGGCCCCGCGCCGGCCGGCGGCCGTGCCCCGGCCCCGCCCGCGGAGCAGCGGGAACGCCGGGGCCGGGCGGTCCGACCGCCCGGCCCCGGCGCTGTGGAACACGGCCCCCCGGCCGCTCATCGTCGGTGTCCTCCGGTGCCTACTTCGGGTCGATCTCCCGCAGCAGACCGGTCGTCACATCGAAGACGAAGCCCCGCACATCGTCCGTGTGCAGGAGGAACGGCGAGGTGCGCACCCGCTCCATGGACTGCCGGACGTCCTCGTCGAGGTCCTTGAACGCCTCCACCGCCCAGTTGGGCCGCTGGCCGACCTCGGCCGCCAGGTCGTGGCGGAAGTCCTCGGTCAGGTTGAGCAGCCCGCAGCCGGTGTGGTGGATGAGCACGACCGAGCGGGTGCCCAGCGCCCGCTGGCTGATCGTCAGGGAGCGGATGATGTCGTCGGTGACGACACCGCCCGCGTTGCGGATGGTGTGGCAGTCGCCGAGCTCCAGGCCCAGCGCTTCGTGCAGGTCCAGACGGGCGTCCATGCACGCCACGACGGCGACCTTGAGGACGGGCCGGGCGTCCATGCCCGGGTCGGTGAAGGTGGCGGCGTACTGCTTGTTGGCTTCGATCAGGCGGTCGGTGACCGTGCCGCCCGCGGGGGCCACGGCACTGTCGGCGGACGGGGGCAGCGGCTGCGAGGCAGGTATCGACATAGCAACAAGGTAAAGGTCGCCGACCGGTAAGGCTGCATGTGGGGGCGGGCATAGGGGGCACTACGGCGCCTTGTGAGGTTTTCCACACGCCCCGTCGCACGCCGCCGATCGGGTGAAACCGGGCTTTCCGCCCGGGTCGCCGGCCGGTGTCCGGCCCGTCCCGCGGCTCTTCCACCGCTCTCCCGGGGCACTCGAAAATCATCCGAAAACGTCCCGCCGGGCGGTGCGGGACGCGCGGAACCGGTTGATTGACCCCGCGCGGCAGTGGACTAAAGTGGCGCGAAGTGGGAGGCGTGACGCTCTCCTTGGATCCCGAATCTTTCGCGTGCGATCTGCACGTACGGCTCGGCCTCCTCCCGCTCCAGCCGGTCCGCCGACGGCACTTCCCCGTCGTCGGAGGGCCACTTCCCCTTCAGAGCGGGCGGGGACCAAGCGGTACGTGCGGCAATTCCCCCAGCCAGCGGCCGGGGGGACCCACCTGCCGCCCACCCCATCGGAAGGCGCATGAGCAGCAACGATCGCCACGTACCCGTCATGCTCCAGCGGTGTCTGGACATGCTCGCCCCCGCGCTCGCCGAGCCCGGCGCGGTCGTCGTCGACTGCACGCTCGGCCTCGGAGGGCACAGCGAGGCGCTGCTCGCCACGTTCCCGGCCGCCCGCCTCATCGCCCTCGACCGCGACCCGGCCGCGCTGAAGCTGGCGGGGGAGCGCCTCGCGCCCTACGGGGACCGCGCGACCCTCGTGCACGCCGTCTACGACGAGCTGCCGGAGGTCCTGGACCGCCTCGGCGTCCCGCGCGTCCAGGGTGTCCTGTTCGACCTGGGCGTCTCGTCCATGCAGCTCGACGAGGCCGACCGCGGCTTCGCGTACGCGCAGGACGCGCCGCTCGACATGCGCATGGACCAGACGGCCGGCATCAGCGCCGCCGAGGTCCTGAACACCTACCCGCCCGGCGAACTGGTCCGCATCCTGCGCGCGTACGGGGAGGAGAAGCAGGCCAAGCGGATCGTCGAGGCGGTGGTCAGGGAACGCGCCAAGGAGCCCTTCTCCCGTAGCGCGCGCCTGGTGGAGCTGATCCGCGACGCGCTGCCGCAGGCCGCCAAGCGCACCGGCGGCAACCCCGCCAAGCGCACGTTCCAGGCGCTGCGCATCGAGGTCAACGCCGAGCTGGCCGCGGTGGAGAGCGCCGTGCCGGCCGCCGTGCGGTCGCTGGCCGTGGGCGGCCGGATCGCCGTGCTCGCGTACCACTCGCTGGAGGACCGGATCGTCAAACAGGTCTTCGCGGCCGGCGCCGCCCACACCGCGCCGCCCGGCCTGCCCGTCATCCCCGAGCAGTACCAGCCGCGTCTGAAGCTGCTCACCCGCGGTGCCGAGCTGCCGACCGAAGAGGAGATCGCCGAGAACCGGCGCGCGGCCCCCGCCCGGCTGCGCGGCGCCGAGCGCATCCGCGAGGACATCGCGTGAACCGGCCGGGGCGGGTGCGCTCGGGGCCGGGACGGCTCTCGGGCCTGTTCGCCCCCGGCACGGGGGGCACGCCGGCGCGTACGCCCTTCGTGATCCTCGTGGTGGTGCTCCTCGGCTCCGGCCTGATCACGCTGCTGCTGCTCAATTCCGCGCTCAACCAGGGCTCCTTCGAACTGAGCAGGCTGGAGAAGCGGACCAGCGAGCTGAAGGACGAGCAGCAGGCGCTCCAGCAGGAGGTGGACGCCTACTCGGCGCCCGGCGCCCTGGAGAAGCGCGCCCGCGAGCTGGGGATGGTCCCGGGCGGCAGCCCGGTGTTCCTGGAGCCGGACGGCACGGTCCGCGGCCGGCCGAGCGCGGCCCCGGGCAACGGCGTGGGCCCGATGAGCGCCCCCGCCCCGTCGCGGGCCGCCGTGCCCGTGCCGCGGCCCGCCCCGGGCCCCGCGGCCGGACCGGTCACCGGCCCGCGGCCGTCCGCCGGGCCCCGGCCGTCCGCGGCGCCCACCGCCTCGGACACGCCGCTGCCCGATCACCCCATGCCCGGCCATCCCGCGCCCGGCCACCCCGTGCCCGCCCTTCGCGTGCCCGGCGCCGCGGCCGGTTCCGCTTCCACGATCTCCGGCAGGTGAGCCCGTGACGTACGAGAACGCCCTGACGTACGAGAACGCCGACGCCTCGCCCGGAGCCGCGACCGCCGCCGCGGTACGGACGACCGCACCGGAGGAGGACGCCGTATGACCGACCCCAAGGGCCCCCGCTCCGGCAGCGGCTCCGGCTCCGGTCCGAAGAGCCCCGGTCCGAAGACCCCCAGCCCGAAGAACCCCGGCGCGAACGGTTCCGGACCGAAGGCTTCCGGGCCGAAGAGCACGGGAGCCAAGCCCCCGGCCCCGAAGAGCCCCGGCCCGCGAACCTCAGGGACCAAGGGCTCCGGCACGAAGGGCTCCGGACCGACCGCTTCCGGAACCAGCAGCACCAAGAGCCCCGGACCCCCCAGCGGCCCCGGCCCCAAGGCGCCCGGCCCCAAGGCATCCGGCGCCAAGCCGTCCGCCGGGGACCCCCGCCGCGTCCCCCGCCCCACCCCGGCCGACGGCCGCGGCGGGCAGGGCCGGAGTGCCCGGAGCGGCCAGTCCGGCGGTGCCCGGTCCCAGCGCGGTACGGGCCAGAGCCGCCCGTCCGCCCAGAGCCGCACCCCCTCCCAGAGCCGCCCGGCCGCCAAACGCGCACCGTCCGCACGCGCGCCGCGGCCCCGCTCCGGCGCCTCCACCCTGCGCCTCGGCAGCCCCCGCCCCCGGCTGCGCCTGGTCTCCCTCGGGCTGACGCTGATCATGCTGATCTTCGTCGTCCGGCTGTTCCAGGTGCAGGCCGTGGACGCCGGCGCGTACGCCGCCAAGGCCAACGTCAACCGCTACGTCCCGGTCAAGCTGGCCGCCGAGCGCGGCGCGATCACCGACCGGGACGGCGTGGACCTGGCGGCCACGGTGGACGCGTACGACATCACCGCCGACCCCAGCCTGCTCGCGCCCGACAAGATCAAGATCCCGGACGCCCCGCAGCAGGCCGCCGGGCTGCTCGCGCCGATCCTCGGCGAGGACCAGGCCACACTGGCCAAGAAGCTCGCCACGCCCGGCTCCCGCTACGTACGGCTGGCCCGGCAGCGCGCCCCGCAGGTCTGGAAGCAGATCAAGGACCTGCGCAAGGCGCTGGACGCCAAGGCGGCCAAGCAGCCCAAGGGCAAGCGCAGCCCCAACGTGCTGGTCGGGATCTTCGCGGACAAGCACAGCAAGCGCGTCTACCCGAACAAGGACCTGGCCTCCGGGGTGCTCGGCTTCGTCAACAGCGAGGGCCGGGGCGGCGGCGGCCTGGAGGCCCGGCTGGACAAGCAGCTGGCGGGCAAGGACGGCAAGCTGGTCTACGCCCAGTCCGGCGGCCGGCGGGTGCCCACCGCGGACACCCAGGAGCACCCGGCCGTCCCGGGCACCGACATAGAGCTGACCTTGGACCGCGACATCCAGTGGATGGCCCAGCAGGCCATCACCGAGCAGGTCGCGGAATCGCAGGCCGACCGGGGCTACGTCGTCGTCCAGGACACCAGGAGCGGCGAGATCCTGGCCATGGCCAACGCCCCCGGCTTCGACCCCAACGACATCGCGAAGGCCGACCCGGACGCCCTCGGCAACGCCGCCCTCACCGACGCCTTCGAACCCGGCTCCACCAGCAAGCTCATGTCGATGGCCGCCGTCCTGGAGGAGGGCGTCGCGACGCCCGCCACCCGCGTCACCGTCCCCAACCGGCTGCACCGCGGCGACCGCAACTTCTCCGACGACATCGACCACCCGACCTGGCACCTGACGCTCAACGGGGTGCTGGCCAAGTCCAGCAACATCGGCACCATCCTGGCCACCGAACAGCTCGGCAAGACCCGCCGGGAAGCCAACCAGGTGCTCTACTCCTACCTGCGCAAGTTCGGGATCGGGAAGCCCACCGGGCTCGGCTTCCCCGGCGAGACCGCCGGCCTGCTGGCCCCGCCGCAGAAGTGGAGCACCTCGCAGCAGTACACGATCCCCTTCGGACAGGGCCTGTCGCTCAACGCCGTCCAGGCCGCGTCGGTCTACTCGACCATCGCCAACGGCGGCGAGCGGATCGCCCCCACGCTCGTACGGGGCAGCACCGGGCCGGACGGCCGGTACCGGCCCGCGCCGCCGCCGCAGAAGAGCCGGGTGGTCAGCGAGAAGACCGCCCGGACGCTGGCCACCATGCTCGAATCGGTGGTCGACGACAAGGAGGGCACCGGAGCCAAGGCGAAGATCGACGGGTACCGGGTCGGCGGCAAGACCGGCACGTCCAACCGGGTGGACCCCAAGACCGGCCGCTACCACGGCTACACCGCCTCCTTCGCCGGGTTCGCGCCCGCCGACCAGCCCCGCATCACCGTCTACTGCGCCGTCCAGAACCCGACGAAGGGCAGCTACTTCGGCGGCCAGGTGTGCGGCCCGATCTACCAGCAGGTCATGGAGTTCGCGCTCAAGACGCTCCAGGTCCCGCCGAGCGGCGCCCAGCCCCCGCGCCTGCCCGTCACCTTCAAGCCAGGCGAATGAAAACGAGGCAGCCCCGCCGTGACGACCATCACCCCCGACCCCGGGAACCGTTCCGGGACCCGGCCCTCACTTCGCCCCGAGGGCGCCGCGCCCGGTACGCTCACCGCCGTGTCACACGCTGATCAGTCCCACCACGCCCAGAAGGACGCCCCCGGTGAATTCCCGGGAGCGCCCCGCCCCGAGCGGGTCCGCCCCACCCCCCTCGCGGACCTCGCCGAGCAGTTGGGCACCTCGGTGCCGGCCGCGGGCGGCGTCGCCGTCACCGGCATCACCCACGACTCCCGGGCGGTGCGTCCCGGTGACGTCTACGCCGCGCTGCCCGGCGCCCGCTTCCACGGCGCCGACTTCGCGAACCAGGCCGCCGATCTCGGCGCCGCGGCGGTCCTGACCGACCCGGCGGGCCGCGAGCGCGCCGCCGCCACCGGCCTGCCCGTCCTGGTCGTGGACGAGCCGCGGGCCCGGATGGGCGCGCTCGCCGTCTCGATCTACGGCGACCCGGGCCAGGACCTCCTCCAGATCGGCATCACCGGCACCTCCGGCAAGACCACCACCGCGTACCTGATCGACGGCGGCCTGCGCGCCGCGGCCGAGCAGGCGGGCGGCGGCGTGACCGGCCTGATCGGCACGGTCGAGTCCCGGATCGGCGACGAGCGCCTGAAGTCCGAGCGCACCACCCCCGAGGCCACCGACCTCCAGGCGCTGTTCGCGGTCATGCGCGAGCGCGGCGTGCGCGCGGTGACCATGGAGGTCTCCAGCCACGCGCTGGTCCTCGGCCGCGTCGACGGCTGCGTCTTCGACGTCGCGATCTTCAACAACCTCAGCCCGGAGCACATGGAGTTCCACTCCGGGATGGAGGACTACTTCCAGGCCAAGGCGCAGCTCTTCACCAAGGCGCGCAGCAAGACCGGCGTGGTCAACATCGACGACGAGTACGGCCGGCGGCTGGCCGGCGGCGAGTCCGAGGTGCCGGTCATCACGTTCTCCGCCGAGGGCCACCCGGACGCCGACTGGCGCGCCGCCGACGTCGAGGTCGGCGCGCTCGGCTCCACCTTCACCGTGCTGGGCCCCGACGGCATCTCCGTACGGGCCGCCTCGCCCATCGCCGGGCCGTTCAACGTCGCCAACGCGCTGGCCGCCATCACGGCCCTGGTCGTGGCCGGGGTGGACCCGCAGACCGCCGCCGACGGCGTCGCCGCGGTGCCCGGCGTACCCGGCCGCCTGGAGAGCGTCGACGCGGGCCAGGACTACCTGGCGGTCGTCGACTACGCCCACAAGACCGACGCGGTCGAATCGGTCCTGCGCGCCCTGCGCAAGGTCACCGAGGGCCGTATCCACGCGGTGCTGGGCTGCGGCGGCGACCGCGACCCGCACAAGCGCAAGCCGATGGGCGCGGCCGTCGCCCGCCTCGCCGACACCGCCGTACTGACCTCCGACAACCCCCGCGGCGAGGATCCCCTCGCGATCCTCGCCACCATGCTCGCGGGCGCCGCCGAGGTGCCCGTCCACGAGCGCGGCACCGTAGTGGTCGAAGAGGAGCGGCGCGCCGCCATCGCGGCCGCCGTCGCCCGCGCCGAGCCCGGCGACACCGTGATCGTCGCGGGCAAGGGCCACGAGCAGGGCCAGGACATCGCCGGAGTGGTCCGCTCCTTCGACGACCGTCAGGTGCTGCGCGAGGCCATCGAGGCTTCGTTGAACTCGCAGCAGCCGAACCACCAGGGATGACACACCGCCATGCGCGCAAAACCCTTCGAACGGCACTTCCTGCCCACGGCCGGGGGTGAGAAGTGATCTCCCTGTCCCTCGCCGAGATCGCGGACATCGTCGGCGGGCAGCAGCACGACATACCGGACCCGGCCGCCCGGGTCACCGGCCCGGTCGTGTTCGACTCCCGTGAGGTCCGGCCCGGCAGCCTCTTCGCGGCCTTCGCCGGCGAACGGGTGGACGGCCACGACTACGCCGGGCGCGCCGTCGGGGCGGGCGCCGCGGCGGTGCTCGCCGCCCGCCCCGTCGGCGTCCCCGCGATCGTCGTGGACGACGTGGTCGCCGCCCTCGGGGCGCTGGCCCGCGCCGTCGTCGGCCGCCTGGGCGCCTGTGTCGTCGGGCTCACCGGCTCGGCCGGCAAGACCAGCACCAAGGACCTGATCGGCCAGCTCCTGGAACGCCGGGGGCCGACCGTGAGCCCGGTGGGCAACCTCAACAACGAGATCGGGGTGCCGGTGACCGCGCTGCGCGCGGACGACGGCACGAAGTTCCTCGTCCTGGAGATGGGCGCCCGCGGCATCGGCCACATCCGCTACCTCGCGGAGCTGGTCCCGCCGCGGATCGGCGTGGTCCTCAACGTCGGCTCGGCGCACATCGGCGAGTTCGGCGGCCGGGAGCAGATCGCGCAGGCCAAGGGCGAACTGGTCGAGTCGCTGCCCACCGCCGACGAGGGCGGCGTCGCCGTACTGAACGCGGACGATCCGTACGTACGGGCCATGGCCGCCCGCACGAAGGCCCGCACGGTCTTCTTCGGCGAGTCCGCGGACGCCGCCGTACGTGCCGAGAATGTCCGGCTCACGGCGCTCGGACAGCCCTCCTTCACGCTTCACACACCCTCCGGGTGCAGCGACGTGACCATGCGGCTGTACGGTGAGCACCACGTGTCGAACGCGCTTGCCGCGGCCGCCGTCGCCCATGAGTTGGGCATGCCCGTGGACGAGATCGCCGCCGCGCTCTCCGAAGCCGGCACGCTCTCCCGCTGGCGGATGGAGGTCACCGAGCGCGCGGACGGTGTGACGGTCGTCAACGACGCCTACAACGCGAACCCGGAATCGATGCGGGCGGCGCTCCGCGCGCTCGTGGCGATGGGCGAAGCCTCCAAGGCAACGGGAGGCCGTACGTGGGCGGTGCTCGGTGAGATGGCCGAGCTCGGCGGGGAGTCACTCGCCGAACACGACGCGGTCGGGCGCCTGGTCGTCCGGCTCAACGTCAGCAAGCTCGTGGCGGTCGGCGGCAGGGAAGCGGCCTGGCTCGACATGGGCGCCAAGAACGAGGGTTCGTGGGGTGAGGAGTCGGTGCACGTGTCCGACGCGCAGGCGGCGGTCGACCTGTTGCGCAGCGAGCTGCGGCCGGGTGAC
Organism: Streptomyces sp. NPDC018019; assembly: GCF_044327805.1. Taxonomy (NCBI): domain Bacteria; kingdom Bacillati; phylum Actinomycetota; class Actinomycetes; order Kitasatosporales; family Streptomycetaceae; genus Streptomyces; species Streptomyces sp. NPDC018019. The sequence continues at coordinate 47,642 of NZ_JBIRGD010000038.1, read as the reverse complement.
GTCGTGCTGGTGAAGGCGTCCAGGTCGGTCGGCCTGGAGCGGGTCGCCGCGGCGTTGCTGGGCGACGCCGGTGTCGAGGGCGGGGCCGCCACCCGATGAAGCAGATCCTCTTCTCCGGAATGATCGGACTCTTCCTGACGCTGATCGGCACCCCGCTGCTGATCAAGCTGCTGGCCAGGAAGGGCTACGGGCAGTTCATCCGTGACGACGGCCCGCGCGACCACCACAGCAAGCGCGGTACGCCCACCATGGGCGGCATCGCCTTCATCCTGGCCACGCTCATCGCCTACGCGCTGACCAAGGTCATCACCAGCAGCGACCCGAGCTTCTCCGGTGTGCTGGTGCTGTTCCTGATGGCCGGCATGGGCCTGGTGGGCTTCCTCGACGACTACATCAAGATCGTCAAGCAGCGTTCGCTGGGCCTGCGGGCCAAGGCCAAGATGGCCGGCCAGCTGATCGTCGGCATCGCCTTCGCGGTGCTCTCGCTCCAGTTCGCCGACATGCGCGGCCAGACCCCGGCCTCCGACCGGCTGTCCTTCACCCAGGACTTCGGCTGGCAGATCGGCCCGGTGCTCTTCGTCATCTGGGCGCTGTTCATGATCCTGGCGATGTCCAACGGCGTGAACCTCACCGACGGCCTGGACGGCCTGGCCACCGGTGCCTCGGTGATGGTCTTCGGCGCGTACACCTTCATCGGCATCTGGCAGTACCAGGAGTCGTGCGCCAACGCGATCAGCGCCGGACCCGCCTGTTACGAGGTACGGGACCCGCTCGATCTCGCGGTCGTCGCCTCCGCCCTGATGGGCGCCTGCTTCGGCTTCCTGTGGTGGAACACCTCGCCCGCCAAGATCTTCATGGGCGACACCGGCTCGCTGGCCCTGGGCGGCGCGCTGGCCGGTCTGGCCATCTGCTCCCGTACGGAGCTGCTGATGGCGGTGCTCGGCGGCCTCTTCGTCCTGATCACCATGTCGGTGGTCATCCAGGTCGGCTCCTTCCGGCTCACCGGCAAGCGGGTCTTCCGGATGGCACCGCTCCAGCACCACTTCGAACTGAAGGGGTGGTCCGAAGTCCTTGTCGTGGTCCGGTTCTGGATCATCCAGGGCATGTGCGTGATCGTCGGCCTGGGCATCTTCTACGGCGGCTGGCAGGCCGCCAAGTGACCGCGCTCGACCTCGCCGGACAGCACGTGACCGTGGCCGGCCTCGGCGTGAGCGGCGTCCCCGCCGCCCGCGCCCTGGCCGGCCTCGGCGCCGTCGTCACCGTCGTCAACGGCAGCGACGGAGAGCGGGAGCGCGCGCAGGCGGCGCCCCTGGAGGAGCTGGGCATCACCGTCCGCCTCGGCGACGGGGACACCCTTCCCGAGGGCACCGACCTCGTCGTCACCACCCCCGGCTGGAAGCCCACCAGCCCGCTCTTCCAGGCCGCCGCGGCGGCCGGCGTCCCCGTGTGGGGCGACGTGGAGCTGGCCTGGCGGATGCGCGGCCCGGACGCGCCGCCCTGGCTCGCGGTCACCGGCACCAACGGCAAGACCACGACCGTACGGATGCTGGCCGCCATCCTGGAGGCCGAGGGGCTGCGCACCGCGGCCGTCGGCAACATCGGCGTACCCCTGGTGGACGTGGTGCTGGAGCCGTCCGGTACCTATGACGTCCTCGCCGTCGAGCTCTCCAGCTACCAGCTGCACTGGGCGCCCTCCGTACGCGCCCACTCCGCCGCGGTCCTCAATCTGGCCCCGGACCACCTCGACTGGCACGGCTCCATGGAGGCGTACGCCGCCGACAAGGGCCGCATCTACGAGGGCAACACCGTGGCCTGCGTCTACAACGTCGCCGACAAGACGACCGAGGATCTGGTGCGCGAGGCCGACGTCGAGGAGGGCTGCCGCGCCATCGGCTTCACCCTCGGCACCCCGGGGCCCTCCCAGCTGGGCGTCGTCGAGGGCATCCTGGTCGACCGCGCCTTCGTCGAGAACCGGCACCAGCAGGCACAGGAACTCGCCGAAGTCGCGGATGTGACGCCCGCCGCCCCGCACAACATCGCCAACGCGCTCGCCGCGGCGGCCCTGGCCCGCGCCTTCGGCGTGCGCCCCCAGTCCGTACGGGACGGCCTGCGCGCCTTCCACCCGGACGCGCACCGCATCGAGCACGTCGCGGACGTCGCCGGGGTCGCGTACGTGGACGACTCCAAGGCCACCAACACCCACGCCACCGAGGCGTCGTTGGCGGCGTACGAGCACATCGTCTGGATCGCCGGCGGCCTGGCCAAGGGCGCCACCTTCGACGAGCTCGTCCAGAAGTCCGCCGGCCGGCTGCGTGGCGCGGTCCTCATCGGCGCCGACCGGGCGCTCATTCGGGAGGCCCTGGCGCGACACGCCCCGGATGTCCCGGTGGTCGACCTCGACCGGACCGACACTGGGGCGATGTCCGAAGCCGTCCGGGAAGCGGCGCGCCTGGCCCGGCCGGGCGATACCGTCCTGCTGGCCCCGGCCTGCGCCTCGATGGACATGTACCTGAACTACAACAAGCGGGGCGAAGCCTTCGCCGACGCGGTCCGCACGCTGGCCGCTCAGGAACAGTAGTCCGTACGTCCCCGCCGCCGTCGAGGACGCACGGCGCAGCGCACCTGTGGAGGGGACGACGATGACGGCCCGATCGGCGAAGGCGGCGCCGCCGCGCCCGGCCCGGCGCACCGGGTTCGGTGCGCGCCCGGCGCGCGGCGGCAGCCCTCGCAACCCGCGGGGGACGTACACCCGGCTCAGACGGGCCTGGGACCGGCCGCTGACCGCCTATTACCTGGTGGTCGGCGGCAGTCTGCTGATCACCGTGCTCGGCCTGGTGATGGTCTACTCGGCCTCCCAGATCAAGGCGCTCCAGCTCGGCCTGGCACCGACGTACTTCTTCCGCAAGCAGCTGCTCGCGGCGGTGCTCGGCGGCATCCTGATGCTGGTGGCGGCCCGCACCACGGTCCGGGTGCACCGGACGCTGGCCTATCCGCTGCTGGCCGTCTCGGTCTTCCTGATGACCCTGGTGCAGATCCCCGGGATAGGGGTCGCGGTCAACGGCAACCAGAACTGGATCAATCTGGGCGGCCCCTTCCAGATGCAGCCCAGCGAGTTCGGCAAGCTGGCGCTGGTCCTGTGGGGGGCCGACCTGCTGGCCCGCAAGCAGGACAAGAAGCTGCTGGTGCAGTGGAAGCACCTGCTGGTGCCGCTGATCCCGGTGGCCTTCCTGCTGCTCGGCCTGATCATGCTCGGCGGCGACATGGGCACCGCGATCATCCTGACCGCGATCCTCTTCGGGCTGCTGTGGCTGGCCGGCGCCCCCACCCGGCTCTTCGTGGGCGTGCTCGGCGCCGCCACCGTCATAGGAGCGCTGCTGATCAAGACCAGCGCCAACCGGATGGCCCGGCTCGCCTGCATCGGCGCGACCGACCCGGGGCCGCAGGACCAGTGCTGGCAGGCCGTGCACGGCATCTACGCCCTGGCCTCCGGCGGCTTCTTCGGTTCGGGGCTCGGCGCCAGTATGGAAAAATGGGGTGAACTCCCTGAACCGCACACCGACTTCATCTTCGCCATCACCGGGGAGGAACTGGGGCTGGCGGGGACGCTGTCGGTGCTCGCCCTCTTCGCGGCTCTAGGCTATGCGGGTATCCGCGTGGCCGGACGCACGGAGGACCCCTTCGTGAGGTACGCAGCGGGAGGCGTGACCACCTGGATCACGGCCCAGGCCGTGATCAACATCGGTGCGGTGCTCGGTCTGTTGCCGATCGCCGGGGTCCCGCTGCCGCTGTTCTCCTTCGGGGGCTCCGCCCTGCTGCCGACGATGTTCGCCATCGGTCTGCTGATCGCCTTCGCGCGTGACGAGCCCGCTGCACGGGCGGCACTGGCCATGCGGCAGCCTGTTTTCGGCAGGAAACTGGCTGGGGTGAGACGGAAGACGATGAGACGGCGCGTCAAGAAGCGACCGTCCGGAGAGCGGTGAATTTCGGTGCATGTCGTACTCGCCGGTGGGGGGACCGCCGGCCACATCGAGCCCGCGCTCGCCCTCGCGGACGCCCTGCGCAGGCAGGACCCGACCGTGGGGATCACGGCACTCGGCACGGAGAAGGGGCTGGAGACCCGGCTGGTGCCGGAGCGGGGCTATGAGCTGGGTCTGATTCCGGCCGTACCACTGCCGCGCAAGCCCACGCCCGAACTGATCACCGTCCCCGGGCGGCTGCGCGGCACGATCAAGGCCGCCGAGCAGATCCTGGAGCGCACGAAGGCGGACTGCGTCGTCGGCTTCGGCGGCTATGTCGCCTTGCCGGGCTACCTGGCCGCCAAGCGGCGCGGGGTGCCGATCATCGTGCACGAGGCCAACGCCCGCCCCGGGCTGGCCAACAAGATCGGCTCGCGCTACGCCAAGTACGTCGCGGTCAGCACGCCGGACAGCAAGCTCCGGGACGCCCGGTACGTGGGCATCCCGCTGCGCCGCTCCATCGCGACCTTGGACCGGGCGGCGGTCCGCCCCGAGGCGCGCGCCGCCTTCGGCCTGGACCCCAACCTGCCGACCCTGCTGGTCTCCGGCGGCTCGCAGGGGGCCCGGCGGCTCAACGAGGTCATCCAGGCCGCCGTTCCGGCCCTCCAGCGCTCCGGCATCCAGGTGCTGCACGCGGTCGGCCCGAAGAACGAAATGCCGCATGTGGACAACATGCCCGGGATGCCCCCGTACGTACCGGTACCGTACGTGGACCGGATGGACCTCGCGTACGCCGCGGCGGACATGATGCTCTGCCGCGCGGGCGCGATGACCGTCGCCGAGCTGTCCGCCGTCGGGCTGCCGGCCGCCTACGTCCCGCTGCCCATCGGCAACGGCGAACAGCGGCTGAACGCCCAGCCGGTGGTCAACGCCGGCGGCGGCCTGCTGGTCGACGACGCGCAGCTGACGCCGGAGTGGGTGCAGGGTCAGGTGCTTCCGGTGCTCGCCGACCCGCACCGGCTGTACGAGATGTCCCGCGCGGCATCCGAGTTCGGCCGCCGGGACGCGGACGAGCTGCTGGTCGGCATGGTGTACGAGGCGGTCGCGGGCCGCTGACGGAGTGTGCGGCGCGTCCGCCCCGGGGCGCACCCCGGGGCGGCGGCCGGAAGGAGAGGGAGCGTGGCCGGACCGACGACCGCCCGGCGCGGCGAGAAGAAGCCCGCGCGCTCCCGCCCGTCCGCGTCCGGCAGGTCCGGCAGCGGGGGCGGAACCAAGAAGCCGAAGAAGGCGTCCGGCCCGGGGGGCGGGCGGCCCGGTCTGCGCGACCGGTTCCGGGTGCCGTCCCGCCGTACCCTGATCATCACACTGGTCGGCGCCGTGCTGCTGGCCGGTTTCGGCGTCTGGGCCCTGTACGGCTCCACCTGGCTGCGTACGGAACAGGTCAAGGCCACCGGTACCAAGGTCCTGACGGCCGATGAGGTCGTACGGGCCGCCGCGGTCCCGATGAACACGCCCCTCGCCTCCGTGGACAAGAAGGCCATCGCCCGACGGCTGCGCGCCGAACTCCCGCGTATCAAGTCCGTTCAGGTGCGGCGCTCCTGGCCGCACACGGTCAGCCTGAAAGTGACCGAAAGGCAGCCGGAACTCCTTATTCAAACGGGCGGAAAGTTCGTCGAAGTGGACGCCGAAGGGATGCGTTTCGCCACGGTCACCGCTGCCCCGAAGGGTGTCCCGCTTCTGGAAATGGCCGTACGGGACAGTCCGAGCCTGCGGCGGTTCGGCGCCGACCGGCTGCGGCGCGCGGCCGGTACCGTCGCCGCCGCCCTGCCCAAGGCGGTTCACCAGGACGTTCGCGCCGTCGAGGTGCGCTCCTACGACGCCATCACGCTGAAGCTGACGGGCGGCCGTACCGTCGTCTGGGGGAGTGCGGAACGCAGTACGGCCAAGGCCAAGGTGCTCACCGCCGTACTGAAAGCGGCGCGTGACGCGCGCCACTTCGACGTGAGTGTTCCCACCGCGCCCGCGGTGTCGGGGAGTTGACGTGCGTACCCGCAGGCCAGCACCCTGGATGGCTACCACTATGGGTGATCACATAGGGTGAAAAGAAAAACGGGAGGTTCGGCGTGTTCGTTGAACGTGCGCCACTTGTCGACTTAGTGTCTCGTTCCAAAGAGTCCCAGGAACACAGGCACTGGTAACCCTAAACTTCAGCGTTAGGGTTCGGGTCGGCACTACGAACCGTCCCATCGGCATCAGTCGGCGACCGCACCCCGGGTGCGGCGGCGACACGTAAATCGAGGCGAGAGGCCTTCGACGTGGCAGCACCGCAGAACTACCTCGCAGTCATCAAGGTCGTCGGCATCGGCGGCGGTGGCGTGAACGCCATCAACCGGATGATCGAGGTCGGGCTCAAGGGCGTCGAGTTCATCGCGATCAACACCGATGCACAGGCCCTGCTGATGAGCGACGCCGACGTCAAGCTCGACGTCGGCCGGGAACTCACCCGCGGTCTGGGCGCCGGCGCCAACCCCGATGTCGGCCGCAAGGCGGCCGAGGACCACCGCGAGGAGATCGAGGAGGTCCTCAAGGGGGCCGACATGGTCTTCGTGACCGCGGGTGAGGGCGGCGGCACCGGCACCGGTGGCGCGCCCGTCGTCGCCAACATCGCCCGCTCGCTCGGCGCCCTGACGATCGGTGTGGTCACCCGCCCGTTCACCTTCGAGGGCCGCCGCCGCGCGAACCAGGCCGAGGACGGCATCGCCGGCCTGCGCGACGAGGTCGACACCCTCATCGTGATCCCCAACGACCGACTGCTGTCCATCTCGGACCGCCAGGTGAGCGTGCTCGACGCGTTCAAGTCCGCGGACCAGGTACTGCTGTCGGGTGTCCAGGGCATCACCGACCTGATCACCACCCCGGGCCTGATCAACCTCGACTTCGCCGACGTCAAGTCCGTGATGTCCGAGGCCGGCTCGGCCCTGATGGGCATCGGCTCGGCGCGCGGCGACGACCGCGCGGTGGCCGCGGCGGAGATGGCGATCTCCTCGCCGCTCCTGGAAGCATCCATCGACGGCGCGCGCGGCGTGCTGCTGTCCATCTCCGGCGGCTCGGACCTCGGTCTCTTCGAGATCAACGAGGCCGCGCAACTGGTCAGCGAGGCGGCCCACCCCGAGGCGAACATCATCTTCGGCGCGGTCATCGACGACGCGCTCGGCGACGAGGTCCGGGTGACCGTCATCGCCGCGGGCTTCGACGGCGGTCAGCCGCCGGCCCGTCAGCAGACCGTGCTCGGCAGCCAGAACAACGGCAAGCGCGAGGAGCCGGCCCCGGCCCCCAGCCGCCCGGCCCCCGCGGCCGAACCGCGGCCGTCCTCCTTCGGCGGCCTGGGCTCGGTGCCCGTACGGGACGAGGAGCCGGCCCCGGCCGACCCGTCCCCGCTGGGTGAGGTGCCGCCGCCCCCGACCAGCTCGCCGCAGGTTCCGCCGGCCCGTCCGTACTCGGACACCACGGCCGAGGAACTGGACGTCCCCGACTTCCTGAAATAACCGAAGTCCCGACGTGATAGGGCAGCAGCACCCGGTGCTGACGAACGACACGAGCGGCGCGCACTTCGCCTTCACCGACCGGTGGGGCGGGGTGAGCGCCGCTCCGTATGCGGAGCTCAACCTCGGCGGCGCGGTCGGCGACGACCCCGGGGCCGTCCGGACCAACCGCGAACTGGCGGCCAAGGCGCTGGGCCTGGACCCGGCCGGCGTCGTGTGGATGAACCAGGTGCACGGCCGGGACGTGGCCGTGGTCGACGGTCCCTGGCGCGACGGCGCGGAGATCCCCTGTGTGGACGCGGTGGTGACGGCCCGCCGGGGCCTGGCCCTCGCCGTCCTGACCGCCGACTGCACCCCGGTGCTCCTGGCCGACCCGGTCGCCGGGGTCGCGGGCGCCGCCCACGCGGGGCGGCCGGGCCTGGTCGCCGGTGTGGTCCCGGCGACCGTCGAGGCGATGGCCGCGCTCGGCGCCGACCCGGAGCGCATCATCGCCCGTACCGGGCCCGCGGTCTGCGGCCGCTGCTACGAGGTGCCGGAGGCGATGCGCGCCGAGGTCGCCGAGGTGGTGCCCGAGGCCTGGGCCACCACCTCCTGGGGCACCCCCGCGGTGGACATGGCCGCCGGGGTCCGTGCCCAACTCGCCGCGCACGGCGTGCGGGTGCGTGAACATTCCCACACCTGCACGCTGGAGTCGGCGGACCACTTCTCGTACCGGCGCGACCGCATCACCGGGCGGCTCGCGAGCTATGTATGGCTGGATGCTGAGCTGTGACGGATCGTAGGACCGAACTGGCCGACAACCTGGCGCGCGTGGAGGAACGAATCTCCACCGCATGCGCCAAAGCCGGTCGCAAGCGCGAAGAAGTGACCCTCATCGTGGTCACGAAGACCTATCCGGCGAGCGATGTCCGGCTGCTCGCGGAACTCGGCGTCCGCCATGTGGCGGAGAACCGCGACCAGGACGCCGCCCCGAAAGCCGCCGAGTGCTCGGATCTGCCCCTTGACTGGCACTTCGTCGGACAGTTGCAGACCAACAAAGTACGGTCTGTGGTCAATTACGCCGATGTCGTACAGTCGGTCGACCGCCCGAAGCTGGTGACCGCGCTCTCGAAGGAAGCGGTACGGGCCGGCCGGGAGCTGGGCTGCCTGATCCAGGTGGCACTTGACGCCGAGTCGGGTGACAGCCAGGGGGAGCTCGGCCGGCGCGGCGGGGCGGCCCCGGCCGGGGTCGCGGCGCTCGCCGACGCGATCGCGAACGCCGAAGGGCTGCGCCTGGACGGTCTGATGACGGTCGCTCCGCTGGCCGGCCCGTACGCCGGGCGCCAACGCGCGGCGTTCGAGCGTTTGATGGAAATCTCATCCGGCCTGCGCGTGAACCATCCTGCTGCGAACATGGTGTCAGCAGGGATGAGCGCGGACCTCGATGACGCCGTGGCCGCCGGGGCGACACATGTGCGCGTCGGCACCGCGGTACTCGGAGTCCGACCACGGCTCGGGTAACGTCGCCAAGCAAGTCGGACCACAGCACAAAATATGGTCATTGCCCCCAAAAGGAGGGCAGACCGCGTGGATCCAAGGCGCCCGGTGACGGAGCCGATCCACCACAGAGCGGAGGACGCAGAGAATGGCCGGCGCGATGCGCAAGATGGCGGTCTACCTCGGCCTCGTGGAGGACGATGGGTACGACGGCCGGGGATTCGACCCCGACGACGAGTTCGAGCCCGAGCTTGACCCGGAGCCCGACCGGGGGCGGCGACAGCAGACCCAAGTACCCACCGAGCCGCACCCGGAACGGGACGAACCGGTACGGGTCGCCCAGCCTCCCGCGCAGCGTGAGTCCGCACCGCCGGCCGCAGAAAACGGACGTCCCGCGCGAATCGCCCCCGTGGCGTCCATCACACCCGACCGCCCGAATCTGGAGAAGAACGCACCGGTGATCATGCCCAAGGTTGTGTCCGAGCGGGAGCCCTACCGCATCACCACGCTGCACCCCCGGACCTACAACGAAGCCCGTACCATCGGGGAACACTTCCGTGAGGGCACTCCGGTGATCATGAATCTCACGGAGATGGACGACACGGATGCAAAGCGACTTGTCGACTTTGCCGCCGGTCTGGTCTTCGGCCTGCACGGCAGCATCGAGCGGGTGACGCAGAAGGTGTTCCTGTTGTCTCCTGCTAACGTCGATGTCACGGCGGAGGACAAGGCCCGCATCGCAGAGGGCGGGTTCTTCAACCAGAGCTGAGACGCAACACCGGGCACACCAGGCCGAAAGGCCCCAACACGACAGCATGGCAAGGGGAGAGGGCAGCGCTGATGAGCATTGCTGGGCAGGTGATCTACATCGCGTTGTACTGCTTCCTCATCGTGTTGATCTTCCGGCTGGTGATGGACTACGTCTTCCAGTTCGCCCGTTCATGGCAACCCGGCAAGCCGATGGTGGTCGTTCTGGAGGCCACCTACACTGTCACTGATCCGCCACTCAAGCTCTTGCGGCGGGTCATTCCGCCGCTGCGTCTCGGGGGCGTGGCGCTCGACCTGTCCTTCTTCGTATTGATGATCATCGTGTACATCCTGATCACCGTCGTGAGGTCGGTGTTGTTGGTGTGAACGATACGGTCTTGCCGATTGCCGACGACTACGTTGAGGTGAAGTAGAGATGCCGTTGACCCCCGAGGACGTGCGGAACAAGCAGTTCACGACCGTCCGCCTCCGAGAAGGCTATGACGAGGACGAGGTCGATGCCTTCCTCGATGAGGTCGAAGCCGAACTGACCCGGCTGCTGCGCGAGAACGAGGACCTGCGCGCCAAGCTGGCCGCCGCGACGCGTGCCGCCGCGCAGAACCAGCAGCAGAACATGCGCAAGCAGCAGGACGCGCAGCAGGACCAGCAGCAGCATCAGCAGGGCCGGCCGGGCGCCCCGGTGCCCGCCGCCATATCCGGACCACAGCCGGTGCCGCCGCAGCAACAGCAGCAACAGCAGCAGTTGGGCGGCCCACCGCAGCTGACCGGAGGAGCCCCGCAGCTGCCGGCCGGACCCGGTGGTCACGGTCCCCAGGGCCCGCACGGCCCCGGTCCGATGGGGCCGGGTGGCCCGCTGGGCGGCCCGATGGGCGGTCCCGGTGGCCACGGCGGCCCGCAGCTGCCGCAGCCGGGCCAGGGCCCGGGCGGTGACAGCGCGGCCCGTGTGCTCTCGCTCGCGCAGCAGACCGCCGACCAGGCGATCGCGGAGGCCCGTTCCGAGGCCAACAAGATCGTGGGCGAGGCGCGCTCGCGTGCGGAGGGTCTGGAGCGGGACGCCCGCGCCAAGGCGGACGCGCTGGAGCGGGACGCGCAGGAGAAGCACCGCGTCGCGATGGGGTCGCTGGAGTCGGCCCGCGCCACGCTGGAGCGCAAGGTCGAGGACCTGCGCGGCTTCGAGCGCGAGTACCGTACGCGGCTGAAGTCCTACCTGGAGAGCCAGCTGCGCCAGCTGGAGAACCAGGCCGACGACTCGCTGGCGCCGCCGCGGACGCCGGCGACCGCCTCGCTGCCGCCGTCGCCGTCGATGGCTTCGGCGGGGGCCGGGTCCATGGGGGGCAACCACTCCATGGGCGGGCAGTCGATGGGCGGTCACGGTGGCGGCTCGGGCAGCGCGCCGTCGTACGGCGGGCAGCAGCAGATGTCGCCGGCGATGACGCAGCCGATGGCTCCGGTGCGGCCGCAGGGGCAACAGCCGATGCAGCAGGCGCCTTCGCCGATGCGTGGGTTCCTCATCGACGAGGACGACAACTGAGCGGAGTCGCGCTTCGCGCGTAGTCGTCGCGTGTAGCGCGTGGTCGGCAATCAGGGCTGGGCCCCGGGGTTTCCCCGGGGCCCAGTTCTTTGCGTTGGGCCGGGTTGGGTACGCGTCTTGCGCGGTCTTTCCGGTGGTGAGGGGCTCGGGGCGACACAGGGGTCACTCTCCCCCAGCCTTCGGCCGGGAGGTGCCCCCACGGCACCGTGCACGGCGTCCAGGGGGTGATAGTCAACCCAGACACCCGGCTGCCTGCGGGGAGCCCCCTGTATGTCCCGAGCCCGCGCCGTTTGCGGCTATCCGCGCGGTTTGGGCTGGTGTGCCACGGACGCGCCGCTTTTCGGGTACGGGAACGGCCCCCGACGCGTGGTGCGTCGGGGGCCGTTCCGCGGGTTGGGGGCTTACGCCTCCGTCTTCCTCAGCCGGAACGTCAGGGACAGGCTCTCGTCCTCGAACGCCGGGCCGTAGGTGTCGTCGGCCTCGCCCTGGGCGAAGTCCGTGGCCAGGACCTCCTCGGAGATGAGGGACTGGTGGTCGGTCAGGGCCGTGCGGACCTCTTCGTCGGTGGTCCGCCAGCGCAGGGCGATCCGGTCGGCCACGTCCAGACCGCTGTTCTTGCGGGCCTCCTGGATGAGGCGGATGGCGTCGCGGGCCAGGCCGGCGCGGCGCAGGTCCGGGGTGATCTCCAGGTCGAGGGCTACGGTGGCGCCCGCGTCGGAGGCCACCGACCAGCCCTCGCGCGGGGTCTCGGTGATGATGACCTCGTCGGGGGAGAGGGCGACCGCCTCGTCGTCGACGGTGACGGTGGCGGTGCCTGCGCGGAGGGCGAGGGAGAGGGCCGCCGCGTCGGTCTCGGCGATGGCCTTGGCGACCGCCTGGACGCCCTTGCCGAAGCGCTTGCCGAGGGCCCGGAAGTTGGCCTTGGCCGTGGTGTCCACCAGCGAGCCGCCCACCTCGGAGAGGGAGGCGAGGGTGGAGACGTTCAGCTCTTCGGTGATCTGGGTGCGCAGTTCGGAGGAGAGGGCTTCGAAGCCGGAGGCCGCGACCAGGGCGCGGGAGAGCGGCTGGCGGGTCTTGACGCCGGACTCCGCGCGGGTGGCGCGGCCCAGTTCGACCAGGCGGCGCACCAACTGCATGTGGGTGGAGAGCGTGGGGTCGATGAGGGCGGGGTCCGCCTCGGGCCAGGTGGAGAGGTGGACGGAGTCGGGGGCGTCGGGGGTCACCGGGACGACCAGGTCCTGCCACACGCGTTCGGTGATGAACGGGGTGATGGGGGCCATCAGGCGGGTGACCGTCTCGATGACCTCGTGGAGGGTGCGCAGCGCCGCGGCGTCGCCCTGCCAGAAGCGGCGGCGGGAGCGGCGTACGTACCAGTTGGAGAGGTCGTCGACGAAGGAGGACAGCAGCTTGCCCGCGCGCTGGGTGTCGTAGGTTTCGAGGGCGTCGGTGACGCCCTGGGTGAGCGCGTTCAGTTCGCTGAGGAGCCAGCGGTCCAGGAGCGGGCGGTCGGCCGGGGCGGGGTCGGACGCGCTGGGGGCCCAGTGGGAGGTGCGGGCGTACAGGGCCTGGAAGGCGACCGTGTTCCAGTAGGTGAGGAGCGTCTTGCGGACCACCTCTTGGATGGTGCCGTGGCCTACGCGGCGGGCTGCCCAGGGGGAGCCGCCGGCCGCCATGAACCAGCGGACCGCGTCGGCGCCGTGCTGGTCCATCAGCGGGATCGGGTCCAGGGTGTTGCCCAGGTGCTTGGACATCTTGCGGCCGTCCTCGGCGAGGATGTGGCCCAGGCAGACGACGTTCTCGTACGACGACTTGTCGAAGACGAGGGTGCCGACGGCCATCAGCGTGTAGAACCAGCCGCGGGTCTGGTCGATCGCCTCGGAGATGAACTGCGCGGGGTAGCGCTTCTCGAAGAGTTCCTTGTTCTTGTACGGGTAGCCCCACTGCGCGAACGGCATGGAGCCGGAGTCGTACCAGGCGTCGATGACCTCGGGGACGCGCGTCGCGGTGCCCTGGCAGGTGGGGCAGGGGAAGGTGACGGCGTCGATGTACGGGCGGTGCGGGTCCAGGCCGGACTGGTCGGTGCCGGTGAGCTCGGTGAGCTCGGCGAGGGAGCCGACGCAGGTCAGGTGGTCCTCGGCGCAGCGCCAGATGGGCAGCGGGGTGCCCCAGTAGCGGTTGCGGGACAGCGCCCAGTCGATGTTGTTGTTCAGCCAGTCGCCGAAGCGGCCGTGCTTGACCGACTCCGGGAACCAGTTGGTGTGCTCGTTCTCGCGCAGCAGGGCGTCCTTGACCGCGGTGGTGCGGATGTACCAGGACGGCTGGGCGTAGTAGAGGAGGGCGGTGTGGCAGCGCCAGCAGTGCGGGTAGCTGTGCTCGTAGGCGAGGTGCTTGAAGAGCAGGCCGCGGGCGTCGAGGTCGGCGACGAGGTGTTCGTCGGCCTTCTTGAAGAACTGGCCGCCGACGAGGGCCAGGCCCTCCTCGAAGGTGCCGTCGGAACGCACCGGGTTGACGACCGGCAGGCCGTAGCCGCGGCAGGTCTTGAGGTCGTCCTCACCGAAGGCCGGGGCCTGGTGGACCAGGCCCGTGCCGTCGTCGGTGGTGACGTACTCGGCGTTGACGACGAAGTTGGCGCCCTCCAGCTCGACCAGGTCGAAGGGGCGGCGGTAGGCCCAGCGCTCCATCTCGCGGCCGGAGAAGGTGTGGCCGGTCGTGGTCCAGCCCTCGCCGAGGGCCTTTTCGAGGAGGGGCTCGGCGACGACGAGCTTCTCCTGGCCGTCGGTGGCCACGACGTAGTCGACGTCGGGGTGGGCGGCGACCGCCGTGTTGGAGACCAGCGTCCAGGGCGTGGTCGTCCAGATGAGGAGGGCCGCCTCGCCGGCGAGCGGGCCGGAGGTCAGCGGGAGGCGGACGAAGACGGACGGGTCCACGACGGTCTCGTAGCCCTGGGCCAGCTCGTGGTCGGACAGGCCGGTGCCGCAGCGGGGGCACCAGGGGGCGACACGGTGGTCCTGCGCCAGCAGGCCCTTGTCGAAGATCTGCTTGAGGGACCACCAGACCGACTGGATGTAGTCGGGGTCCATGGTGCGGTACGGGTCGTCCAGATCGGTCCAGTAGCCCATCCGGGTGGTCAGCGCGGCGAAGGCGTCGGTGTGGCGGGTCACCGACTCGCGGCACTTGGCGTTGAACTCGGCGATGCCGTACGCCTCGATGTCCTTCTTGCCGTTGAAGCCCAGCTCCTTCTCGACGGCCAGTTCGACCGGCAGGCCGTGGCAGTCCCAGCCGGCCTTGCGGCCGACGTGGTAGCCGCGCATGGTGCGGAAGCGGGGGAAGACGTCCTTGAAGACGCGGGCTTCGATGTGGTGCGCGCCGGGCATGCCGTTGGCGGTGGGCGGGCCCTCGTAGAAGACCCATTCGGGCCGTCCCTCGGACTGCTGGAGGGTTCGGGCGAAGACCTTCTGCTCGCGCCAGAAGTCGAGCACCGCGTGCTCAAGGGCGGGCAGGTCTACCTGGGCGGGTACCTGGCGGTACTGGGGCTGTGACATCGGGGCGTTCCTCCGGCGGACACCTGCTGCGTTCTCCGTCCGGAGGGACGAGAGCCCGGGCCCCCGCGGTACCACCCTCCTTGGCGGTGTGCGTGCCACCGCCCCCTCATTGAGGTTGCGAAGCCGGTTCTACTGACCCGCGGGCCGTCTGCTGGCACCCGTGGGCGTTCTTCCGGCGGCTCCGGGGTGATCTTCACGTCGTGCACGCCTCCGGGCTCGCACCGTCCCCGGCTCGCTCATGGCTGCGTACGACGCTACTCGTCCCATCCGCGCCTTTCGCTGCTCCCCGAGCTCCCGGCCTCTCCCCGGCCTTCGGCCGGGAGGTGCCCCAGAGCAGGGGTGCCCCCACAGTGTACGGGGCACCGGCGGTGCCGGCCGACCGGTTTCGCGGGCTGCGCCGACTGAGGTAGCGGGCGCCGAGGGCGTGACCCGAATGGCGATACGCAGGGCGCGGGAGTCGGCGCCCGCACGACGGGCGGGCGGCGCCGGCGTCCGCGCGGGCCGTGGGCTGGGCGGATTACCCGGCGGGCAGGAGGGCACAACGGTTGCAGACCGGGCTCCCGCGGGGGGAGACCGGGTGGGAAAGGGCGGTGCGTCCCGTTGCCGCGTGCCTTGAGGCGATTTATCGTTCCGGTCACGATTCGCGAGCATGATCACATACGTGAAGGGGTCGCGGCCATGGTGGCGAAGAAGACCGCCGCGAAGAAGAGCACGGCGGATGCCGGAACGGCCGCGGCCGGGAGACCAGGGCCCGCGGCCCGCAAGCGGGCGTCCGCCGCCGCGGCGATGAGCGCGGAGGCCGTCCCGGACGCCCCGGACGAGGCGCCGGAGCCGCCGCAGCCCGGGCCGGCGGCCAGGAAAACGGCCAAGAAGGCGGCCGGGAAAACGGCGAAGAAGGCGCCGGCGAAGAAGGCGGCGGAGGAGGCCGGGGACCCCCTTCCGAACGGCAAGCCCGCGGCGAAGAAGGCCGCGCCCAGGAAGGCGGCGAAGAAGACCGCACCTGCCGAGAAGGCGGTGCCCGCGAAGAAGACGGGAGCCAAGACGGTGGTGGAGAAGCAGACTCCGGGCGGGGCACCGACCGCCGAGGCGGAACAGACCGGCCGGACCGGCCCGGTGCCCAAGGCCCGTACCGCGGACCCGGGCGAGCTGGCCGTACGGCCCGGTGAGGATCCCTGGACGCCCGAGGAGGTGGCCGAGGCCCGCGCCGAGCTGGACCGTGAGGTCGCCCGGCTCCGTACGGAGATCGAGGCGTCCGAGAGCGCGCTCGCCGGACTGATGCGGGACTCCGGTGAAGGCACCGGCGACGAGGCCGACACCGGTACCAAGAACATCACCCGTGAGCACGAGATGGCGCTGGCGTCGAACGCGCGGGAGATGCTGTCGCAGACCGAACGCGCGATGGAACGGCTGGGCGCGGGCACGTACGGCCTCTGCGAGAACTGCGGCAAGCCGATCGGCAAGGCCCGTATGCAGGCGTTCCCCCGGGCGACGCTGTGTGTGGAGTGCAAGCAGAAGCAGGAGCGACGGTAGCGGAGGCCGGCCCGCGCGGCGGGCCGGCCACCGCGCGCGGGGGAATCACCCGGGCACTACCGCCCCCGTACCGACGGCGTCCGCACGCCTGTGCCGTACCCTCGTGGTCAGCCGGGGGCGGCCTGGCGTGCAGGACTCGACGGGCTGAGGGGCTCACAACGTGGCAGAGGCGGAGCGCATCACCGGTACGCCGGAAACCGGGCCGGATTCCGAGCCGGGAGCGGCGGCGGTAGCGGGTTCCGGGGGGAACGCCGACGACACCGCGGCGCAGGAGCGGCGGCCGGGGCAGGAAGAGGTGACCGCCGGTGCTGCGGGCGCCACCGCGCGCCGGGGCAAGCGGCGGATCGTCGCGCTGCTCCTGGTCGCGGCCGTCGTCTACCTCCTGGACCTGGGCAGCAAGGCGCTGGTGGTCGCGAAGCTGGAGCACCACGCGCCGATCGAGGTGATCGGCTCGCTGCTGCGCCTGGAGGTGATCCGCAACCGCGGTGCCGCCTTCGGGATCGGCGAGGCACTGACGATCTTCCTCACCCTGATCGCGGTGATCGTGATCGTGGTGATCGCGCGGCTCGCCCGCAAGCTCTACAGCCTGCCGTGGGCCATCGCGCTCGGCCTGCTGCTGGGCGGCGCCTTCGGCAACCTGACCGACCGGATCTTCCGTACGCCCGGTGTCTTCGAGGGCGCGGTGGTGGACTTCATCGCGCCGACCCACTTCGCGGTGTTCAACCTCGCCGACTCGGCGATCGTCTGCGGCGGCATCCTGATCGTGATCCTGTCCTTCCGCGGTCTGGACCCGGACGGCACGGTCCACAAGGACTGACCGGCCGCCCGGCACCCGGTCCCGGGCGGGAGTGTCACCGGGGACTGCCATACTCGGTGGGGTGAGCACGATTCCCGAGATCCGCACCCTGCCCGTACCGGACGGCCTGGAGGGCGAGCGCGTCGACGCCGCGCTGGCCCGCATGTTCGGCTTCTCCCGTACGAAGGCCGCCGAGCTGGCGGCCGGCGGGAAGGTCCGGGTGGACGGCGCCGAAGTCATGAAGTCCGAGCGGGTGCACGGCGGCGCCTGGCTGGAAGTGGAGATGCCGCAGGCCGCGCCGCCGGTGGAGATCGTCGCCGAGCCCGTGGAGGGCATGGAGATCGTCCATGACGACGACGACATCGTGGTGATCGTCAAGCCGGTCGGCGTCGCCGCCCACCCCAGCCCCGGCTGGACGGGCACCACCGTCATCGGCGGGCTGGCCGCCGCGGGCTTCCGCATCTCGACCTCCGGCGCCGCCGAGCGCCAGGGCATCGTGCACCGTCTGGACGTCGGCACCTCCGGCCTGATGGTGGTGGCCAAGTCCGAGCGCGCGTACACCCTGCTCAAGCAGCAGTTCCGGGAGCGTACGGTCGACAAGCGCTACCACGCCCTGGTGCAGGGCCACCCGGACCCGCTCAGCGGCACGATCGACGCCCCCATCGGCCGGCATCCGCAGCACGACTACAAGTGGGCGGTGACGGCCGACGGCAAGCCGTCGGTGACCCATTACGACCTCATCGAGGCGTTCCGCGCGGCCAGCCTGCTGGACATCAAGCTGGAGACGGGGCGCACCCACCAGATCCGCGTCCACATGTCCGCGCACCGCCACCCGTGCGTCGGCGACCTGACGTACGGCGCGGACCCGACGCTCGCCAAGCGGCTCGGCGTCACCCGCCAGTGGCTGCACGCGATGCGGCTGGGCTTCGAGCACCCGGCCGACGGGCGCCGGGTGGAGTTCGAGAGCGCGTATCCGGAGGACCTCCAGCGCGCCCTGGACCGGGTGCGGGCCGAGAGCGCCTGATCCGCGGGACCGGCTCTCCGAGGGCCGGACGGCCGAGCGGCCGGACCGCTCGTCCGAGCGGTTTTCGCACGGTCCATGGCAGGCTTGGGACGGAACGTGATCGATTTCGACCCCGGAGCGCGCCACCGTGGACCAGCTGGCCCTGATGTTCGTCCTACTGCTCGGGGCCGTGGTCATGGTCCCGGTCGGCGACCGGCTGGGCCTGCCGTCACCGGTCCTGATGACGCTGGCGGGCGCGGTGCTGGCGCTGCTGCCGTTCGTCCCGAACGTCGAGGTGCCGCCGGAGTTCATCCTGCCGCTGGTGCTGCCGCCGCTGCTGTACGCCGCCGTGCAGCGCACCTCCTGGCGGCAGTTCACGGCCAACCTGCGGCCCATCTTCCTGCTGGCGGTGGCCCTGGTCTTCGCGACCACGGCCGCCGTCGCCGCCGTCGCGCACGCCGTCGTGCCCGGCATGCCGATCGCCGCCGCGGTGGTGCTCGGCGCGCTGGTCGCGCCGCCGGACCCGGTCGCCGCGACCGCCGTCGCGGGCAAGCTGGGGCTGCCCCGCCGCATGGTCTCCATCCTGGAGGGCGAGGGGCTGTTCAACGACGTCACCGCGATCGTGCTGTACCACGTCGCGCTCGCCGCGGCCGTCAGCGGCTCCTTCTCGGTGCCCGCCGCGGTCGGCTCGCTGGTGCTGTCCGCGGTGGTCGCCATAGCGGTCGGCCTGGTGCTGGGCTGGGTCACCAACAAGCTGATGGGCCTGCTGGGCGACCCGACGCTGCAGATCGGTCTGACCCTGCTGGTGCCGTTCGTCGCGTATGTCCTCGCCGAGGAGTTCGAGGGCTCCGGCGTGCTGGCGGTGCTCACCACCGCGCTGTTCCTCGCCGAGTACGCGGTGGACGCCGACGACGTGATGGGCCGGCTGGCCGGCTACACCTTCTGGGAGATCGTCGACACCCTCGTCACCGGCGTCGCCTTCGGGCTGATCGGTCTGGAGCTGCACAACGTCATCAAGGCCGCGTCCGGCCGCTGGGGCGAGATGCTCGGTGCCGGCGCCGCCGTGGTGGGGGTCGTGGTGGGCGTCCGGCTGCTGTGGCTGCTGCCCGCCGCCTGGCTGGCCAAGCGGATGCACAAGCGCCGGGACTTCGACGAGGACATCCCGATGAGCTGGCGGGAGACCCTGATCATGTGGTGGTCCGGGATGCGCGGCGTGGCGTCCGTCGCGCTGGCGCTGGCCATCCCGTACACGATCGACGGCGGCGCGGACTTCCCGGCCCGTGACGAGATCCTCTTCATCGCCTTCGCCGTGGTGCTCTCCACCCTCGTCGTCCAGGGCCTGTCGCTGCCCACCCTGGTCAAGAAGCTGCGGGTACGGGCCGACTCGGACGCCGAGGAAGAGCTGGAGCGGGAGCTGGCGCTGCGGGTGATCAAGGCGTCCAAGCGGCGGCTCAAGGAGATCCTGGAGGTCGAGGAGCTGCCGGAGGAGATCTCCGAGCAGCTCTCCCGGCGCGCGTACGACATGGGGGCGCGCATCGCGCCGGACATCGTGGACGACGACCGGCGCGACCACTTCGAGAAGCGCGTCACGCGCATGAAGAAGGTGCAGCGCATCCAGAGCGAGATGCTCTCGGCCGCCCGCCACGAGGTGCTGTCGGCGCGCAGCGAGCCGGGCGCCGACCCGGAGATCGTGGACCGGGTGCTGCGCCAGCTGGACATGCGCAGCCTGCGGGGCGCGCCGCTGCCGTAGGGCGGGCCGTCAGCTGTCCAGGCCCGGTCCCTTGTCCAGCGTCCCCGGGGCCGACCGCCGCCCGTCCGCCGGCCGGGTGGTGTCCTCCGCGCCGCCGGGGGCGACGGCGGTGGCGACCCGCGGCAGCGCGTACGGGTGCTCGGCGCGCAGCCAGTCGATCATCCGCTCGCGGACCTCGCAGCGCACCGACCAGATGGCGTCCGAGTCCCGGGCGGTGACCAGGGCGCGCACCTGGATCGTGGTGGGGGTGGTGTCGGTGACCACCAGGCTCCAGCCGCGGCCGTCCCAGTCGGCGCTGTTCTGCAGGATGTCGTGGAGTTTGTCGCGCATCTTCTCCACCGGCGCGGCGTGGTCCAGGTGGAAGAAGACCGTGCCGGTCATCTGCGCGCCGCCGCGCGACCAGTTCTCGAACGGCTTGCTGGTGAAGTACGACACCGGCATGGTGATCCGCCGCTCGTCCCAGGTCCGTACGGTCAGGAAGGTCAGGGTGATCTCCTCGACCGTGCCCCACTCCTTGTCCACGACCACCGTGTCACCGATGCGGACCATGTCGCCGAAGGCGATCTGGAGGCCGGCGAAGAGGTTGCCGAGCGTGGACTGCGCCGCCACACCGGCGACGATGCCCACCAGCCCGGCCGAGGCCAGCATGGACTGGCCGACGGTGTGCATCTTGGGGAAGGTCAGCAGCATCGAGGCCGCGGCGACGACGATGACGATCGCCGTGACCACCCGCTGGATCAGCGTGACCTGCGTACGGACGCGGCGCACCCGGGCGGCGTCCCGCGCGCCCGCCGCGTAGCGGGAGTACGAGGACTCCACGATGGCCGCCGCCGCGCGGATGGCGAGCCAGGCGGTGGCCGCGATCAGGACCAGCGAGAGGATCTGGCCGAGGCCGGCCTCGTGGTTTTCGATGAACTTCAGACCGGTTCTGTCGTAGAAGCCGCGCAGCAGCGCGGTCACCAGGACCAGCTGCAGGGGGACGCGGCAGCGCCGCAGCAGGCCCCACAGCGGCGTGTCCGGGCGGGCCGTGTCGGCGCGGTGCAGGGCCCGGTCGGCCAGCCAGCCCAGGATGAGCGTCACGACTATGGAGCCGCCTACGACGATGAGCGGACGAAGCACGTCCTCCATGGACACTCCGGTCCTCCTAGTGTGATCAGCTTCGTGCCGTTACCTACTGACCGTAACTGGCACGATGGTGGAAGTGCGATCCAACGACAGGGAAGTGAATCCAGTGGCCTCTTCGCCCGCCTCGCCGTCCGCGCCGTCCGCGAAACCCTCGACGGTCGTCCTGTTCCACTCGGTGTGCGGCCTGCGGCCCGCGGTGCACGCCGCCGCCGACCGGCTGCGCGGGGCCGGACACGAGGTCGTCGTCCCGGACCTCTTCGACGGGCGGACCGCCGGCACCGTCGAGGACGGCGTGGTGATCAAGGACGAGATCGGCAAGGACGAGCTGCTGCGCCGCGCGGTGACCGCCGCGGCGCCGTACTCCGACCGGGGCGTGGTGTACGCGGGCTTCTCCTTCGGCGGCGCGGTCGCCCAGAATCTGGCCCTGGCCGACGACAAGGCGCGCGGCCTGCTGCTGATGCACGGCACCTCGGACCTCACCGACGACGCGGCGGTC
Organism: Streptomyces sp. NPDC018019; assembly: GCF_044327805.1. NCBI lineage: Bacteria > Bacillati > Actinomycetota > Actinomycetes > Kitasatosporales > Streptomycetaceae > Streptomyces > Streptomyces sp. NPDC018019. Next base: position 26,127 of record NZ_JBIRGD010000038.1, on the reverse strand, counting down.
GACGAGCTGCCCGTGCAGCTGCACGTCGCGGACCCGGACCCGTTCGAGCCGCACGACTGGCTCAACGCCTGGTACCTGCGCATGGGCCGGGCCGGCGCGGACGTGGAGGTCTACCGCTACCCCGGCGCCGGTCACCTGTTCACCGATCCGGACCTGCCGGATTACGACGAGGAGGCGGCCGAGAGCGCCTGGAAGGTCGCTCTCGGCTTCCTCGACTCGCTGTAGAACGGGGCGTCGGCGGGATCAGCCCACCGGCCGGCCGGCGCGCTCCACCCGCTGGGTCCCGGAGAGGGTCCGGTACGAGCGCGCCGGCGCGGTGGTGGCGTGCGGGTCGCTCCGGTCGGAGATGGTGAAGTAGTCCATCTGTGTGCGCTCGGCGGTCACGTCCAGGACGCCGTAGCCGTGCGAGTCCATGTCCAGCCACTTCACGTGGCGGTTGGCGGCCCGGACGGCGGCGACGCCGGCCAGCGAGACGGTGTGCGGGGCGACGTGCAGGAAGTCGTCCACGTTGTCGGAGGTGACCGAGGTGACCACGAACTCGGTGGCGACCGGCGGTGTGGCCGGGTAGGTCGCGGCCTTCACCGGCACCTCGTTCGCCCAGGCCATGTGGATGTCGCCGGTCAGGAAGACGGTGTTGCCGATCCCGCGGTCGCGCAGGTGTTCCAGCAGTTCGCGCCGGTCGTCGGTGTAGCCGTCCCACTGGTCGGTGTTGACCGCCAGCCCCTCCTTGGGCAGGCCGAGCAGCTCGGCGAGCGGCGCCAGCAGGTGGGCCGGTACGGACCCGAAGGCGACCTGGGAGATCATCACGGAGGTGCCGACCAGCCGCCAGGCGGTGTCGGAGCGCTCCAGCCCGGCCTTGAGCCAGTCCAGCTGGGCCCGCCCGGTGAGCGAGCGGAACGGGTCGTCCACCTTGCCGCTGCCCGGTTTGGCCTGCTCGTCGCGGAACGACCGCAGGTCGAGCAGGTGCAGATCGGCCAGCTTGCCGAAGCGCAGCCGGCGGTAGGTGGTGCCCGCCGTGGAGGTCCGTACCGGCATCCACTCGAAGTAGGCGCGCTTGGCGGCGGCCATCCGCGCCGCCCAGTCGCCCTCGGTGCCCGGGGTGTGGTTCACGGCGCCGCCCGACCAGGCGTTGTCGGCGAACTCGTGGTCGTCCCAGATCGCGATCATCGGATGCGCGGCGTGCAGGGCCTGGAGGTCGGGGTCGGTCTTGTGGACGCCGTGCCGGGTGCGGTAGTCGGCGAGCGTGATGATCTCGTGGGTGGGGGAGTGCTGCCGTACGACGCCGTCCGGGCCGGGGAAGCCGCCGGTCGCGTACTCGTAGAGGTAGTCGCCGAGGTGCAGCACCGCGTCCAGGTCGCGGCGGGCCGCGAGGTGCCGGTACGCGGAGAAGTAGCCCGCCTCCCAGTTGGCGCAGGAGACCACGCCGAAGCGGATGTTGGGGGCCTTGGCGTCGCGGGCCGGAGCGGTGCGGGTGCGGCCGACGGGTGAGTGGGCGCCCCCGGCGGTGAAGCGGTAGTAGTAGGTGGTGGCGGGGGACAGCCCGCGTATGTCGGCCTTGACGGTGTGGTCGGCCGCAGCCGTGGTGGTCGCGGTTCCCCGCGCGACCACCGAGCCGAAGTCCCGGCCCGTCGCCACCTCCCAGCCCACCGTGGTGTCCGCGCCCCGGCCGGAGCCGGGCACCGCCCCGGGCTCGGGGGTGACGCGGGTCCACAGCAGGACGCCGTCCGGGAGCGGGTCGCCGGAGGCCACGCCGTGCTGGAAGGTCTGCGGTGCGCTGCTCGTGCGGGTCTGGGCGGCGCGGGCGGGGCCCACGGCAGCCAAGGGCAGCAGAGCGGCGGAGGCGGCTGCGGCCGTAACGGCGGTGCGACGTGAAATCTGGTCATGATCGGTCACGGCCGATCACCATACTGTCGGGTAAGGACCTACGGGAGGGCTTCTGCACGAAGTTCGCCCTCCCGTAAACCGCCGTCCGCCGGACCGGTGCCGGCCCCCGTGCCTACTTCTTCGCCGGACCGAACTCGTCGTCGATCATCTTGTTGAAGTTGGCCGTGGCGAGTTCGTAGTACTGCTGCTTGGTCATCTGCTGCTGCGGGACCGGCGGCAGCTTCAGCTTCTTGTCGCCGTGCAGGAACGCCGGGGTGCCGGTCACGCCCTTGCGGCCGAAGAGCGCCGTCATCTCCATCGTCCACCGGTCGTACGTGCCGTTCTGCACCGCCGCCCGGAACTTCTCGTTGTTCTTCAGCTCGGGCACCTGGTCGGCCACCGCGAGCAGCTTCGCGTCCTTGGCGTACGCGTCGTCGGTCTCCTCGGGGTGGTTCTTCTCGGCGTACAGCGCGGTCTTGTACTTGAGGAACGCCTCCGGGCCGACGTTCAGGGCCGCGCCGAGCGCGCTGAGCGCGTTCTTGGAGCCCTCACCGCCCTGCCCGCCGTCGATGAACGTGTACATGGTGAAGCGGATCTTGTAGCGGCCGTCCTCCATGCCCTTCAGGAGGGCCGGGCCCGCGCTCTGCTCGAAGCTCGCACAGGCCGGACAGCGGATGTCCTCGAAGACCTCCAGGGTCTCCTTCGCCTCCGGCTTGCCGATGACGATCTCGGTGCCGTTCTTGCCGCTGGTGTGCGCGGGTTTGACCAGATCGGCCTCCTTGGCCGCCTCCCACCCGGTGGGCTCGTTCGCCTTCATGATGCCGAAGCCGATACCGCCGGCGACGACGAGCACACCCACCACCGAGGCCGCCACGATCAGTTGCCGGCGGACCTTCTCCTTCTTCTTCTGCCGCTCGCGCTCGGCGCGGATGCGCTCACGGGCCGCCTGCTTGCTCGTCTGGCTGTCGCGGTCGCTCATGGTGTTTCCCGACTCCCTGTCCCGATCGTCTTGGTACGTGCCGTGGTGCGCCGCCTTCAGTACGCGGCGGCCACGGGCCGGGGCGGACCGCGCCGTACGACGCAGTGCCCGAGCCGGGGGAGCGGCCGGAGCCGGGGGAGAGGGTGAACGGGCCGTACCCGGCGGCAGAGCGCGAAGGGGCCGACGGCGGACGTGGCGGTCGCGAGCAGCAGCGGCCGGAACGCGAAGGCCGGTACGGCGCGCAGCAGCCGCTCCAGCGCGGCCTCACCGCGCCACAGCCAGACCGCGGCGAGCAGCCCGACGGCGATGTGCGCGACGAGCAGCAGCCAGGGGATCATCGCCGAACCGGCCGGCGGCACGGGCAGGCCCGGGTGGGCCTCCCCCAGAGTCCGAAGGGCATGGGAGGCGCCCCCGTGCCGGGCGAGCGGCGTGCCCAGCCCACCGCCACTGCACAGCAGAGCTACGCCGACCGAGTGGAGCGGTCCGGTGACCGGGCCGCCGGCCTGCCCGTAGCAGGCGTGCTGTCCGGTGGTGAAGACGGTGTCGGCGGCCAGCTCGACGGGGACGAGGAGCCCGGCGATGTGCCGGAAGCCGCGCTGCCGGCCGGCCGGTGCGTACGCGAGCGCGAACACCACGGCGGCGACCGGGACGAGTGTGGACAGGGCCACCGGGGTACGGGAGAGCAGAACGTGCGAGGAGGCGGCCAGGGTCACGCACAGCGCGGTGAACGACGCGGCGCGCACCGCGCGCAGTTGTCCGCCGGACGGCGCCCCCGGCCGTGCCCCGGTCCGCTCCATGCCCGGAGTCTGCCATGAGCACGGCGATTCGCCGGGTCAAGATTTGGCATCGGCGGATCTTCGGCCACGGCGTACGGCGGCGGCCGGCGCGCGGTACGCACGCCGGCCGCGGGAGCCGTTCGCCGAAGCCCCGGCCAGGGGCCGTCGAGGAGCCCCGGTCAGCCCTTCATGGCCTTGTCGACATCCGCGTTGAACGCTTCCGGCGAGGCCGGGGCGACCTTGCCGTTCGCGCCGTCGGTGCCCAGCACCGTGTCGTCCAGCTTCACCGTCGGCGTGGCCTTGACGTCCTTGAAGGTGTTGAAGTTCTCCGACATCTCCAGCGCCCAGCGGTTGTACGTACCGGCCTTCACGGCGCTCTGGAACTTCGTGTTGCCCTTCAGGTCCGGCACCGTGTCGGCCACCTTGAGCAGGTAGTCGTTGTCGGCGAACTTGTCCGGACCGGTCTCCTCGGGGTGGTACTCCTTCGAGAACAGCGCTTCCTTGTACTTCAGGAACGCGTCGGGGCTCACGTTGAGCGCGGCCCCCATCGCGCTGAGCGCGTTCTTGGAGCCGGTGCCCCGGAGGTTGTTGTCCAGGAAGGTGCCCAGGTGGATGGAGGCCTTGTACTTGCCGGCCTTGATGTCCTTCTGGATGGTCTCGCCCACCTTCTGCTCGAAGGCGGCGCAGCCGGGGCAGCGGGCGTCCTCGAAGAGGGACAGCGTGTGCTTCGCGTCCTTCTTGCCGATGACGATCTCCGTGCCGTTCTTGCCGGAGGAGTTGGCCGGCTGGACCAGCTTGGCCTTCTGGGCCGCGGCCCACTTGTCGCCGCCGTCGCCGGAGTCCCCGCCGTCCGAGTTGGCCACGGCGACACCGATGCCGCCCGCGATGGCCAGCACGGCGACGATCGCGCCGCCGACGGTCAGCTGCCGGCGGACCTTCTCCTTCTTCTTCTGCCGCTCGCGCTCGGCGCGCAGCCGCTCCCGGGCTGCCTGCTTGTTGGCCTGGCTGTTGCGGTTGCTCATGACTGTCCTGCTCCTGGAAAAGGTGTGAACGGGTACCTGTCCGAAACGCCGCGGCCCGCAGGCTACGCGGCGAGGGAACAGGGCGGTCCACGCCGTACGACGCAGTGCACGAGGAGGGGGACGGCCCGCGGGACCGGCTCCGTACGCGCGGGCCGGGCGGCCGGGCGGTGCGGCACGGGCAGTGCCCGGACGACCGCCACCGCCAGCAGCAGCGGCCGGAACGCGAACGCGGTCACCGCACCCAGCAGCTGGGCCAGCGCCGCCTCGCCCCGCCGCAGCCAGGCCGCCGCGAGCAGCCCCACCGCGACGTGCGCGGCGAGCAGCAGCAGCCAGGCCGAGACGGGCGCCGGATCATCACCGGACAGGTGCGCCAGCGGGGTGCCCACGCTGCCGCCGCCGCACAGCAGGTCCACGCCCAGCGACCGCAGCGGACCGGTGACCGGCCCGCCGGCCCGCCCGTAACAGGTGTGCTGACCGGCGCTGAAGACCGTGTCGGCGGCCAGCTCCAGCGGCACGAGCAGCGCGGCGATCCGCCAGAAGCCGCGCTCCCGGCCGGCCAGCGCGTACGACACCGCGAAGACGGCGGCCGAGAGGGCGGCGACGACGGTCAGCGGCAGCGGCATCCGGGACAGCAGCACATGACCCGCGGCGGACAGCGTCACGCACAGCGCCGTGAAGAGCGCTGCGCGCAGTGCCCGCAGGTGTGCCGCCGAGATGTCCATTGCAGCGAGTCTGCCACGGCCCGCGGTAAGTGTGGACTAAGAGGCGCGAACACGTCGCCGCCCCGCCGCCCCTCGCGCGTACAGCCCGTGGCCGGGGTCACAGACCGGGGATGCGGCCGTTGCGGAAGAGGTCCACGAAGATCTGGTGATCGGCGCGGGCCCGGGCCCCGTACGCGTGCGCGAAGTCCACCAGGAGCCGGCCGAAGCCCTCCTCGTCGGCGGCGATGGCCGCGTCGATGGCGCGCTCGGTGGAGAACGGCACCAGGGAGTGGCCGCTCTCGTCGTCCGCGGCGGCGTGCATCGTCGCGGTGGCCCGGCCCAGGTCCGCGACGACCGCCGCGATCTCCGCCGGGTCGTCGATGTCCGACCAGTCCAGGTCGACCGCGTACGGCGAGATCTCGGCGACGAGCTGGCCGGCGCCGTCCAGCTCGGTCCAGCCCAGCCACGGGTCGGCGTGGTCCTGGAGGGCGCGCTGCGAGATCACCGTGCGGTGGCCCTCGTGCTGGAAGTAGCCGCGCACCCGCGGGTCGGTGAGGTGCCGGGAGACCGCCGGGGTCTGCGCCTGCTTCATGTAGATCACGACGTCGTTCTCCAGGGCGTCGCTGTTGCCCTCCAGCAGGATGTTGTACGAGGGCAGGCCCGCCGAGCCGATGCCGATGCCGCGGCGCCCCACCACGTCCTTGACCCGGTAGGAGTCCGGACGGGTCAGGCTGGACTCGGGCAGCGTCTCCAGATAGCCGTCGAACGCCGCCAGGACCTTGTAGCGGGTCGCCGAGTCCAGCTCGACCGTGCCGCTGCCGTCGGTGAAGCGGCGCTCGAAGTCGCGGATCTCGGTCATCGAGTCCAGCAGGCCGAAGCGGGTCAGCGAGCGGGCCATGCGCAGCGCGCCCAGCAGCGGGCCCTCGGCCGTGTCCAGGGTGAACGGCGGCACGTCGTCGTCCTTGGCGCCGGTGGCCAGGGCGTGGATGCGCTCGCGGTAGGCGGTGGCGTAGATCCCCACCAGCTCGCCGATCTGCTCGTCGCTGAGCGCCTTGGCGTAGCCGATCAGGGCCACCGAGGCGGCGAAGCGCTTCAGGTCCCAGGTGAAGGGGCCCACGTACGCCTCGTCGAAGTCGTTGACGTTGAAGATCAGCCGGCCGGTGGCGTCCATGTACGTGCCGAAGTTCTCGGCGTGCAGATCGCCGTGGATCCACACCTGGCCGGTGCGGTCGTCCTCGTACGGGCCGGTGCCCGCGCCGCCCTGCTCCTGGAGGTCGTGGTAGAAGAGGCAGGCCGTGCCCCGGTAGAAGGCGAAGGCGGACGCGGCCATCTTCCGGAATTTGACGCGGAAGGCGGCCGGGTCGGCGGCGAGCAGCTGCCCGAAGGCGGTGTCGAAGACGGCGAGGATCTCCTCGCCGCGCCGATCGGCGTCCGGCGCCGGGACGTGCTGGGACGACATCGCGTTGGGCCTCCTGGGCAAGTGGTGCGGACGGGTGTGCCGCCTCTTCCAACGGCCGAGGCTACCCATCGGTGCCCGCCCGCCGCCCTCAGGGAGGTGCTGCGCGCCGCCCGGCCACCGCCTCTGTGGGGGGCGCTGCGCGCTCCCCCTCTCGTTCCCCGCGTTGTCGGTGGAGGGTCGTAGACTTCGAGACCGTCCTGCTTTCCCAGCCGCTCCCCGTCCGGAGGTCTCCCACCGTGGCCAAGCCGCCCTTCACGCATCTGCACGTGCACACCCAGTACTCGCTGCTGGACGGTGCCGCGCGGCTGAAGGACATGTTCGAGGCGTGCAAGGAGATGGGCATGACGCATATCGCCATGTCCGACCACGGCAACCTCCACGGCGCCTACGACTTCTTCCACTCCGCCGAGAAGGCCGGCATCACGCCGATCATCGGCATCGAGGCGTATGTGGCACCCGAGTCGCGGCGTACCAAGCGCAAGATCCAGTGGGGCCAGCCGCACCAGAAGCGCGACGACGTCTCCGGTTCCGGTGGTTACACGCACAAGACGATCTGGGCGGCGAACAAGACCGGGCTGCACAACCTCTTCAAGCTCTCCTCCGACGCGTACAAGGAAGGCTGGCTGCAGAAGTGGCCCCGGATGGACAAGGAGACGATCTCCCAGTGGTCCGAGGGCCTGATCGCCTCCACCGGCTGCCCCTCCGGTGAGCTGCAGACCCGGCTGCGCCTCGGCCAGTTCGACGAGGCCCTGAAGGCGGCCTCCGAGTACCAGGACATCTTCGGCAAGGACCGTTACTTCCTGGAGCTGATGGACCACGGCATCGAGATCGAGCGCCGGGTCCGCGACGATCTGCTGGAGATCGGCAAGAAGCTCGGCATCCCGCCGCTGGTCACCAACGACTCCCACTACACCTACGCGCACGAGGCGACCGCCCACGACGCCCTGCTGTGCATCCAGACCGGCAAGAACCTCACCGACCCCGACCGCTTCAAGTTCGACGGCACCGGTTACTACCTGAAGTCCACGGAGGAGATGTACGCCATCGACTCCTCGGACGCCTGGCAGGAGGGCTGCCGCAACACCCTCCTGGTCGCCGAGCAGGTCGACACCACCGGCATGTTCGAGAAGCGCGACCTGATGCCGAAGTTCGACATCCCGGAGGGGTACACCGAGGTCACCTGGTTCCAGGAGGAGGTGCGGCGCGGCATGGAGCGCCGCTACCCGGGCGGCGTTCCGGAGGACCGGCAGAAGCAGGCCGAGTACGAGATGGACGTCATCATCCAGATGGGGTTCCCGGGCTACTTCCTCGTGGTCGCCGACTTCATCATGTGGGCCAAGCGCAACGGCATCGCGGTGGGCCCGGGCCGTGGCTCCGCGGCCGGCTCGATCGTCGCGTACGCGATGGGCATCACCGACCTCGACCCGGTCACGCACGGTCTGATCTTCGAGCGGTTCCTCAACCCCGAGCGCGTCTCGATGCCCGATGTCGACATCGACTTCGACGAGCGCAGGCGCGTCGAGGTGATCCGGTACGTCACCGAGAAGTACGGCGAGGACAAGGTCGCCATGATCGGTACGTACGGCAAGATCAAGGCGAAGAACGCCATCAAGGACTCCGCGCGCGTGCTGGGCTATCCGTACGCGATGGGCGACCGGATCACCAAGGCCATGCCCGCCGACGTCCTCGGCAAGGGCATCGACCTGGACGGCATCACCAACCCGCAGCACCCCCGCTACTCGGAGGCGGGCGAGGTGCGGGCGATGTACGAGAACGAACCGGACGTGAAGAAGGTCATCGACACCGCCAAGGGCGTCGAGGGCCTGGTCCGGCAGATGGGTGTGCACGCGGCCGGCGTGATCATGTCCAGCGAGCCGATCGTCGACCACGCCCCCGTCTGGGTGCGGCACACCGACGGGGTCACCATCACGCAGTGGGACTACCCGCAGTGCGAGTCGCTCGGCCTGCTCAAGATGGACTTCCTGGGCCTGCGCAACCTCACCATCATGGACGACGCCCGCAAGATGGTGGAGGCCAACAAGGGCGTCACGCTGGATCTCCTGGAGATCCCGCTCGACGACCCGAAGACGTACGAACTGCTCTGCCGCGGTGACACCCTCGGCGTCTTCCAGTTCGACGGCGGCCCGATGCGTTCGCTGCTGCGCCAGATGCAGCCCGACAACTTCGAGGACATCTCCGCCGTATCGGCCCTGTACCGCCCGGGCCCGATGGGCATGAACTCGCACATCAACTACGCGGAGCGGAAGAACGGCCGCCAGGAGATCACCCCGATCCACCCGGAGCTGGAGGAGCCGCTCAAGGAGGTCCTGGGCCTCACCTACGGCCTGATCGTCTACCAGGAGCAGGTCCAGAAGGCCGCCCAGATCGTCGCCGGGTACAGCCTCGGCGAGGCGGACGTCCTGCGCCGCGTGATGGGCAAGAAGAAGCCCGAGGAGCTGGAGAAGAACTTCGTCCTCTTCCAGGCGGGCGCCCGCAAGAACGGCTTCAGCGACGAGGCGATCCAGGCCCTGTGGGACGTGCTGGTCCCCTTCGCCGGCTACGCGTTCAACAAGGCCCACTCCTCCGCGTACGGACTCGTCACGTACTGGACCGCCTACCTGAAGGCGAACTACCCGGCGGAGTACATGTCCGCGCTGCTCACCTCGGTGCGCGACGACAAGGACAAGTCGGCGGTCTACCTGAACGAGTGCCGCCGCATGGGCATCAAGGTGCTCCCGCCGAACGTGAACGAGTCGCTGGCGAACTTCGCCGCCCAGGGCGACGACGTGATCCTCTTCGGTCTGACCGCCGTCCGCAACGTCGGCCAGAACGTCGTCGACTCGATCATCCGCTGCCGCAAGGCCAAGGGGAAGTACGCCTCCTTCCCCGACTACCTCGACAAGGTCGACGCGGTCGTCTGCAACAAGCGCACCACCGAATCGCTGATCAAGGCGGGCGCGTTCGACGAGATGGGGCACACCCGCAAGGGCCTGACCGCGCACTACGAAGCCATGATCGACAACGTGGTGCAGGTCAAGCGCAAGGAGGCCGAGGGGCAGTTCGACCTCTTCGGCGGCATGGGCGACGACAGCTCCGACGACGGTCCCGGCTTCGGCCTCGACGTCGAGTTCTCCGACGTGGAGTGGGACAAGACGTATCTGCTCGCGCAGGAGCGGGAGATGCTCGGTCTGTACGTTTCCGACCACCCGCTGTTCGGTCTGGAGCACGTGCTGTCCGACAAGGCGGACGCGGCGATCTCCCAGCTGACCGGCGGCGACTACTCGGACGGCTCGATCGTCACCATCGGCGGCATCATCTCGGGCCTCCAGCGCAAGATGACCAAGCAGGGCAACGCGTGGGCCATCGCCACGGTCGAGGACCTGGCCGGCTCCATCGAGTGCATGTTCTTCCCGGCGACGTACCAGCTGGTGTCCACCCAACTCGTCGAGGACACCGTGGTCTTCGTCAAGGGGCGCCTGGACAAGCGCGAGGACATCCCGCGGCTGGTCGCCATGGAGATGATGGTCCCCGACCTGTCCGAGGCCGGCGCCAACGCCCCCGTGACGATCACGATCCCCACGGTCAAGGTCACCCCGCCGCTGGTCGAGAAGCTCGGCGAGGTGCTCACCAGCCACCGCGGCGGGACCGAGGTGCGGATCAAGCTCCTGGGGGCGCGGAAGACCACGGTGCTCCGGCTGGACCGGCACCGGGTGACACCCGACCCGTCGCTCTTCGGCGACCTGAAGGTGCTGCTGGGCCCGTCCTGCCTGGCGGGCTGAGCCGGTGACCGGGGCCGGGGCGCGAGCGCCCCGGCCCCGGCGCGTACCCGTAGGCGCCGTGCGCCCGGCCGCACGGCGCCCTGCGGCCGCTTTTTATTCAACCCAGAAACAAATTTGCCCAACCCACGGAAGCCCATGACGCAAACCGGGTATCTACGCGAGTAGCGTGCCCAGTGCACCGATCGTTCGCGTGAGGGATGGTTTCGTCATGAACGCAGCAGTGATCAGCAAGGCCGTCTTCCTCCTGAGGGACGTCCACCTCTCGCCGCAGCAGGCCCGCCGCGGACTGGCCGCCTACTTCCCCGGCATGGGCATGGCCGACCGGGTACGGCACGTCCAGGCCGCGTACGACATCGTCAGCGAGGGGCGCCCGGCGCGCCGGACCAAGGCGTCCGACCTGACGCAGCCCCGCTACTTCGCCGCGGCCCACGAGCGGCACGGCTTCACGGACTGACGCCTGCCGCCGGTGAACGGCGGACGGAGCGCGAGAGGGGCGCACCCCGAACGGGTGCGCCCCTCTACTGCTGTGCGGGGGCGGTCAGTTGTGACCAAAACGCCGCTGGTGCTTACGGGCAACATCGTTCGGGGTCGCCTCGGCCGCCTGTGCCGACGCCTGGGCCTCCATGGCCGACCTCTCGGCGTCCTGGCGGCCACGCTCGGCGTCCTGCGCGCCCTTCTGTTGCTGACTGCGGTCGCGATTCTTGTTCTTGGCCATGATCGTGCCTCCTGAGGGGGATTCTGGGACCGGGGCCGTGACCAGGCTTACACGCGGCGTTGAGGGACGCATTTCGGACAATTACCGTCAGTAATAGGGTGCACCACGTGGTGTGTTCGGCATCGGCGCCGAATCCGCCACGCCGATGATCGAGTTCCGGCAGTTAACCCCCGCACGGTCGGGCAGACTCGAAGGAAAGCCGTAGGAAAAACCTCGTGCCACAGGCCGAGCCGGGGGGCGTCCGACTTCAGCACCTCAGGGAAGAGGGTGGAACGTGGATCGCTGCGTCGTCCTGGTGGACGCCGGATATTTGCTGGGCGCCGCCGCGAGCCTGCTCGCCGGGGAGCCCACCCGGTCCCGGATCTCCGTCGATCACGCCGAACTGATCCAGGGCCTGAGACAGCGCGCCGAGGCCGATACGGAACGGCCGTTGCTGCGCATCTACTGGTTCGACGGCGCACCCGACCGCGTACCGCAGCCCGAGCACCGGCGACTGCGCGTGATGTCCCGGGTCACCGTCCGGCTCGGCGCGCTGACCCGCAGCGACGGCCGCTGGGCCCAGAAGGGCGTGGACGCCGCGATGCACGCGGAGTTGACCGAGCTGGCCCGCAACCGCGCCTGCTCCGACATCGTGCTCGTCACCGGCGACGGCGACCTGCTGCCCGGCCTGATGTCGGCCAAGGAACACGGCGTCGCCGTGCACCTGTGGGCCGTCCAGGCCGCGGACGGCGACTACAACCAGTCCGAGGACCTGGTCGCCGAGGCCGACGAACGGCGGGTGCTGGACCGGGCGTGGATCACCCGCGCCGTACGCCTGAAGGAACTCGGCGGGCCGTGCGCGCCGCCGCCCGTACCGCGGCCGGAGATCGCCGCGATCCTCTCGGCCCCGCTGCCCGAGTCCGCCGTCGCCGCGGCCGCGTCCGCCGCGACGGCCGCGGCCGCGGCGTGTGAGGCGGAGCGGGGTGATGGTCACGAACGCAACGGTACGAACGGGGCGGTGCGGCCCGCGTCGGCGCCTTCGCCCGCCGAGCGGGCGGATACCGGAGCGTGCGCCCGTCCGGGCACGGCCGAACGGGACGAGGGCGGCACGCCGGGCGGCCGGGGCACCCCGGTCCCCACCCCGAAGGACCTCGCCGACCTGAACCGCGGCCCCTCCGCCGGGCCCGGCGGAACCTCCCCGGTCCCGGCGCCCGTACCCAGCGCGACGCTGCGCTGGTCCTCCGACAAGGGCTGGGTCGAGCGCGGCGGCCCCGTGGGCGAGCCCCCCGAAACCGCGTCCCTGCCGACGCTGGCCCAGCTCACCAGCGCGGAGCAGCGCTGGGCGGACCGCGAGGAGGACATCACGGCGGTCAGTGGCGACCCCTTCGAAGTGGGCCAGGTCTTCGCCCGCCGCTGGACGGAGCGGCTGTCCGACGCCGCCCACCTCCAGCAGATCTCTACGGAGTACCCCCGTATTCCCCACCGCATCGACGGTGAACTCCTCCGCTACGCGGCGCGCTTCGGGCTGCTCGCCCATAAGGACGACCAGATCGACGAGCATGATCGCTATGCGATTCGGGCCGGGTTCTGGCGGGAGGTGGATGTGCGGACTGCGGCGGAGGTTCCGGTGGGGGAGTAGGGGCCGTGCCGCTGAGCGCGGTGGGGTTGTGGGCCTTGCGCATGCGCTGTCGCGCGGGCGCATTCGGTTTCGTTGTGGCTCGGGGCCCCTCCCACCGGCCCTGATGCGCAGGACGCGCACCCCCACCGGACAGGCCGCGCAGCGCACCGCACCCCCACCTGGCGGGCCCCCGCCCCGTGCCCCAGGGCGTCACCCAGGGGTCGAGGGCGGTGGGGGCCGTGGAACCGCGTAGGCTCGTGGGTCGTGAGGACGGGTGCGAAGCGGGTGGAGCGCGGTGAGCTGGTGTGTGCCGTGCGGGACCTGGTCAAGACGTACCCCGCGGTGCGCGGGCGACGGGGAGCGGCGGGCGCGCCGGCCGTGCGGGCCAGTGACGGCATCAACCTGGACGTACGGCGCGGAGAGATCTTCGGGCTGCTGGGCCCGAACGGGGCCGGCAAGTCGACCCTGGTCCGGCAGCTCACCGGCCTGCTGCGCCCGGATTCCGGCCGCGTCACCGTTCTGGGGCACGACCTCGTCCGCTATCCGGAGCGCGCCGCGCGCCTGCTCGGATACCTCGGCCAGGAGTCGACCGCCCTGGACGAGATGACCGTCGCGCTGGCCGTGGAGACCACCGGCCGCCTGCGCGGCCTGACCGCGCGGGACGCGCGCGCGGAGCGGGACGCGGTCGTGGCGGAGCTGGGGCTCGGCGACATCGCCGGACGTCCGCTCAAGCGCCTTTCCGGCGGCCAGCGCCGCCTCGCCTGCTTCGCCGCCGTACTCGTGGGCGAGCGTCCGCTGCTGGTCCTGGACGAGCCGACCACCGGCATGGACCCCGTGGCGCGCCGCGCCGTGTGGGCCGCCGTGGACCGCCGCCGGGCCGAGCGCGGCGCCACCGTGCTGCTCGTGACGCACAACGTCATCGAGGCGGAGAGCGTCCTGGACCGGGTCGCGGTGATCGACCGCGGCCGGGTCATCGCCTGCGACACGCCCGGCGGGCTGAAGGATCTGGTGGGCGAAGAGGTCCGGCTGGAGCTGGTGTGGCGGGACCGGGCGCCGCTGGACGTACCCGAGGTGGCCGCCCTCGGCGAGGCCGCGCGGGCCCACGGGCGGCGCTGGACGCTGCGGCTGCCGCCGGACCGGGCGCGCGAGGCGGTGGCCGCCGTGACGGCGGGGCCGGCCTTCGCCGCGCTGGACGACTTCACGCTCGCGACGCCGAGCCTGGAAGATGTGTATCTCGCGCTGGGGGGCCGTACGGAGGAAGGCTTGGTGAAGGCGTGAGTGTGGTTCCCGCCGAGGCGGACGCGGCGGCGGAGACGGTGGCGCGGAGCGCGGCCGTGGCCGGGACCGACGCCGGGCCGGAGGGCGCGCCCGGATGGCCGGACCCGGACGGCACGGCCGCCGCACCGCTGGCGCCCCGGGCGCGCCTGCTGCCCGCGCTGGGCGCCGTCTACCGGGCCCAGCTGTCGCGGGCCCGGGTCGCCCGCATCCCGCTGCTGTTCGTGGCCACCTTCCAGTCCGTCGGGATCATGGTCCTGATGCGCGGGGTGGTCGACGGCGGCGATGCCGCGCGGGCCGTCGTGGCCGGCTCCAGCGTGCTGGTCGTGGCGTTCGTGGCGCTGAACCTGCTGGCCCAGTACTTCGGGCAGCTGCGCGCCGGCGGCGGGCTCGACCACTACGCCACGCTGCCGGTGCCGCCCGCCGCCGTGGTGCTCGGCGCGGCCGCCGCGTACGCCTCGTTCACCGCGCCGGGGACGGTGGTCACGGCCGTGACCGGCTGTCTGCTGTTCCAGCTGCCGATGACGAACCTGTGGGTGCTGATCGCGGTCATCCCGCTGGCCGGGGCGGCCCTCGCCGGGCTCGGCGCCGCGCTCGGCCTGCTCGCGCCGCGTCCGGAACTGGCCACGCTCTGCGGCCAGTTGGGCATGTCCGCGGCCCTGCTGCTGGGCGTGCTGCCGGCCTCCCGGCTGCCCGCGCCGATCTCGTACGCGCGCGACCTGCTGCCGTCGACGTACGGCGTCGAGGCTCTGGCGCGCGGCTTCGACGCCCGCCCCGACTGGCTGGTGGTCGCCGTGGACCTGGGCGTCTGTGCGGCCGTCGGCGTCCTGTCGCTGGCCGTGGCGACCTGGGCGTACCGCCGGGCGGCCGTACGGTGACAGGCCCGGCGGCACCGGGCCGACCGGCGGGAACCGGACGTGGCACCGTCCTGCCGACGGCCGCACCGTGCCCACCTGGCACGATGACGGGGTGACCGCACCACAGACGCCGCCCGACGACCAGCCGCCCAACGATCAGCCGTCCCACGGCCGGCCGCACGACGACCGGCCGCCCGGGCGTTCGTACGACCCCTGGGCCGGCGCGGCCGGGGCGTCGGCCGCCGATCCGACCACCGAGGGGACCGCCGTGCAGGACCGGGCCGCGTTCCGTCGTGAACTGCGCGAGGCGGCGCTGATCGCACTCGTGGTGACGGTGTGCGGCGCGCTGCTGGGCGCCCTGTGGGCGTGGCTGGCACCGCACGTCCCGCTGATCGCGGACGCCCGCGGCAATGTCTACCTGAAGAACAGCGAGGGCGAGGAGTCCATCGGCGGGGACGGCACGTTCGTCCTGCTGGCCCTCGGTTTCGGGGTGCTGTGCGCGGCGGCGGCCTTCCTCTACCGCAAGGGCGGCGGCATCCCGCTGGTGGTGGCGCTGACGGTGGGCGGACTGCTCGGTTCCGTGGTGGCCTGGCGGCTCGGCATGGTGCTGGGCCCGACGTCGGACCTGGTCGCGCGGGCCGCCGAGGTCGGCAAGGGCGTCACCTTCGACGCGCCGCTGCGTCTCCAGGCCAAGGGCGCGCTGCTCGCCTGGCCGGTCGCCGCCATGGTCACCCACCTGCTGCTGACGGGTCTCTTCGGCCCCCGCGACCCGGAACCGCCGGAGCCGGACTGGGCCACCGGGCCGCATCAGGCACCGCCGCCACCGCCCGCGCCGTCGTCCTCGGACGGCTGACGGGCGTCGGACGGCGGACGGGCCGGGCCACAGGGCGGGCTCCGCGGCGGCCCGGTCCGGAACGGGCCCGCGCACACGGGCCCGCCCCGGTCACTCAGGCGGGCCGCCGCCCGTGATTGGCCTTGCCCTTCCTGATGCGCCACTTCCGCTTGCGGGTCTTCTTCGACATGGCGTACCTCCTCTACGGGTCGTAGCGGAGGAAGCGGGAGGCGTAAAGGCTCTGCACCGTGACGGCCGGGGCGTACGGGACGCATCCAGCCGCGCGGGCGTACGGGGCGCTCCTCGCCGCGCCGCCCGCAGGCCCGTGCGTCAGTCGCGGGCGATGGCCGCCAGCGTCGCCTGCGTCAGCTCCTGGAGGTCGGCCGGGGCCAGCTCGACCTCCAGCCCGCGGC
This sequence comes from Streptomyces sp. NPDC018019, assembly GCF_044327805.1. NCBI lineage: Bacteria > Bacillati > Actinomycetota > Actinomycetes > Kitasatosporales > Streptomycetaceae > Streptomyces > Streptomyces sp. NPDC018019. Next base: position 9,859 of record NZ_JBIRGD010000038.1, on the reverse strand, counting down.
GTCCGGCCGACACGCACACCGTGGCGTGCGCGGTGGCCGACGCGTCGATGACCGTACGCAGCCGTTTGCGCTGGCCGAGCGGTGAGATGCCGCCGCGTACGTAGCCCGTGCTGCGTTCCGCCGCGGCCGGGTCGGCCATCGCGGCGCGCTTGCCGCCGGCCGCGGCGGCCAGGGCCTTGAGGTCGAGGGAGCCGGAGACCGGGACCACCGCGACGGTCAGGGCGCCGTCCACCTCGGCGAGCAGCGTCTTGAAGACCTGGTCGGGGGAGACGCCGAGCGCTTCGGCGGCCTCTTCGCCGTACGAGGGGGCGGCCGGGTCGTGCTCGTAGGCGTGGAGGGTGAAGTCGACGCCCGCCTCGGTGAGGGCGACCGTCGCGGGCGTGCCCCCGGCGCCGGCCGGCTGCTTCCCGTTCTTCGCCTGCTTGGTCCGCTTCGGCTTCTTGGACATGGTCGTCGCCCTCGTAGGACTCATCGGGGTACGGGTACGGAAGCGGCGGTGCTCCCCGTGCTCAGTTCGGGCTGGTCGGGTGCCGGGTCAGGTCCACCGCGGGCAGCGACGGGAGCTTACCGATCACCGCCGTCTCCTGGCGAAGGAGTTTCAGCTCCTGCGTGAGCCGGGCCGCGGTGTCCGGCGCCTCCAGCAGGCGCTGCTTGGCCGGGATGTCGAGCACGGCGGCGGCCGCGACCAGGTACGACAGCACCGACGGCTCGCCGGGCAGGTCCTGGCCGCCGGCCAGCGTGCGCTCGTTCGCCCAGGCCAGCCGCTTCTGGTAGGTGCGGAAGGCCCGGACGACCCCGGAGGCCAGCGCGCCGGCGCCCTCGCCCTCGGTCTCCGGCAGCTCTTCCACCTCGCCCATCAGATACGGGCCCGAGGCGTCCACCGACAGCAGCGTGAAGCGGGTGGTGCCGGTGGCCAGCACCTCGTACCCGGGGGCGTCCGGACCGGTGCCGGGAGCCGCCGCTTCCGCCGCGGCCTCGGTGCCCTCGCCGGCGGCGGGGGCGGAGCCGGGGGCGCCGCTCTTCTCGCGGATGGTCGCCGCGTCCGCCACGCACCCCACCGTGTGGAAGGCGCTGATCGGGTCGGGGCCGAAGCCCGCGCCCGGCCCGTCGGCGGGCATCGCCGTGCTGTCCGGCAGGCCGGGGGCGGAGGGCGCCACCTCGCGGCCGTCGCGGATCGCGACGACCCCGAACCGGCGCTCGTCCTCGGGCAGGGCGAGCAGGTCGCGCATCATGGCCCGGTACCGCGCCTCGAAGACGTTGAGCGGGAGGACGAGTCCCGGGAACAACACCGAGTTCAGCGGGAAGAGGGGGAGGCGCACGGAGGTCACAGCCCGTAAGCCTAGAGCCTGTGGAGGCGGGTGTGGCTCGCGGCCCGTGATCCGGGCGGCGGCGGACGGTGTGGACGGCCTCGGTTCCGGAGCCGGGCGGCCCCGGAACCGAGGCCGGGAGACGGGGCGCTCCGGCCGCGCACCCGCCGGAAACCGGGACCGGCCCGCTCTCGGGAAGCCGGATCCGGCGCCTGCGGAAGCCGGGACGGCCCCGCCGGAAACCGGCGCCGCCCTTTCGGAAGCCCGCCCCGCGCCACGCGCCCCCGTGCGCTCCTACTGCCGGCGCAGCAGCCGCGACGCGCCCGCCGCGACCGTCGTCGCCAGCACCCAGCCCGCCAGGATCATGATCGCGGCCACCCACTGGGACCCGCCGGCCGGTTTCCACGACGAGCCCTGGTAGAGGTCGATCACCGGCAGCAGCAGATCGAGGGAGTACAGATAGGGGTTCCAGGGCGGCGCCTCGCCGGGCTTGAGGGCCGGGGGCGGGGACTGCGCGAAGTAGACCGTGCCGAGCGCCCACAGGATCGCCATCCACACCGCGGCCCGCCCCGGCCGGTAGCCGTACGCCACCGTCCAGTCCTGGAGGACGCCCCACAGCTTGGCGGCCGGCGGCAGCGTCTCGCGCCGCCGCCGCTGCTTGGCGAGCAGCACCTCGCGCGCGTCGGAGTCCTCGCCGCTGCCGCGCAGGGCGGTGGCGAGCATCTCGTACGGCTCGGGCGCGTACTCCGGGGTGGCGGCGGCCACCCACTCCAGGCGCCGCGACAGCGGGAAGTGGCCGCGCGGGATGAGCGTCTCGTAGGCGAAGCCCGCCATCCACAGGCCGCCCAGCCCCGGCCAGCTCGCCGCCTTGTCGACCAGGTTGACGACCCGGGCGCCGGAGAGGATGACCCGCCCGCGCTGCGGCCGTTCGCCCAGGAAGCGCAGCTCCGGGGTCTGGATGCGGCGCAGCGACAGCTCCTGGTCCGGCTCCATGATGAAGCGCGCCTGCTCGAAGTCGACGGCGTCGCCGAACCGCCCGTCGTCCAGCCGCATGCCGCCCTCGCACTCGAAGCGCTGCATGCGGGTGCCGCGGGTGGGGGTGTGGGCGATGCCGTACGGGGGAGTGGCGACCGCGCTGGAGAACGGCGAGTTGGCCAGGCCCGCGCCGGTCAGGTACAGCGTGCGCTCGACCGTCATCTGGGGCGCGTTCAGCGCGCGGCGCCCGTACGGGTTGCTCAGCCGGCTGCCGCGCAGGCTCAGCGACACGCCGATCGTCGCGCCGCGCAGCGACAGTTCCCCGTAGGACTCCATCATCTCGGCCTGGAGGTCCTGGGCGACGGTGAGCCCGTCCGCCATCACCGACCGGCCCTGCCGGTCCTTGTGCACCACCGTCTGGTTGAGCAGCAGGTCCGTGCCGATGTGGGCGTCGGTCAGCCGGATGCCGGAGCGCACCACGCAGCGCGGCAGGTGCAGATCGCCCTCGGTGTGCAGGCGCGCCGCCTCGACCCTCGGTATCGCGCAGCCCACGATGCGCAGCGTGGTGAAGCGGCTCTCGGGCAGCACGATCTCGTTCTGGAAGCGGCAGTCGCGCAGCTCCACGAATGGCTTGATCGTGCCGCCCGCGAGGTCGAGAGTGTCGGTGATGTACGCACCCGCCAGTTTCAGCGCGGAGACCCGGCCGGGCTGCGCGGGCGGCCCCTCCAGCAGCAGGAGCGCCACGATCCGGGCGCGCACCCGCCGCTCCGGGCCCCACCGGAACTGCCCGTGCGGGTCGTCCCTGGCCGGATCGCCGGTGCGCAGCTCGCAGGTGCTGCCGTTGCGGAACGCCTGCCACATGCTCCACTCGGCCGGGCTCAGCATCAGCTCGGCGGGCGCGTCGCCCTCCTCCGGCGTGGTCACCGTGCCTTCCCCCTTTCCCCGCTCCCCCGAGCGGGTCCGTACGGTCCCGCGTGCGCGGTGTCCGCGTCCATCCCGTTTCCGTACGCCCGCCGTGTCCCGTCCGTACGTCCGCTGTACTCCGCCGTACCTCGCCCGGCCGGCCCGAAGGCCGGTCCCGCCTGCCGCCCCGTCCGTCCGCCCCGTCACTCCGTACGCCCGTACGACCCCCATTCCCGCTGCGTGACCACCTCAACACGAACCGTGAGGACCGGTTCCGGACAGCCGGCGGGACCGCGGTCCCGCCGGCCCCGGGAGGGCCGCGTGCTGTGTATCACTCACTGATACGGACGACCGGGCCCGGGAACGGGTCTGAGACACTGGAGGGGTGATCTCCCGAATCGATCTGCGCGGTGCCGCCCTCCCCGAGGGCGGCGCCCTGCGCGACCTGCTGCCCCGTGCCGAGTTCGACGTGGAAGCCGCCCTGGAGAAGGTGCGGCCCATCTGCGAGGACGTGCGCCATCGTGGGACGGCCGCGCTGATCGATTACGCCCATCGGTTCGACGGTGTGGCCATCGAGCGGGTACGGGTGCCCGCCGAGGCGCTGGAGCGGGCGCTCGCGGAGCTGGACCCGGCCGTACGGGCCGCCCTGGAGGAGTCGATCCGGCGCGCCCGCATCGTCCACCGCGAGCAGCGCCGCACCGACGTCACCACCAAGGTCGTGCCCGGCGGCACGGTCACCGAGCGCTGGGTCCCGGTCGAGCGCGTCGGTCTGTACGTACCCGGTGGCCTGGCGGTCTACCCGTCCTCCGTGGTCATGAACGTGGTTCCCGCGCAGGAGGCGGGCGTCGACGCGGTCGCCGTCACCTCCCCGCCGCAAGCCGGGTTCGGCGGCCTGCCGCACCCGACCATCCTGGCCGCCTGCGCCCTGCTCGGCGTGGACGAGGTGTACGCGGCCGGCGGCGCCCAGGCCATCGCGATGTTCGCGTACGGCACCGAGGAGTGCCGCCCGGTCAACCTGGTCACCGGCCCCGGCAACATCTACGTCGCCGCCGCCAAGCGCCTGCTCAAGGGCCGGATCGGCATCGACGCGGAGGCCGGGCCCACCGAGATCGCGGTCCTCGCGGACGCCACCGCCGACGCCGCGCACGTCGCCGCCGACCTGATCAGCCAGGCCGAGCACGACACGCTCGCCGCCGCCGTCCTGGTCACCGACTCGGCCGAACTGGCCACGGCCGTCGAGGCCGAGCTGAAGACCCAGGTGGCCGCCACCAAGCACACCGAGCGGATCAGCACCGCGCTGGCCGGCCGGCAGTCCGCGATCGTCCTGGTGGACGGCGTGGACGAGGGCCTGAAGGTGGTCGACGCGTACGGCGCCGAGCACCTGGAGATCCAGACGGCCGACGCCTCCGCGGTCGCCGCCCGGGTGCGCAACGCCGGTGCGGTCTTCGTCGGCCCGTACGCCCCCGTCTCGCTCGGCGACTACTGCGCCGGCTCCAACCACGTCCTGCCCACCGGCGGCTGCGCCTGCCACTCCTCGGGCCTGTCCGTCCAGTCGTTCCTGCGCGGCATCCATGTCGTGGACTACAGCCGCGACGCGCTGGCCGAGGTCGCCCACCACGTGGTGACCCTCGCCGAGGCCGAGGACCTGCCGGCCCACGGCGCGGCGCTGAAGGCCAGGTTCGACTGGAAGATCCCGCAGGGCGAGTGAGCGAGCACGTGACGAAGATCGACGACCTTCCCATCCGGGACGAGCTGCGCGGCAAGTCCCCGTACGGCGCGCCGCAGCTGGACGTGCCGGTACGCCTGAACACCAACGAGAACCCGTACCCGCTGCCCGAGCCGCTGGTGCGGCGCATCGCCGAGCGGGTCACCGAGGCCGCGCGCGAGCTGAACCGCTACCCCGACCGGGACGCGGTCGAACTGCGCGCCGCCCTCGCCGCCTATCTGACGCGCACCGGCGGCCACGCCGTCACGATGGCCAACGTCTGGGCCGCCAACGGCTCCAACGAGGTCATCCAGCAGCTGCTCCAGACCTTCGGCGGTCCCGGCCGCACCGCCATCGGCTTCGAGCCCTCGTACTCGATGCACGGCCTGATCTCCCGCGGCACCGGCACCGGCTGGCTCTCCGGGCCGCGCAACGCCGACTTCACCATCGACGTCGAGGCGGCCGTGGCGGCCATCGGCGAGCACCGGCCCGACGTGGTGTTCGTGTGCTCGCCCAACAACCCCACCGGCACCGCCGTCGCCGCCGAAACGGTTCTCGCGCTGTACGAGGCCGCGCAGGCGGCCCGCGCGGACACCGGCGGCGCGCTGGTCGTCGTGGACGAGGCGTACGGCGAGTTCAGCCACCGCCCCTCGCTGCTCCCGCTGATCGAGGGCCGCCCCAACCTGGTCGTCTCGCGCACCATGTCCAAGGCGTTCGGCGCCGCCGGGCTGCGCCTGGGCTACCTGGCCGCCGACCCGGCGGTGGTCGACGCCGTCCAGCTCGTCCGGCTGCCGTACCACCTCTCGTCCGTCACCCAGGCCACCGCGCTGGCCGCCCTGGAGCACACCGACACGCTGCTGAAGTACGTCGAACAGCTCAAGGCCGAGCGCGACCGGCTGGTCGACGAGCTGCGCGCGGCCGGCTGCGAGGTGGTCGACTCCGACGCGAACTTCGTCCAGTTCGGGCGGTTCGCCGACCAGCACGCGACCTGGCAGGCCATCCTCGACCAGGGCGTCCTGGTCCGTGACAACGGCGTACCGGGCTGGCTGCGGGTCACCGCGGGAACCCCCGCCGAGAACGACGCGTTCCTCGACGCGGTCCGTGCAGTACTGAAGGAGAACCGATGAACCGCGTTGGGCGCGTGGAGCGCACCACGAAGGAGACCTCGGTGCTGGTCGAGATCGATCTCGACGGCACCGGCCAGGTCGAGGTGTCGACAGGGGTCGGCTTCTACGACCACATGCTCGACCAGCTCGGCCGGCACGGCCTGTTCAACCTCAAGGTCAAGACCGACGGCGACCTGCACATCGACACCCACCACACCATCGAGGACACCGCCCTGGCGCTGGGCGCCGCCTTCAAGCAGGCGCTCGGCGACAAGGTCGGCATCTACCGCTTCGGCAACTGCACCGTCCCGCTGGACGAGTCGCTGGCCCAGGTGACCGTGGACCTCTCCGGCCGCCCCTACCTGGTGCACACCGAGCCGGAGAACATCGCGCCGATGATCGGCACGTACGACACCACGATGACCCGGCACATCCTGGAGTCCTTCGTCGCGCAGGCGCAGATCGCCCTGCACGTCCACGTCCCGTACGGCCGCAACGCCCACCACATCGTGGAGTGCCAGTTCAAGGCCCTGGCCCGCGCGCTGCGGTACGCGAGCGAGCGCGACCCGCGCGCCGCCGGCATCCTCCCCTCGACCAAGGGAGCGCTGTGAACGGCCTGTCCACCGTCTTCATCGTGCTCGGCCTGTTCCTGCTCGGCGGGCTCTACTCCTTCTGGAAGCAGGGGATGGGCAAGAGCGTGCTCGTCCTGCTGGGCATCGGCTCGGCCATGTGCCTGGTCGCCGGCATTCTCCGTCTGGATGTGTGGAATTGAGTACCGCGCCTGCGAAGAAAGTCGTCGTCTTCGACTACGGCTTCGGCAACGTCCGCTCCGCCGAGCGCGCCCTCGCCCACGTCGGCGCCGAGGTGGAGATCACCGGTGACTACGACAAGGCGATGGACGCCGACGGGCTGCTGGTGCCCGGCGTCGGCGCCTTCGCCGCCTGCATGAAGGGCCTGCGCGCGGCCCGCGGCGACTGGGTCATCGGCCGCCGGCTGGCCGGCGGGCGCCCGGTCATGGGCATCTGCGTCGGGATGCAGATCCTCTTCTCCCGCGGCATCGAGCACGGCGTGGAGACCGAGGGCCTGGACGAGTGGCCCGGCACGGTCGGCCCGCTCAAGGCCGACGTCGTGCCGCACATGGGCTGGAACACCGTCCAGGCGCCGGAGGGCTCGCGGCTGTTCGACGGCCTGCCCGCCGACGCCCGCTACTACTTCGTGCACTCCTACGCCGTACGCGACTGGGAGCTGGAGACCGGCAACCCGAACATGCGCGCGCCCAAGGTCACCTGGGCCACGCACGGCGAGCCGTTCGTGGCCGCCGTCGAGAACGGCCCGCTGTGGGCCACCCAGTTCCACCCCGAGAAGTCCGGCGACGCCGGCGCCCAGCTGCTGTCCAACTGGACCCAGACCCTCTAGGACCCTCCGCGATGAGCAAGCTCGAACTCCTCCCCGCCGTCGACGTCCGCGACGGCCAGGCGGTCCGCCTCGTGCACGGCGAGTCCGGCTCCGAGACGTCGTACGGCGACCCGCTGCAGGCCGCGCTGGCCTGGCAGCGCGCGGGCGCCGAGTGGCTGCACCTGGTCGACCTCGACGCGGCGTTCGGCACCGGCGACAACCGCGCGCAGATCGCCGAGGTGGCCCGCTCGATGGACATCAAGGTCGAACTGTCCGGCGGCATCCGCGACGACGCCTCCCTGGAGGCCGCGCTGGCCACCGGCTGCAGGCGCGTCAACCTCGGTACCGCGGCCCTGGAGACCCCCGAGTGGGTCGCCAAGGTCATCGCCGAGCACGGTGACAAGATCGCGGTCGGCCTGGACGTCCGCGGCACGACGCTGCGCGGCCGGGGCTGGACCCGGGACGGCGGCGACCTGTACGAGACGCTGGCCCGCCTGGACTCCGAGGGCTGCGCCCGCTACGTCGTCACCGACATCAACAAGGACGGCACCCTCCAGGGCCCCAACCTGGAGCTGCTGCGGGGCGTCTGCGCCGCGACCGACAAGCCGGTCGTCGCCTCCGGCGGCGTCTCCTCCCTGGACGACCTGCGTGCCATCGCCACACTGGTTCCGGAGGGCGTGGAGGGCGCGATCGTCGGCAAGGCGCTCTACGCCAAGGCGTTCACCCTGGAAGAGGCATTGGAGGCCGTGTCGTCATGACCATAGAGCGCGCGCAGACCGACAGTCCCTGGGAAGAGATCATCGGCTTCGCGCGCGCCGTGGCGGCCGGCGACCGCGTCCTGGTCGCCGGCACGATGCCACTGGTCGGCGGCGTGCTGTACGGGGAGGGCGACCCGTACGAGCAGACCAAGGTCGCCTTCGCCAACGCGCTGGCGGCGCTGGAGCCGTTCGGGCTCGGCGCCGGCGCGGTCATCCGCACCCGCATGTACCTGACCCACGCGCGGGACGTGGACGAGGCGGCCCGCGCCCACAAGGAACTCTTCGACGCCGTACGGCCCGCCGCGACCCTGGTCGTGGTCTCCGGCTTCGCCGACTCGCGCGTACTGGTCGAAGTCGAACTCGAAGCATTCAGAGAGGCCACGAGCACATGACCCTGGCGGTCCGAGTCATCCCCTGCCTGGACGTGGACAACGGCCGGGTCGTCAAGGGCGTCAACTTCAAGAACCTGCGCGACGCCGGCGACCCCGTCGAGATGGCCAAGGTCTACGGCGAGGAGGGCGCCGACGAGCTGACCTTCCTCGACATCACGGCCTCCTCCGGCAACCGCGAGACCACGTACGACGTGGTCCGCCGCACCGCCGAGCAGGTCTTCATCCCGCTCACGGTCGGCGGCGGCGTCCGCACTCCGGAGGACGTCGACAAGCTCCTGCGCGCCGGCGCGGACAAGGTCGGCGTCAACACCGCCGCCATCGCCCGCCCCGACCTGATCCGCGAGATCGCCGAACGCTTCGGCAGCCAGGTCCTGGTCCTCTCGGTGGACGCCCGGCGCACGGACACCGGCTCCTTCGAGGTCACCACCCACGGCGGCCGCCGCGGCACCGGCATCGACGCCGTCGAATGGGCCCACCGCGCGGCGGAACTCGGCGCCGGCGAGATCCTCCTCAACTCCATGGACGCCGACGGCACCAAGGACGGCTACGACACGGAGATGATCGCCGCCGTCCGCAAGCACGTCACCGTCCCCGTCATCGCCAGCGGCGGCGCGGGCCGCCTGACCGACTTCCCGCCCGCGGTCGCCGCGGGCGCCGACGCGGTGCTGGCCGCGTCGGTCTTCCACTTCGGCGACCTGCGCATCGGCGAGGTGAAGGAGACGCTGCGGGGGGCGGGGCATCCGGTCCGCTGAGGGGTGTGCGGAGATCGCCGCACGTCCGGTTCACTCTTGGTAGTGAACCTGGTAGTGATCAAGGTGGCGTCGGGTCTAGCCTCCGCATATGCCAGGAATCACGATCGAGTTCACCGAGGAAGAGCTGTCCGAGCTGCGCGCCGAGGCCAAGGAGCAGGGCGTTGCGATCAAGCGGCTGGCGCACGGAATACTGACCGAGAGCGTGGTGCGGCGGCGGCAGCGGCAGAAGTTCATCGAAGGCGCGAGCAACAAGTTCGCGGCTCTGGCGCCCGAGTTCCTCGACTCCTTCGAGGAGGGGGACCGATGATTCTCGCCGTCGATGCCGGCTGGATCCTGGGCATCCAGGCGAGCCACGTCCCCAGTGACCCGCGTCTGCGCGACTGGGGCTTCTCTGAACTAACTTGATAACTGCTCACTTGAGTGAATGGGTTGGTGCTTCGTCTTGGACGGGGCGCTTTTTTGTTGCCCGGCTTCCCTTCAGTTCGCGTGGCCTTGAGGTTTTTCGACCGTGCTGGTGCGTGCGACGATGCGGCTGAGGTCGGGCATGCCGAGATGGACGGTGGTGC
>NZ_JBIRGD010000037.1:0-82110 GCF_044327805.1 Streptomyces sp. NPDC018019 | reverse complement strand
TGCGCGATGAAGCGGCCAGCCGGCCCCGTGACCCGGACGAGGAGGCGGCGGATCCGCCCTACCGCGGCCTGGCCCGGTTCGAGCCCGGCGACCATGCCCGGTTCTTCGGCCGGACTCGTCTCACCGACAAGCTCATGTCCCTGGTCCGCACGTGTCGGTGTGTTGTGGTGCTCGGCCCTTCGGGCAGTGGAAAGTCTTCCCTTTTGCGTGCCGGGCTCATCCCCCGGTTACAGAGCGCTCAGGAGCCGGCTCTGCGTCCGGCGGCGATCCGCATCCTGACACCAGGCCCCCGGCCGGTGCACGATCACCGCAAGCTGTTCACTCCGGCCCCTGCAGCGGGAGACACGTGGCTGGTGGTGGACCAATTCGAGGAGATCTTTACGCTCTGTAGTGACCCGGCAGCGCGGCGGGAATTTGTCGACCTGCTGCTTTCGGCCCGGAACGCCGACAGCCGGCTGCGGGTGGTGCTGGGAGTCCGGGCCGACTTCTATGCTCGCTGCCTCGAGCACAAGGGCCTGGTGGAAGCCCTCGCAACGGCAAGCCTGCCGGTCGGCTCGATGACGGCGGACGAACTGCGGGAGGTGATCGTCAAACCCGCGGCCGCCGCAGGACTGATAGTGGAACGTGCTTTGACGGCCCGGCTCCTGAAGGAGACAGGCGAGGAGCCGGGGGCTCTGCCGCTCTTGTCGCACACGTTGCTGGAGACCTGGCGCAGGCGCCGCGGTCGCGCCTTGACGCTGGAGGGTTACGAGGCTGCCGGCGGCATCCACGGTGCCATTGCCCAGACCGCGGAGGCCTTCTATTCCCGGCTCACCCCGCCCCAGGCCGAGGCTGCCTGGCACATACTGTTGCGGCTGATCACCCCGGGAGAGGGCACCCCGGACACCCGCCGTCCCATCGACCGGGCCGAGCTCGCCACTGCCCATTGCGCGGACCCGGGCGATCCCCCCGCCCCGGAAGCGGACCCGGACGCCGTGCTGCAGCAACTGGCTCGCGCCCGGCTTGTCACCATGGATGACAACACCGTCGACCTCGCGCACGAAGCGCTGATCACCGCATGGCCCCGGCTGCACCAATGGATCGAGGACAACCGCGAGCGCCTACGTCGCCACCGGCGCTTGACCGACGCCAGCCACAACTGGCACGAACGCCGTCGTGACAGCGGGGCACTGCTGCGCGGCGGGGCGCTCGCAGAAGCCCAGGACGCCTTCCAATCCCCCGCACAACAGGCAGAATCGTCCGCGCTGGAAAGGGACCTCCTGCACCAGTCCGTCCGCGCCGCCCAGCGGCGCACCCGCCGCAGCCGTCAGTTCACGGCAACCGTCAGCATGCTGCTGGCCCTCGCGGTGGCCGCGACGACGGTGGCCGTACGCAAGTCGTCGATGGCGGATGCTCAACAGCACCTGGCCTCCTCGCGCCAACTCGCCGACCGAGCGCTTCGGCTGAGCGGTTCACGCCCCGAAGCCGCCATGCTCCTCGCCTTGAACGGATACCGTCAGGCCCCCACGGCAGAAGCGCGAGGTGGGCTGCTCAGCGCCTACGCCCGCTTCTACGCCAACCAGTTCACCGGCCACAGCCTCCCGGTGAGCAGCGCGGCCTTCTCCCCGGACGGCCGCACCCTGGCCACGGCCAGCATCGACCGCAGCGTCAAACTGTGGGACACCCGCTCCCGCCGCCTTCTGGCGACCCTGACCGGCCACACGAACACGGTCGAAGACGTCGCGTTTTCTCCCGACGGCCAGGAACTGGCCAGCGCTGCCAGCGATCGCACGGTCCATCTGTGGAACGTGCGTGCTCACCGGGAACGTGCCGTTCTGACTGGGCACGCCGACGGAGTGATGCGACTGGCCTACTCGCCGGACGGCCGCATCCTGGCCAGCGCTGACATGGGCCGCACCACCCGCCTGTGGGACATCTCCACCCGCAAACCCTCCGCCATGCTGGCCGGAGACACCGGCGCCGTCAACGCCGTGGCCTTCGCTCCGGACGGCCGCACACTTGCCACGGCAAGCATGGGATGTTGCCACCCGCCGCGTCACGGCCACGCTCAGCATCAACGACGGCCTAACGCGCGCGATGGCCTTCAGCCCCGACAACTCCACCCTTGCCACCACGGCCTCCGACGGCACCATCCGACTGTGGGACACCCGCACCCGCCGCCTGCGCGCCGCCCTCACCGGCGCCGAGGCCGACAGCAGCATCCACTTTTCCCCCACCGGACGTGCGCTGACGACCATCACAACTCTCGGCACCGCCCGCCTCTGGAGCACCGACGTCGAATACGTCGCGACTCGCGTGTGCCGCCTCAGCAGGCTCCATCACTGGTCCACGCTCCTGCCGCACCAGCCGGTGCAGGACCTATGCCCCTGAGCTTATCCGTAGCCTCTGGCCCGGCAGCCGGTTGCCTAATCGTCCTTTGGGTGTGGATCCTCTGAAGTGATGGTCGGGATCAAGCAGCGAGGCTGTAGTCCTGCTGATCAAGGGCTGGGGTAGAGGCGTTGATGTTCGCGGGCCGTATGGAAGATCCAGTAGTCCTCGAAGTCGCCGTTCGTGATCAATGTTCGGAGCTGGAGGACGGCTTCGGCGCCGTCGAGCCCCCAGCGGGCGCCGGTGATGTCGAGGCGGTCGGCGAACAGGTGTCGGCAGGCGCCTTCGACGGCGCCGGTGGTGATGGGCCAGCCTTTCTTGAGGGCGGTGTCGTAGCGGAGTTGGTCGAGGTGGCCGGTGAGGTAGCGGTGGCAGGTGGTGACGGCCTCGCGGCGGGCGGCGGGAAGCTGTTCGGCTGCGGCCTGGGCGGCCTTCTCGGTAGCCGCGCGATCGGCGTGTCCGGCAAGGATCGCGGTGAGTTTGTCCGCGGCCCAGGTCTCGGCCTCGCGGCTGCCTGCTGGGTGGAAGGCGTGCGCGGCCGTCCAGCAGTACTCGGCGACGTGCACGAAGTCGAGCAGGACGTTCGGACAGATGCCGCGGCGGGCGGCTTCGGCATGGATCAGGCCGAGTTGGTGGTGGGCGCCGTCGACGAGCACGATCCAGTCGCGCAGATGCTGCGGGTCGCGGGCTTCGGTCTGGGCGAAGGCGTCGGCGACTACCTGCTGGGGCGGATGGATCACTGAGGCGGTGCACTATTTCCGCTGCGCTTTCGGGCCCGGCCTCGGCGGTCGTAGCTCGCTGCGTCCGCCGGGCGGGTGCACGATGTCGTGCGGCCGGCGTGGTGCGGGAGTGGTGTCGAAGACGCAGGCCACCGTCGCCATCCTCTTGCGGTTGGGTTTCTCCCCTGGGGCCAGGCGTCCGCGCCGCCCGGCCGCCGCGGTCTTGGCCGCGGCCCGGCGGGTGGCTTCGCGCAGGGCCTCGGGACGCATCACCACGCCCTTGCCGTCGACCTGGATGACCAGCGGCATCTCGCGGGTGCACGGGGTGGGGACCTTCGCCGCATAGCAGGCGACGACATCGACGGCGGCGGCCAGAACCAACTCCTTGAGACAGCGTTTGCCCAGCACTTTCCCGCATCGTCGCTCGATCGCGGCGGCGGCCTGGTCGAACGAGCCGCGGACCGCTTCCAGGACCGCGAGCCGGGCCAGACCGCGCGAGTGGCGGCCGACGGGCAGCGACAGGTGCTCACCGGCTGGATGCACGTTGGGCACACCTCCGCCGCGGTAGGCGATCCGGGTCACCCGCACCGGCCCGAACACGCAGGTCAGCAGGCGACTGTGGTTCCTCTTCCGCCAGGTCCGCGGCTGTCCTTCCGGACCGAGTACCACGCGTCGTCCTGCGTCGGCTGCCACCGCCGTCTCCTCCTTGCCGGCACGCCGATCGAGGTGGTCCTGCATCAGCTGCCGCAGCAGTTCAGGTCCGAGCTGTTCGAGTTGCCCTTTCAGTTCGTCATGGGACATGCGTACCGCCGGGCTGCCGGCCAGCGTCGAGATGAGGCGTTCGAAGACAAGACGGGAGACGGGGTACGGATCAGGCTGGGGTAAGGCGTCGTACGGTTCCATCGAGGGCTCTTCCTCGGGAATGGTTCGTTTCGGGTGGCACCTTCGAATCTACGAGGAAGAGCCCCTTGGTCACTGGGAGTTGGCCCGGCCCCGCCCCGGGCCTCGCTGGGCGAGGGTGAACCGTCCCGGCGTGTTGTCCTCCAGTCCCCCCATTCCACCAGCCGCTTCAGCTTGCTCCTGGTCCCCTCGATCTTCCCGGCCGTCGTCGGCAGACCGATCCGCGGCACGATCTGCTTGGCCTGCACCAGTCCCGGCGCATCGGCAATGATCTCCACAATGTCCCGGTACACATCCGGCAGCACCGTCCCCACCAGGCCCTCCCGCCACGGCGGCACTATCGTCACCCCGCTGCCGTGAAGTGCCGACGTCTTGCCCGCTTCCGGTGCATCCTCCGCCGCAACGTCCGGTTCCGCCTCCGCGGCCGACAGCTCCGCCAGCACCTGCTCGACGGTCTCCCGCGCGATCTCCAACCGCGAAAGATCCTCCCTCGCCTTCTCCAGCCGGGCAGCCATCTCCGCAGCCTCACCCTGAAGTTCTTCCACCCTCTGTCGAGCCGCGGCCTCCCGCGCCTGAAGCTCTTCCGGCAAAGACACCATGGCGCCCCACCTCCGCCCCGCCACGGTAGAAGTGCGACGGCGCCACCACACACCAATCAGCGCCTTCCCAGCTCAGCCATCCCTCGAGAGGATCCGCACCCCAAGACGAAGACACCGGCTGGCAGCACCAGCCCCCGGTACGGGTGGCCGCCCACCACCCCGACGGCATCCGCTGGCACGACGACACCAGCTGGCCGCTGACCGGCACCCAGTGGACCGACTTCCCCCTCAACGCCACCACCCACCCCCTCTCCCGCACCCCGTTCCGCCACAGACGCCACCACCACGATCGAGGCCCCCGGCGGCACCGTCACCTTCGCCCTACACCACACCCTGCCCGCCGCCCAGATCACCGGACCCGTCGCCTTGCGCCTGTGGGCCTCGGCGACCGGTTCACCCTCCTCGACGAGGGTTTCGGGACACCGGCGGTGGGGCGCAAGGCCTGACGGTGTTTCATGTCGCTCATCCCGGCTCGTGGGCCCCAGTCACGATGGCCGACCGCTCTTCGCGGGCGGCGGGCGTCTAATGATCTGTGTACTGCTCGTGCGAGGTCTCGGGCTGCCGTATCCACGCGGCCAGGAGCCGAAGCGCCTCTTCGGAGCTGGAGCCTGCCTCGGCGGTGTAGACACTCAACCGCTGGTCCGGGTCGGCGGGCAGGGTGAGGGACTCGTAATGGAGGGTGAGCGGGCCGACGCTCGGGTGATGGAAGTGTTTGCTGCCATGCGTGTGCCGATACACGTTCTGGTCGGCCCACCAGCGGCGGAAGTCCTCGTCCGCGATCGAGAGTTCGCCGACGAGTTCGGCCAGCAGCGGATCGTGGGGATGGCGTCCGGCGTCGCGCCGGAGCGAGGCGACAATGTCCTGGGCGTGGGTGTCCCAGTGGGTATACAGCGAGCGGGCGGTCTCGTCACAGAACATGAACCGCACCAGGTTCCGCTCGCGGTGCGGCAGCGCGTCGAAGTCGGTGAGCAGCGCACGTGCCATCTGGTTGGAGGCAAGTACGTCCAGCCGTCTTCCCAGCACCAGGGCGGGGGTGTGCTCGAGGGTCCGGAGCAGGTCGCGCAGTCCCGGGCGGACCGGCTGCGGACGCGTCGCCGTGCGGCGGGGGCTGCCCGCGGCGGGCTTGGCGAGCTGGAACAGGTGGGTGCGCTCGACGGGATCGAGGCGCAGCGCGCGGGAGATGGCGTCCAGCACGGTCTCGGAGACGTTCAGCCGGCGTCCGCGTTCCAGGCGTACGTAGTAATCGACGCTCACGCCCGCCAGTTGCGCGATCTCTTCGCGGCGCAGTCCTGGCACGCGCCGAGGGCCGCCGTCGTCGGGCAGACCTGCCTGGCGCGGGGTGATCCGTGCCCGCCGGGAGCGGAGGAAATCACCGAGAGCTGTGTTGCGGTCCATGCCGTTCACGATAGGGCCCCAGATCGCCCCGACGGCCCGCGAAGGGGAGCCTGACAGTCCCCCGGTCCGGCTGTCCCCGGGGCGAAGCGGGCTCCCCGGAAGCCGGTCAGCGGCCGATTCCGGTGCTGAAGTGGAACGCGTCGAGACCGACCGGGGCCCAACGCCCCGGCCGGTCCCTGTTCGCATCGCACGAAGGGAACTCCTGTGTCCGACACCAAGACATTCCTGATCACCGGCGTCAGCACCGGCCTGGGCCGCGCCCTCGCGCGCGCGGCGTTGGCCGCGGGCCACCGGGTGGTGGGCACGGTGCGCACACCCGCCGACGCACGGGCGTTCGAGGCGCTCGCCGGCGATGTGCACGCCCGCATCCTGGACGTGACCGACCATGGCGCGGTGGACACGGTCGTGGACGAGACCGAGCGCGTCCTGGGCCCGGTCGACGTACTCGTCGCCAACGCCGGGTACGGCCATGACGGCCTCTTCGAGGAGTCGTCGATGGATGACCTTCGCCGGCAGTTCGAGGTGAACGTCTACGGAACCGTGGCGGTAATCAAGGCCGTGCTGCCGCACATGCGGGAGCGCCGTTCGGGCCACATCATCGCCGTCACCTCGATGGGCGGGCTGATCACCATGCCGGGCCTCAGCTTCTACCACGGCAGCAAGTTCGCAGTGGAGGGCATCCTCGAAACGCTCGGCAAGGAGGTCGCCGATTTCGGCATCCATGTCACCGCCGTCGAACCGGGCAGTTTCCGGACCGACTGGGCCGGCCGCTCGATGGTCCGCGCACCCCGTGTGATCGCCGACTACGACGAGCTGTTCGAGCCGCTGCGCACCCGGCGCGCCCACGGCAGCGGGCACCAGCCGGGCGACCCGGACAAGGCCGCGGCCGCGGTGCTGCGCATCGTGGCGGCCGACCAGCCGCCGACACGCCTGCTGCTCGGCACCGACGCGCTTCGGCTCGTCCAGGCCGGCCGCGACGCCTTCGAGCGCGAGATGCTGGCATGGGCCGAACTGTCGGCCTCCACCGACTTCGACGACCTCAGCCGGTCCGCCTGACGTCACTCGCTGTCGGGCCCCAGCGAGGGGCCACGACGGCGGCCGTCATCACCAAGCCGGCCCGCTCTTGGTCCACCACAGCCGGACCTGCTCACAGCCGTTCACGCCGCAGCGCTCCCTCATAACCGGGCGGAGGTTAAAACTCAAGCTAGAGCTTATGTCGAAAGTGAATGTGACCGTCCTGTTGTCAGGTGCCGTGTGTCAGCTGCATGGTCTTGGTCATGTCTGAACTGCCTTCTCGTCTGTCTGTAGTGACGCTCGGTGCCCGGGATGTGCCGAGGCTGCGCCGGTTCTACTGCAGTTTGGGGTGGACGCAGATCCCGTCCAGTGATGACGACTGGACGGGCTTTCTGCTCGGTGGTGTGCTGCTCGCTTTGCATCCCGTCGAGGAGCTCGCCGCCGAGGCGGCGGATGGTTCTCCGCCTCCTACCGGTTGGTCGGGCATCACGCTTGCTTGCAATGTGGAAAGCCCGCAGCAGGTGGACACCGCTTTCGAGGCTGCGGTGGCGGCCGGTGCCATGGCTGTGGCCGAGCCGGTGGACCGTCCCTGGGGTGGCCGCTCTGCGTATATCGCTGACCCGGAAGGCAACCGCTGGGAGATCGCGTGGGCGGCCACCGCAAGGTTTGACGGGCGTGGTGCGCTGATCGCCTTCGGCGACTGACAGCCTCGCGTCATAGCCACTCGTTGATGGCCGCGATGAGGACGGTCGCCGCGTAGCCGACGGCGAGCTTGTGGTATCTCGAGGCCACGGCGCGGTGCCGTGCCTCTTGAGGCGATTGGTGCCGCACCCGACGGCGCGCCGGGCCGTGTAGTCCTCCGGATCGAACTTCGGCGGCCTGCCGCCTTTCGCGCCGGAGCTCCTGCGGTTGCGGGCTTGTTCGGCCTTGGCGGGCATGGGGCAGCGGATCCCGCGCCGACGCAGGTAGACATGGTTCTTCCGGGATGCGTACGCCTTGTCGGCGCGCATGCGATCGGTTCAGGTGCGGGGCGAACTGCCCGGCTCCGATGTAGGGCACGCGAACCTTCCCCAGGACGTGCTCGAACTGAGGGGAGCCAGGAGTCCCCGCGCTGCCGTGCCGTGACCACAACCGACATGGCTTCGCTGTTCCCGACCGGCCTGGCCTGCGGCTTCGAACGCTGGAGGACGTGTTCGCCTACGCCCGGGCCGAGGGTGTCGAACTGCGGCTGGATGCGCCGAGGTGCAGGTCCGCCGGCCCGCTGCCGGCCGCGGGGACAGGCGGGCGTTCGTGTCAGACAAGAAGAAGCAGAACACGATGAAAGCCACCGTCATCGCGGACGGCAAAGGCCGCACCCTGTGGACCGATGCTCTGCGGCCAGGGCGGATGCACGATGTGAGCGCAGCTCGCGCTGCCGGTATCACCGGCTGTTTCCGCCACTTCGACCTGGTCAAGGGTTGTGCTCGATGACGGCTACCTGGGGCTGGGCCGCGACCATCCCGGCCAGGCCGTTACCCCACCGAGAAAACCACGGCCAGGAGCACTGCCCGGCAGATTCGAGCAAGGGGGACGCGACCGACACGACCACTCGAGCGACCGCATCACCGTCGAACATGCTGTGACCGACCACAAACGCTGGAAACAACCGATGCGCTGGCCCCATCGCCGCGACCGTCTGCCCGACACCTACCGAGCCATCGCCTGCCTCGTCTCCGACCGGACCCGCACCTCCTGAACACCACCCGAGCAGGCCCAACACGGCCCAGGCACTATCACGCACCAACTCGTTAGGGCTCGCAGAGAATCTACGTGTTGCTTCCTGATCCGACGCTCGTTGGTGTGGTATGGGCATACCGGAGTCGGTGCGCAATCAACTCGCTGCGACGTTAGCGGTGTTGTTCCCGCACCTGGTTGAACGGCAGCGTCGGTTGGCGATGGGGGCTGAGGCCCGCGTCCTGGGACATGGCGGGATCCGGTCCGTCGCCCGAGCGATCCAGGCCAGCGAGGCGACTGTCCGCAAAGGCGTCGACGAGCTTGAAGCTGGGGAGGCCCCGCTGGGCCGGGTCCGCCGGCCAGGTGGAGGCCGGATGAGGGCCGCCGACCTGGACATGGGCCTGCGGCCCGCGCTGCTGGCCCTGGTCGAGCCCGATATGCGGGGTGATCCGGTGTCGCCGTTGCGCTGGACGGTGAAGTCGACCAGCCCCCTCGCCACCAAACTCACTCGCCAGGTCACCGGGTCCGGCCGATACGGTCGGTGACCTGCTGCGCGGGGAGGGCTTTAGACGGTGTCTTGATTGGCTGTGGCTCGTTGCTCCGGGCATGGGAATAGCTGAGCGCCTGGTGCCGGACGAGCTGTGGCAAATCTTCCAGCACGTGGCGCCGGAGCCGCCGATGCGCGCCCAGGGAGGAGGCCGACGATGGTGCGATGACCGCGCGGTGCTGGCCGCGATCATCTTCGTCGCCACCTCTGGTTGCACCTGGCGGCAGCTGCCGCCGATCTTCGGCGCCTCCTGGCAGACAGTGCACCGGCGCTTCACCGGCTGGTCGAAGGCGCGGGTGTGGGCCAAGCTGCACCGCGTGGTGCTAGACCGGCTCGGTGCGAACGGTGACCTGGACTGGTCGCGGTGCGCGATCGACTCGATCAGCGTCCGGGCGGTCAAAGGGGGCCCTTGACCGGACCGAATCCGACCGATCGCGGCAAGCTCGGGTCGAAGATTCATGTCATCTGTGACCGCAACGGGCTGCCGATCTCGGTGGGCGTCTCCGCCGCCAACGTGCACGACAGCCAGGCCCTCATACAGCTGATGCGCGGCATCCCTCCCATCCGCTCGCGTCGCGGTCCCCGGCGCCGCCGCCCGGACCAGCTTCACGCCGAGAAGGGCTACGACTCCGACCGCCTGCGCAACTGGCTGCGGCGCAGGCAGAGCGTGCCGCGCATCGCCCGCCGCGGTGTGGAGACCCCCACAGGCTCGGACGGCACCGCTGGGTGATTGAACGCACCCTGTCCTGGCTGGGCAGCTGCCGCCGCCTGCACCGCCGATATGAACGCAAGGCCGAGCACTTCCTGGCCTTCGTCGGCCTTGCCAGCTCCCTGATCTGCTACCGGCGCATCGTCCGCTGAGGAGAAACATCCAGCAGCGGGTACAGTCCCGGCGAGCCCATCGGAGCCGGGGGGCAGCTTGAACAGCTCAATCGGTCAGATCGTGACCGCGGTTCTGGGCATTGGCGGCACGCTCGCAGCCGCCGTGATCACACAGCGCGGTGCCGACCGTGCCAGGGCCCGCGAGCTGGAACACAACAGGCAACTCCAACAAGATGAACGCGAGTACGCCACGCGCCAGGCCCAGCTCGAGGCGCGGCGCACGTGCTATGCCACGCTCAGTGCGGGTACTCGCGACCTGGCCAACGTGATGACGAAGGTCCTTCACGCCTTGGAACGAGGCGATGTGCCCGAGGAGCTGCGATCAGACCTGGACCGGGCACGCCGTGAGCACCGCCTGCGTCACGCCGAGGCCCAGATGGTGCTGCCCGACACCGTGGCGGAGGCGGCCAGCACGGCAAACCGTCATCTTGGCGATCTCTATGGCCTGCTGATGCGACTCGATGGAGGCACTACCCAGCAGGGAGAGAACCTGGAAACCGCCTGGGCGAGCATGGACCAGCTATGGGACCCCTTGTGGAGACTGCGCCACGTCATGCGTGTCGACCTCAGGATCACGGCACCCGATCAGGACCTGTAGGGGCCCATACACATCTTCCCGTTTACCAACCAAGACATCGTCTTACGAGTTGGTGCGTGATAGCGGGTGGGCATGCTCTGGTCGTGAGGGGCATGGTCGATCGGGCGGTCCTGGCGCATCCGGTGTTCATGGGCGTCTCGGCGGGGCATCTGGCGCGTTTGGTTGAGGAACTGGCCCAGCCGTGGACGGCGTCGGCTGAGGGACGGCGGTTCCGGGCACGGGGTGGGTCGAGGAAGCGTGCACCGGGGGCTGGTGCCCGGTATCGGATGGTGTTCGTGGACCGGCTGGTGGTCACGTTGATTCATCTGCGGCACGATGTGCCACACGCGGTCTTGGTGTCCTGTTCGGCGTCGACCGCTCGACTGTCACGCGCGCCGTCGGTGAGGTCCGTCGGCTGCCGGCCGAGCGGGGGTGCGCGATTCCCGAGCGTCCGGGTCTGCGGCTTCGGACGCTGCAGGACGTCTTCGCCTGCGCGCAGGCCGAGGGTGTCGAACTCAGGCTGGACGCCACCGAGGTGCAGGTCCGCCGGCCCGCTGCCGGCCGCGGGGGCAGGCGAGCGTTCGTGTCGGGCAAGAAGAAACAGAACACGATGAAGGCCACGGTCATCGCCGACGGCAAAGGCCGCACCTGTGGACCGACACGCTGCGGCCGGGACGGATGCACGACGCTACCGCCGCTCGCGCGGCGGGTGCCACCGGCTGCTTCGACCACTTCGATCAGGTGGAAGTCCTCCTCGATGACGGCTGCCCGGGCCTGGGCCGCGACCATCCCGGTCAGGCCGTGACACCACCGAGAAAGCCCCGTCCCGGAGCCCTTCCAGGGCGGTTCGAACAGTGGGAACGTGACCGGCACGGCCACTGCAGCGACCGCATCACCGTCGAGCATTCCCTGGCCGACCACAAACGCTGGAAACCACTGATGCGCTGGACCCACCGCCGCGATCGGCTGCCCGACACCTACCGCGCCATCGCCGGCCTCGTATCCGACCGCAGCATCCCCCTCTGACACCAGCGACCGCGCGGCCCGGCACGTCCCACCCGCTATCACGCACCAACTCGTTAGACGTCATTTCATTTGGAGTCGTCGATGGCAGATGAGGGTTGAGGCGATGGCGGTGAAAGCGAGGAAGTGTTCGGGCTTGCGTTCGTAGCGGCGGTGGAGACGTCGACAGCCCAGCAGCCAGGACACCGTGCGCTCGACGACCCAACGGTGCCGGCCCAGCCGTCGCGGGGACTCGGTTCCCTTGCGGGCCAGGCGATGGCGTATCCCGCGGCTGGCTAACCATCGCCGCAGGTGCGGGTAGTCGTAACCCTTGTCGCCATGGAGCTTGCCGGGTCGACGACGTCGCGGTCCGCGGCGGGAGCGGATCGGCGGGATGCCCTGCACCAGTGGGATCAGTGCCTGGCTGTCGTGGAGGTTGGCCGCGGAGATCCCGATCGAGACCGGGAGGCCGTTGCTGTCCACGATGAGGTGGATTTTCGAACCGCTCTCGCCGCGGTCGGTCGGATTCGGTCCCGTCAGCTCCCCCCTTTGAGGGCGCGGACGCTGACGGAGTCGATCGCGCACCGCGACCAGTCCAGCTCGCCGCGGGCACCGAGCTCGTCCAGGACCAGGCGGTGCAACTTGGCCCACACCCGGGCCTCGGACCACTCGGTGAAGCGGCGGAACGCGGTCACCCCCGACAGACCGAAGCCCGGCGGCGCTTGATTCCAGGTGCACCCCGAGGTGGCCACAAAGAAGATCGCGGCCAGCACCTCACGGTCCCCGCGCCGACGCCGGCCACCGCCCTGCGGTCGTTCCGGCGCCGGCGGCACCACACGCTCGAACAGCTCCCACAGGCTGTCCGGCACCATCCGCTCGACAAGAGGGGCAGTCACCACCCCAGACAGCCGCAAGATCACACCAAACGAAATGACGCCTTACTGAGGTTTTCGTTAGTTCTGTGGTGGGTGGGGATGGATTCTCAGTCCCGTGTGGGCGAGGAAGGACCAGGGGAACTGTTCATCGGAACAGACCCGATGGATGCCGCGTTCGGTGGCGTCGGCGACATCGGCGAGGTGGTCGCCGGCGAGGTTGGCCAGCTCGCGGGCCTTGATGGACGACCACAGCAGTTCCACCGGATTGAGCTCGGGTGCATAGGCGGGCAGTCGTTCCAGGGTGAGCCAGTCCTGGTCGGCTGCCCAGGCGCGCATGTCCCGGCTCCAGTGTGCGGACAGTCCGTCCCAGACCAGGACTACCGGCTCACCGGTGTAGAAGGTTTTGACCTGTTCCAGCACCTCGATCAGGGCGGTGGTGTCGTAGCTGCCGGGCTTGAGGTGGAAGCACAGCCGCGGACCACGTCCGGGGTCGGTGGCGTGGTAGCCCAGTGCGGCGGCCATCCCCGCGCGTTTCCAGTTCAGCCGGTGCCGCAGCGTGGGAGTGCGACCGCGGGGCGCGTAGGTGCGGCGCACCTGCGGCAGCAGCGACACCCCCGATTCGTCGAAGAACACGATCCATGCACGTTTCTTCACCGCCCCTTTTTGATGCGCGGCCACTCCTGGGTGACCCATCGGGCGATCTCCGAGTCATCCCGCTCGACGGCCTGACGCTTGGGCCGCTGCAGACTCCACCCCAGCCGCCCGGTCAGGAGGCGCCACACGGACGCTCGTGCCAGCCTCACCCCGGTCACCCGCTCAACGACCATTCCGACCCGTTCCAGGGCCCACAGGTCGGCTTCGAAGCCGTGCGCCTGGGCGCCCTGTTCCAACGCGGCCCGGATCGCCTCGGCTTGGGTGTCATCCAGCTTGGGCGGCCGGCCGGTCGCCGGCCGTCGCCGCAGTGCCTGAGCCCCGCCTTGCTCCCAAAGGCGTTTCCACCGGCGCACGCTCTCGGGGTGCATCCCCACCATCCGTGCGACCTCGGATTGAGGACGTCCTCGCTCGAACAACTCGACCGCACGCATACGCCGAGCCTCGGCCAACTGCGGTCGTGTCAGCGGTGGAACGGACACTCCGGAAACAACAGACGCAGGCTCGGAAGGCACATCAGCATCTTCGCACCACCACAGCCCCCCACACCCACAGAACTAATGAAAACCTCAGTAGGGCCCAGGCGGCCTGGCTGGTGGTGTACCGGCGCTCCAGCAGGAGTGCGAGGGCGACGACGACAACGTACATCGCGAAGCTGGACATGGTGAAGGCGGCGGCAAGCAGGAGGCTGTGGTCTGCGTGTCCTCACCGACGGTTGGTGTCAGTCTCCCGGACCGGTGACCGGGAGCGGCGGCGTGGAGCGGGTTTCGGGCCGGTCCGCCCGGGTTTCGCGGTCCGGCCGGGTCAGGGTGAGGCGTTGGCTGATGCCGTTCAGGGCGCTGGTGCGGTGGGTGACGACCAGCAGGGCGCAGTGCCGGCCGATCTCGTCGAGCGTGCGCAGCAGTGACCGTTCGGAGGCGGGGTCCAGGTGGGCGGTGGGCTCGTCCAGGAGGATCAGTGGGGGCCGGGCGGCCAGGGCGCGGGCGATCGCGATCCGCTGGCGCTGGCCGCCGGAGAGTGTGGCGCCGTGGTCGCCGACGGGGGTGTCCAGTCCCTGCGGCAGGGAGCGGGCGTACTGCGCCAGTCCGGTCAAGCGCAGAGTCTCCCACAGGTCCGTGTCCGGGAGCCCGGGGGCGGCGTAGGTGAGGTTGTCGCGCAGGGTGCCGTGGAGGACCGGGCTTTCCTGCTCGACCAGACCGATCATGCTGCGGTGTTTTCTGAGTGGCAGCGTGCGGATGTCAACGCCCCCGAGCAGGATGCGTCCGCGGTCCGGGGTGTGAAAGCGGGACACCAGGCCGAGCACCGTCGTCTTGCCCGTGCCCGACTCGCCGAGCAGGGCCGTGACTCCGAGCGGGGGCAGCCGGAAGCTGATGCCGCGTAGCACGGGCCGTGCGGGGTCGTAGCCGAACCAGACGTTCTGGAACTCCAGGGCGGACCGCTCTGAGGCCGGGCCGGGAACGGCGCTGAGGAAGCCTCGTTCTTCCCGGTGCTGCCCGATCTCCGGTTCCTCGGGCAGTTCCAGTAGCTCGGTGATGCGCGAGGAGGCGCCGGCCGCTTGCTGGAGTCCGCCGGCCGCGCTGATCAAGGCGGTGAGGGGCTGGGCCAGGAAGTCGAGGTAGAGCAGGAAGGCCATCAGGTCTGCTGTGGTGCCCGTGCCGCGCGCAGGCGCCCCGGTGCTGGCCGCAGACGAGTTCTACGACGAGGCCACCGGCCTGGTCCACCGTGCCTATCCGTGGGCGCCGGACCGGCCGTCCGCGCAGACCTGCTACCTCACCGACGCCGAGTGGGACCTCGACAGCCTGCGGCACGGCCAGCAGCTCGATGACCTGCCGCTGGACAAGGCCGTCTTCCGTACCCGCTGCGACGGTGCGGTCCTTGACCGGCTGGACCTGCGGATCGACTTCCTGCCGCTGGTGCACATCGCCAACACCGTCGCCGGCGGAGAGCACTTCGGCCAGTCCGCCCTGGCCAAGGTGATGCAGGCCCTCGGTGAGCTGGCCGAGACCGACACCGACTCCGCCCGCGCCTCAGCAACCACCGGCGCCCCGATCATCGGCCTGGCCGGTTCCCACGCCGAAGTCGACCGGCTCACCGGACGCCCGAAGCCGCTGGCCGTGGCACCGGGAACCGTCTTCCAGCTCGCCGACGGCGGACGCATGGATGTGCTGGACACCTCCAACCAGCTCGCTGAACTCCGGGCACGCGTCAAAGAGGTCCGTGACCGGGCCGCTGTGAACGCGCGCATCCCGGCGGTCAGCCTGGGCACCGTGGACCCGTCCGGCGTCCCCAGCGGCTATGCCCTCCAGCTGTCCCTGGGGCCGCTGGATTCCCTCGTCGACGCGATGCGGCTGGCCCGGGCCCACAAGTACGCCTTGCTGCTGAAGATGGTCCAGCGCCTCCACCAGGCCGGGCACGCCGACGGCTGGCCGCAGGGCGAGTGCCTGCCCGCGCGGCTCGTGTTCGGCCCGCACACGCCCACCGACCGCACCGCGATCCTGGACGAGGTCGTCAAGGGGGTGGGCGCCGGCGTGCTGTCGCTGGAGACCGGCATCCGCATGCTCCAGGACGCCGGATACCCCATCGAAGACGCCCGGGAAGAGGTAGAGCGGATCACGACCCGCCGCTCGACCGAGAAGGTATCCCGCCCGCGGCGAACAGATGCAGGGGCCTCGGAGAAGGCTGGGCCCGATCAACGGGAGGCCGCCTGACCTTTCCCCCGTCGCAGCACCGCGTCGAATCCTGCCAACTGCCGTCAAGTGGGCGGAGCATCAGCATCGGCGGGCGTGAGGCGGCCATACACCGTCGTCAATCCAGAGGTGCCTTGAGCGCCTTCAAGGCTTCGCGCTGCTGCTGGGCAGATGTGCGCAGGTCTTTTTCCGTGTGCTCCACCATGTTTCCCCCACCGACCTGCACCCTGTACTTGTCCTCACCACCACGTACGCCCTCAATACGGGTCGTGGAGAAGCAGCCCCCGCCGAGTTCGCCGTGAGAGCCCGGCAGCCACTCGCCGACACTGGCATTGACTCCCCGACCAAGAACCTCTTTGCCCGCCGCGTCGTAAATCATTACTGACTCGCCTGCCAAGCTGGGGCGGCACTGGTGATCACCGATGGGCTCTGCGTAGGCGTGCTCAGTTACGCCCGTGATGGTGGCAGTAAACGCAGAGCCGTCGGCCCACGGATGAGAAATCCACAGCACGACGCCAACGGTTAGGGCTGCTAGTGCGGCTCCGGCCCCCCACCACGCGCGTTGCCTGCGCCGCTTGCCGGATGGCACCGCTTCGAGCGTTTGCGTCACCGCTGCCCTGTTATCAAACACGAACATGATCTTGCCAGACATGCGGATACCGAGGCTGACAGGGCGTGGTCTTGGCTTCCGTAGACTCGTTCTCGGCGCGGGGCCGTCGTGGGAGTAGCACTCTTTGATGACCCGCAACCTGCCCGCTTCGTGCACCGTGCTCGGCTACCGCAAGGACGGCCGGCCCATCTACCCGATCCTGGGCGCCTCCTCCGACGACGCGTCGAACGACGAAGCCGCCGTCAGCATCAGCCAGAAGCAACTGAACACGCTGCTGGCGCGGGAGAAGGACCAGGGCGGGCGGGCCGCTGTCCGGGCCCTAGCCGACAAGCTCGGCTTCGCCAACGCCACCGAACTCGCGGACTACGTGGCCGGGCAGCGTCAGGCCGAGCAGAAGCAGCTTTCCGATGCACAGCGCCGCGAACAGGAACTTGCCGCGCGGGAGAAGGCAGCGATCGCCCGCGAGGCCGCGGCTCTGGCCCGCGAGCGCGACGCGGCCCGCCGGGCAGTGCTGGCCGGTGTCGGCGCGACCGGCCAGGACCTGGAGGACGCGGCCGTACTGCTGCGCGTGGACGACGACGCGGACGACGCCACCCTCCAGCAGGCCGTGCAGGACCTGAAGGCGCGCCGCCCCGAACTGTTCACCGTGCCGCCCACCGGCACCGCGCTGCCGCCGGCCGCACCGGGCGGGGCCCCGGCATCGGTCCCGCCGCCGCGCCCCGGCACCGCGGCCGGCAAGCCCGGAGCCGCCGGTGCCGAGATGGCGCGGCGCCGCGGCCTGCTGCCGCCGGTCTGACTCCTTGAACTGCGGGGACCACGCCCCGCCCTTCCCCCCGTGGACGACGCCACCGGCCGGTGAGTGTGTGACCGCTTCCAGCACCACCAGGAGCAGCGGCGTTGATTCAGCCGTACACCACCTCCGTGACGGTGACCGGTGACCGGGACTGGCTCGCTTCCCGGCACGGCACCGACGCCACCGAGACCATCACCCTCGACCTGTCCCAACTGACCCGCGGCACCCACTACGTAGAGCCGACCGCTGCCCAGCCGCACGGCTTCGTACGCTCCGGCGTCCCGGTGGGCCACATCACCGCCTCCGGCCTGTACGGCGCGTACGATCCCACCGCCGAAGACGGCCGGTCGGTGCTCGCCGGCCTGGTCTACGCCGAGGCGCCGTTCACCCCCGGCACCAGCAAGGTCCCGGCCGCCCTGCTGTGGCACGGCACCGTCCACACCGGCAAGATCCCCGGCGGCCTTGACCCCGCCAAGATCGCCCCGTCGCCGCACGGCGCGCAGATCCGCTTCCTCGGGGCGGTGGACGCATGAGCATCGCCGATCTGCTGAAGAACGTCAGCGTCGCCGACCTGACCGTCTACGCCCGCGCCATCCCCACCCCGGACGACTTCCTGCTCACCAGCAGCGTCTTCCCGGAAACGCAGGTGCACGATGTGAAATGGCGGGTGCGCCAGTCCAAGCGGCGCATCAACGCCGCGATGTACCGGGCGTACAACGCGAGCGTGCCGTTCGCCAAGCGCCAGGCCCAGACCACGCAGACCGAAGGCACCCTCCCGGCCCTGGGACAGAAGCTCCTGGTCGGCGAGATGGAACAGCTCCTGCTGGACACCTCGCGCGGCGCGGACGAAGACCGGCTCGTGGACCTGCTCTACGACGACGTCGAGCGGCATGTCGAGGCGATCCGCTCGCGCCTGGAGCTGGCCGCCGCCGACGTCCTGCTCGACGGCCGCTTCACCCTCACCGGCGAGAACGGCCTGACGGTGGAGGCCGACTACGGAGTGCCGCAGGCCAACATGCCCACCGCCCCCAAGCCGTGGTCGTCACCGGACGCGGACCCGATCGCTGATGAGCTGCGGTGGATCGACTACCTCGACTCGATCGGCGCCCCGGCCCCGGAGATGGTGCTCACCTCCCGCAAGGCGTATGCGCACCTGGCGTCCAACGGCGCCTACCGGGCTGCCTACTACGGCACCCCGGCCGGCGGGCAGACGCCGACCGCGACACTGAACCCCCAGCAGGTCAACAACGTGCGTGGCACCTACGGCCTGCCGCCGGTGACCTTCTACAAGGCCCAGGTGTGGCAGAACGACGTCTCCAAGCGGGTGCTGCCGGAAGACCGGTGGATCATGCTGCCACCGGAGCGCGCGAAGTGGGGCCAGACCCAGTACGGCACCCCCACCGAATCCCTGGCCCTCTCACGCGGAACCAACCCACAGATCGAGCGGGAGGACGCGCCAGGCATCGTCATCACCCGCGATGTGCAGGACGACCCGGTGCAGATCTGGACCAAGGGCGCCGCCATGGCGATGCCGGTCCTGTACTCGCCGGACTGCCACATCACCGCGACCGTCCTGTGAGCGCCCCCGCCCCGAACGTACTGGCCGCCACGGTCCATGTGCTCGATCCCGTCAGCCGCGAACCGCTGGTGCTGACCGCCGGTACCGAGGTCACCGATCCGGCGATCGCCGAGCAGATCACTAACGCGGTGTGCTGGGCCAGCCCGCCGACGGCCGAGCCTAAACCGGGCCGTAAGACCAAGGCCCCCCAGGACTGATCACCACGGCGGGGAGCAGCCGCCACTGCTCCCCGCCCTACCTACTTCTTCAGGAACTTCTCTCGTGCCCGCAGCTGTCCTGCGCTGGCTTCTCGCCCAGCTCGGCCCCGACACCAACACCACCGATCTCACCGCCCGCTACGAGCGTCTGCATTCCGCTCGCGGCATCGTCCTCGAAGTGCTGCACGAACGCCGCGCCGCGCTGCTGGCAGAACCGCTGAAGGTCACCGTCAACGGCGTCGCCACTATCGACACCTCCGCCAACGTCACCGCCCTCGAACGCGCCATCGCCCAGCTCGCCGACGAGCCCGCCCCCGACGACCCCGCAGCCGTGGACCGGGACCTGCTGAGCACGATCCAGCTGTGCCCGCGCCGCCGCCGGTGACCGGCCGCACACCCATCCGCCGTGCGGTCAACTGCGGCAGGTGGCTGTGCGGGTACGCCGCTGCCCTGCTCGCAGCGAACGTTCTCACCGCATCGTTCGGCATGGTTCCCGTCGGTTTCGGGCAGCACGCCACCGCCGGAACGTTGCTGGCCGGCGTCGCCTTGATGATCCGTAACGTCCTCCAGGACCGCCTTGGCCGCATCGGTGTCGTGGCGGCCGTCCTCGCCGGATCGCTGCTATCCGCCCTGATAGCTGCGCCGGGCCTGGCCCTGGCCAGCGCGGCAGCGGTCGCAGTCGCCGAACTGGCGGACATGGCCCTCTACACCCCACTGCGCCGCCACGGCTGGGCGCGGGCTGTCCTACCCGCCACGCTGCTGGAGACGCTGTAGGACACTGTCGTCTTCCTGTGCATCGCCGGTCTGCCGGTGTGGGTGGCAGTGCCGGGGCAGATGGTCGGCAAGGGCTGGGCGACCGCCCTTCCCGCGCTCCTGGTCCTGCTCGGACGCATCCGCCGCACCTGGGCGGCCGGGGCACGGCGCGTACTGCACGGCTGGGTCACCGGATGATCCCTGACGCTCAGCCGCAGTTGCGTCTGGTCCCCGTCCGCTTCCGGGACGCAGCCGTATTCGTGCGGATGTGGCACCGCCACCACCGCCCGCCTCAAGGCCGTGTGTTCTCCGTCGGTGCCGCCGACGGGACCGGTGTACTACGCGCCGTGGCGATCGTCGGCAGGCCGGTCTCCCGCTACCTGGACAACGGCGCCACCCTCGAAGTCACCCGCCTGGCCAGTGACGGTGCCCGAAACGCCAACTCGATGCTGTACGCGGCTGCGTGGAGGACCGCATCCGCGCTCGGTTACAGCCGCTTGATCACTTACACCCAGCACGGCGAGTCCGGCGCGAGCCTACGCGGTGCCGGGTGGCGAGTCATTGCCCGCCGCCCTGCCCGCCCCGGCTGGCACTGCCCTTCGCGCCCACGCACCGACCACGGCACGGACGGCATCCCCCGCATGCTGTGGGAGGCGCCGTGCTCCACTTCGGCCTCGGGGAACATCGGTGCAGCCGTCGGCGCCGAGAGTGATCAAGGTCAACTGGCGCAGTGATCGTCTTCGTTCGCTGAAAGAACGTCGATCAGGGGCGCCCAGGAGATCAACGGCAGAGTCAGGCCATCCCCCACACCACTGACACCGCGTTCTGTGAGCCGCCGCACGAAGGGGACCAGAGCCACCGTCCGGCAACACCTGCGAGTGAAAAACAGCGGCTGTTCGGATCACTGCCGCCATGTCGGGCATGTCCATGCTGTCCGACAGATCGGTCCTCGGCCGGTCCCGCCGCCCCCTGCGGCGGCGCGTCGGCCGGGGCCGGCGAGCAGAGAGGAAAACGCCATGAATGTGCGGTCGTTCGTCCGCCGTCCGCTCCTCGCCGCCGTCGCGATGGCTCTCGCCGGCGCGGCCTCCGTGGTGGCCGCCGCGCCGGCGGCCCACGCCCTCGGCACCGACTACGTCTGCGCCGGATTCGACTACGACGCCGAGGGCCGCATCCTGCACGGCTACGGCTGCCAGGCCTACGACGCCAATCACGCCCCGTCGGGTGTCCTGTTCCAGTACCGCGGCGAGCGGGAGTACGCCTTCGAGTGCGTGAGCGCCCACCCTTACCCCCAGGACGAAACGGTAGTCCTCGGCCTGGTCTGCGACGAGCTCTGACCCGCCTCCCGGGCCGTCTGCGGCGGCCGCTTCGTCACCGACGGCGAGTTCGCCGAGCCGGGTGGCCGCGGTCCGGTTCGCATCAAGGCGGGGCCGCGGTAAGCCGACGCCTCTCAGCTGCTGTCCTTCGCTGGTGTACCGCAGCACGGCAACGGGGCAGGTGAACGACTGGTCACACCGGCTGTGCCCCCCTGTAGCGTGACATCCATGATGCTTTGGATCTTCATCGCTATGGCCTTAGTTCTCGGCAGCGTGACCATTTTGCTGTCCTTGCACAGTAGGGGTGAGCAGCAGGAAAGCGGTTGCCGGTGACCACGCTGGCGGCGCGGAAAGAGTTTGAGGAAACAGCCTCGGAGTGAGTGATCGGGGGCCGTACGCTGTTTCGCGAGTCGGCCAGGTCGTTGCTGCCTGCGACGGCCCGATGCGGTGCCGAGTCGATGCCCTTGCCGTGGGACGACTTCGATGTCCTCCTCCTCGCCGGCACCACCGACTGGAAGCTCGGCCAGCATGCCCGGGACCTCACCGCTCAGGCTCTCGAACTGGGCAAGAGCATCCACATGGGCCGCGTGAACTCTGCCCGCCGCTACCGCTACGCCCGTCCCCTGGGCTGTGACTCAGCCGACGGCACGTTCCCAGCAAGCCACCTGACCACTCCAGTTCGGTTGGCCAGGCCCACGCGAGAAGTGGGCGGGCCCGAGTACGGGCCCGGCCACCGGCTGTCTGCGCCCTGGGTCAGGTGCTGCTGCTGTGGCCTCGGCCGGCAGCTTCCTTCAGGAGCTGGAGCAGGTCGGTGGTCTCACCGGCCGGAGGTGCCTTGATGGCTGCCGTGGTTCCGTAGTCGGAGTAGGACGTAGAGGTGCTGAGGGTGCCCATCGGTGTCTTGATGTCCACGCTCATCCGTACCGGCAGGTCGTCGCTGTTGACCCACACGTCGTAGTCGTAGCCCTTGATGCCGCTCTTCTTGACGTTCGCGAGCAGCTTCTCGCGGTCCTCGGGCTTGAGCGCGTCGACGACCTTGGCGCCCTTCAGCCCCTCCTCGACCGTCAGCGAACCCTTGTAGTGCTCGGCGCGCACCCCGTCGACGTCTCCGGAGCCGAGGTGCTTGACGTTCGGCGAACCGAGAAGCATGGCGAGTTGCTGGGCCGGGTCCTGCTTGGTGTCGTCGAGGCCGGCGGTGACGGCCTTGGTCATCTCGCTGTCACCGGCCTCCTTGGCGGCGGCCTTCAGGTCGAACTTGCCCCACTTCTTGCCGCCGGAGTCGCCCATGTCCATGTAGGCGACGCCGTCGACCAAGATCATGCGCTTGGCTTCGCCGTCCTCCGGCTTCACCTTGGAGGCGTCGCTCATGGTCATGTCCAGCGCCGTGGGATTCCAGGCCATCGTGCCGGTCATCTTCGTCTCGCCGCTGGCCGCCATCCCGGCGGGCACCGACATGGTCATCGTGACCTTCGCCGACTTCACTCCCGCAGTCTTCTTGTAGGCCGCGGTGAGTGCCTGCGCCGGAGTGCGCTGGGCGTCCGGGCCCCCGTCGGCCTTGGTCCCGTTGTCCTGGCAGCTCGTTATGCCCGCCAGTACGGTCGCCGTCGCCAGCGAGACGCCGATGCGTCGCGCGATGCCCTTGCGCATTACCCCACCCTGCTTGTCCGTCTATGTCATGCACTTTTCGTACAGGCTGCACATTAATACATGGGTCTGACAACTGACTCTTGATGTGGTTACGCCAGGCCCAACGCGCCCCGGCGACGCGCCCTCGGCCCCGTCGCTGTCCGGTGCCGCTCTCGCCCTGGCGTCGGTGATCACGCGCATACTGCGTGCGGCAGGGCCTCCTTGCGCGCCACGGTGAGCCCGGCCTCGCGCAGGCCCTCTCATCCCGGCGGCGCGCTGATGTCCGCTCTCCCCACCGCCCGGATCAGCTCCTTCTGATGCAGGAGGCAGGACGGCACTACGGCTCATCGCCAAGGACCCCAACACCGGCTCCGACCAGAGCCCGACGGTGTGGATCGATGAGGACAACGGGGACTTGGTGCTGCAAGGCTGGAAAGCTGACCAGGAGACGACCGACGAGTGCAGGCAAGACGGATCGATCCCCGAACACGAAGCTGTGGTGCGTATTCCGGCGCGGATGACGGCGATTGTCAGGGAGGCGTGCGATGCCGCAGACCGGCGTACCGAGCTTCGCTGAGATGCTGGAGGCCGCGCAGCACTCGGCGGTGCACCTGGAGATGCGCGACACCTACGGAATCGACTCCGCAGACGGCCCATTCCGGGCATGGCGCGAGGGCACCTGAACCGTGGCCGCCGACCGCGAGGCGCGGCGCGCCTGGTTCGATCTGGTGCGTCGTGCGGTGGGCCGGGGGGTGGTGATGCGGCGGGCGCGGATCGTGTCCGAGCCGGTGACCGCCTACATCCGCTTCGAGCACGCAGGGACCGGTCTGAACGTCGAGGCCGGCGAGGAGGTGCGGTGGCTGCCGCGGCGCCGGGCCTCGGACCTCGCGCTGCCGGGCAACGACTTCTGGCTGTTCGACGGTGCGGTGGTGCGCTTCAACCACGTCACCGGCGACGGCGGTTCAGCCGGGCCGGAGGTGACCGAGCAGCCGCACGTGGCCAAGCTGTGCCAGGACGCCTTCGAGGCGGTGTGGCGCAGGGCCGTCCCGCACGACGAGTACGCCCTCTAACCCGCCGATCCCCACTGGTGCCCACCTCGCCATCCTCAAGCGCACAGCAGGCCCGTGAGGCGCTGGCTGCCCGGCTACACGACCTGCGCCGGGCAGCCGGGTTGAGCGGCCAGGAGCTGGCCGAGCGGTGCGGCTGGTACAAGTCCAAGACCTCGCGCATCGAAAACGCCCGCACCCTGCCCAGCGACACGGATATCCGGGCCTGGTGCCGGGCCTGCAATGCCGACGAGGAGTCGGAGGACCTGCTGGCTGCCGCCCGGCACGCCGAGACGCTGTACGTGCAGTGGCGGCGCCTGCACCGCTGCGGGCTGCGGCAGGTGTACGAAGCGTCCCTACCGCTGTACGAGAGCACCTGCCTGTTTCGGGTGTACTGCTCCACCGTGATGCCCGGCCTCCTCCAGACGCCCGGCTATGCGACCGATCTACTCGCGGCCATCACCGCGTTCCAGGGCACGCCCGACGATGTTCCCGCGGCGGTCGCCGCGCGCACCGCCCGCTCGCGCGTCCTGCACGACAGCGGCCGGCGGTTCATGCTGCTGGTCGAGGAGGCCGTGCTGCGCTGTGGTGTCGGAAATCCTGAGGCGATGGACGACCAGCTCGGCCACCTGCTGGAGGTGATGGCCCTGCCCAATGTCTGCCTCGGCGTCGTGCCGTTCGGCGACCGGGCCCGGCGGATCTGGCCGCTGGAAACTTTCATGATCTTCGATGACGACCGGGTGCACGTCGAACTGCTGACGGCCAGGGTCACCATCACCGCCCCCAGCGAAGCCGCCACCTACGAACGCGCGTTCATCGACCTGTCGGAACTGGCACTCTACGGAGCCGACGCCGACGCACGGATCAGGGCGGCTCTCGGCACGTTCGAGTGAAGCCGTGGAACTTTGTGAAACTTCCTGGAGCCCCCTTCCCGCTGCGCCGTACGTCCTGGGCATGAACGAGGTCGCGGCGTCGCCCGCCCCCGAGGTTCCGGCCGAAACGGCCGACTCGTTGCCGATCGACATCGCCACCATAGAGGTGACCTGCGCCCGCGCCTTCGGACTGCACCGGGCGACGGCCCCGGGGCTGCTGGAACTGACGCGGACGCTGCGCGGCCATCTCGGACTGCTCATCCCTCCGGGCCTGGCAGAGCAGACGCCCCTGATCCAGGGCGCCGCGCGAGACGCCACCAGGCTGCCGAAACTGCCCGACAACCCGGCGACGGCCCGCACCCGCGCCCGCACGTTGGCGCAGGTGTGCCTCATCCTCCTGGAACCGCACCGCCCACCGGGCGCACCCACCGACAAGGAAGCGCACGGGTGACCCGGGCTGGAGCGTCCGTGTTCACCAGGCGCCGGGCCACCGCCGCGGACATCCCCCCTCACCGCCTCCCGGCCGAAGGGGCCTGCATGAGGTGGTCTCCCCTCCGCACAACAGCGCAGCGTTCCGGCAGCAAGGACGCCGAGGACGACGTCACCGAGTCCGAGCGGCTGCTGTTCGGCGGCCGGCTGCGCCTGGACTTGGCCTGGCTGCGGCACGAATACTCCTTCCTCGACCTGAACCTGCGCGGCATGGTCGTACGCCTCCCCCACCTGCTGACCGTGACCGCGCGCCTGGCACGCCAGGCCAACGCCCGCGCGCTGCGGCAGGTCGTCGGCGCCGAGGTGGGGCGCGGGGCGGTGCAGGCCGCCAGCATGATCGCGATCAACCACGTCCTGACCGCGCTCCTGGCCGCCGGGCCGACGACGCAGCGGCTCAGTGCCGCGCTTCCCGCGCTGGTGGCGGTCGTGGTGTGCACCGTGATCGGCGCCGGACTGCGGGCAGTGTCCACCGTCGGCACCGGACGGCTGGAGCCCGCGGTGGAACGCGTGGCCACCGAGATCGACCTGACCGCCTCCGCCAAGGTGGAGATGGCCGCGATCGAAGACCCCGACTTCCACCGGCGTGCGGAGTCCGCCCGCTTCGGCGCCGGCTCCGCGCGCCGCGTGATCCAGTACAGCACCTCGGTGATCAACGCCCTGATGTCGCTGCTCGCCTCCATCGGCGTGCTGACCGTGCTGCACCCGGCGCTGCTGCCGGTGATCGTGATGATGACGCTGCCCAGCGCCTGGGCCACGCTCGTCATCGCCCGGCGCCGCTACATGTCCTTCAAGGTGTCGACGCAGCACGCCCGCGCCGGGCGCCTGCTCTCGGAGCTGCTGACCTCCACCCGGGCCGCGGCCGAAATCCGCCTGCACGGCATCGCCGCCTTCCTGCTCCACCGCTTCCGCGCCATGTCCGAGACCGCCGAGCAGGAGCACGCGCGCCTCGCCCGCCTCGCCGCCCGCACCGGTCCTCGCCTCCGCCCTGACCGGCAACGCCTACGCGGCGACCTTCGGCGTGCTCGGCCTGCTGCTGTGGACCGGCGCCATGCCGCTGGCGGTCGGCGGCACCGCCATCATCGCCATCCGCACCGCCACCAGCTCCCTGACCAGCCTCGTCCGCCAGATCAACTACCTCAACGAAGAGAGCCTTTTCGTCGGCGACCTGGAGCACATCCAAAACGAAGCCGAACGGCGCGCCATCCCCACCCGCGGGCGCCCCGTACCCGAGCACATCGGCAAGATCCGCTTCGAGAACGTTGTCTTCACCTACCCGGGCAAGGACAACAAGCCCACCCTCGACGGCGTAGACCTCCGTATCCCGGCCGGGGCGACGGTGGCGCTGGTCGGGGAGAACGGCTCCGGCAAGACCACCGCCGCCAAACTCCTCGCCGGCCTCTACGTCCCCGATGACGGCCAGGTCCTCGTCGGGGCGTGCCGACCAGTGAGATCGACCGGCGGGCCTGGTTCTCCCGCATCGCCAACGTCTCCCAGGACTTCTACCACTGGCCGCTGACCGCCCGCCTGAACGTCGCGATCGGCCGCACCGATGTCGAGGGAACCGAGGAACGGCTGACCGCGGCCGTCCAGCACACGGACGCCGAAGACCTGATCGAGGACCTGTCGAGCGGCTGGGACACGCTGCTGGCCCGCAGCTACCAGGACGGCCACAGCCTGTCGGGCGGGCAGTGGCAGAAACTCGGCATCGCCCGCGCCCACTTCCGCGACGGCCAGGTGCTCGTCGTGGACGAGCCGACCGCCGCCCTCGACGCCAAGGCCGAACAGCAGGCGTTCGCCAACATCCGGGCTCTGACAGCCGGCGGGCAGACCGTCGTCCTCATCACCCACCGCCTGCACTCCGTACGCTCCGCCGACCTGATCTACCTCCTGCAGGACGGTCGGGTCGCCGAATCCGGCACCTTCGCTGACCTGATGGACCCGGACACGGCCCCTGACGGCAGGCTCCGGGCCATATATGAGATTCAGCGTGCCCAGTTTGCGGCAGACGCCGAGCACCCTGTTCCCCTTCAGAAAGGCCCAACGGTCATATGAGGTAACGGCCAATCCGGCTACGCCCGGGCCAGGTGTCAGCTGCTGCGCTGGGCGCCCCGGGCTGGTCTAAGTTCAATGGTCCTGAGGTGAAGCGTCTTCGATCGAAGAGATTGATCGTGTTAGGGGCCAACTTGGGGTAGCCCGCCTTGTGACAGTGCGAGGCCAGAACCTCCGGTCCACGCGGAGCGGTTCACTTCACTAGTGTGACGAACGTGTCTAACGGGATCGCCTGGATAGGCGCACACAGCACCACGCAGAAGTCCGCCGCTCTGCCTGGAATGCTCGGCGGGATTTCCCTGACCTGCGCCCGCGGACTCGACGCGGATGAGTTCCTCATCTCGCTGGGCGCCGACCTCGACGAGCTTGCCGAGCGCGTCCCGTACAAGGATCTCGACGTGCCGGTAGGGCGGCCGGGCAGGCCGTCCCCCACATCAATCCCGTTATGTACGGGACGTGCGGCGACTGGGTGTACGTGCTGGAAGACTGGGGCATGGCGACGTGGTACACCGGCTACCGAAAAGTCGAGTCGATGCGACCCGGACCGGACGAGGAGTTCGTCTGCGTGACGATGAACCGGTGGAGCCCTCCGTCCCAGATCATCCATGCGCCGGGTGACGGGCGCATCCTGCAGGCTGATTTCGGCGAGGGCACCGGGGAATCCTCCGCACTGGCGGCGGCGCTCCGGGCAGCGGGAGCGGTGTTCCCGGCCATCGGGGACGTGGGCGAAGACGCCGTGATGGCGTACTACGAGGAGCACGGGCCCCGGTTGCCCACAGCGGTGTTCACCGCCGTCGGCAACTACTGCGGCCTGTCCATCGAGCAGGAGGCCGTTCAAGCCGGCGACCTTCCTGCGCTCCTGGTCCCCATGGTCTGAGACACCACCAACACGACCGGTCCTCACCCCGCGCGTACGGGGCGAGACCGGTCGTGTTGGCGGCCGGGGGGCTACTTGGCCGTCAGCTTGCAGATAACGGGCGCGGCGCTGGCGTACAGGCAGGTGTTGCCCGGGGTCATGCGGGTGTCCAGCCAGTACGCGTCCTTGTCCGTGATCCGCATCTCACGCATGAACTTTGCGAAGTGCGAGCCCATGGACTCCTTGTTGTGCATGCCGGAGATCGCCGACCGGCCGCACACCTCCTTGAACGTCGGGTCGGCGCCGTTGAGGCTGAACAGGCGCACCGCCGAGCCCAGCTTCTTCGCGTACGTGCTCAAGCACGTCTTGCCGGTGGGAGTGGTGCCGCCGGGCAGCAGGGCAGGGTTCAGGCCGCCCTCGGCCGTTGACATGCCGCCGCTGTTGTACGTCGACGCGAAGGAGAACTCGTCGCAGTTCAGCTCGTCGGCGGCGTCGACCAGGGCGCTGGCGTCACCGTTCTCCTTCGCCCATCCGGTGGGGCAGATGCGGCCACGGCTGCGGGTGTTCTGCGCCTCGTCACCCATGTAGCACAAGGGCTTGAGCGCCGACAAAGACCCCGGATGACGGCAGAATGTCCGCGTCGATCTTGAC
This sequence comes from Streptomyces sp. NPDC018019, assembly GCF_044327805.1. Taxonomy (NCBI): domain Bacteria; kingdom Bacillati; phylum Actinomycetota; class Actinomycetes; order Kitasatosporales; family Streptomycetaceae; genus Streptomyces; species Streptomyces sp. NPDC018019. The sequence continues at coordinate 53,348 of NZ_JBIRGD010000037.1, read as the reverse complement.
GTCGGGCTTGTACAGGTACTTCTGGCCGGCGACCGACGCGTCCCACCGGTACGGCGTCGTCAGCGATGTGGAGTGCATGTCGCCGGGTGTCCACCAGGTCTTTGCGGTCCAGGCGTCGGGGCCGGGCTCGACGGGATTGCATGACCCCTGGCACAGGTGCTCGGTGAGCTTCAGGTTGATCTCGGCGAAGTCCAGCGGGATCTGCTGCGCGGGTTCGATGGTGAGGTGTTCGGTGAACCTGTTCTGTCCGTCGAGTCGGAGCAGACGTAGGAACGTGAAGTAGGCGGTGGCTTGGGGGACACCGTCCATGCTGATCACAACGGGTACGACTCGCACGTCACATTCGTCGTGCCGTGTGGCAAGGATGCTGGTGAAGTCCGTGTTGCACCAGGGGACGTTTTCCGCCGCAGTGGTAGTCGCCTTGGCGACCTTCTTGGGAGCCTTGTCCTTGGGGACCGGCGTGCCGAAGCACACCCGTCGTCCGTTGTCGTCGACCGGGCCGCACTGCTCAGCAGCTGCCGCCGACTTGCCCTTCAGCGACGCCATGGCACCGAGCGGTTTGGTCTGGTGCGGGGTCGGCGGCACATCGAACGAGCTGGGGTCCGGCGCGGTGTAGTCGGGGGTGGGCAGCGTCAGGTCGACGGGCAGCTCCACCCGGAACTTCGCCCAGGGCGACCAATTGGTCTCGTACAGGCTGCCGTCGTACGCGGACGTGTGGAACACGTAGTTGGTGTTCATGGACAGCTTGCCCGCCGGGACGTCCACCGTGACGGTTGACCCGGAGGCGACATCGGGGGAGACGATGACGCCGTACTCGTTGTCGGCAATCTTCGCCTTCGTCTTTGGCTTTCCTGCCGCATCCGCCGTCCACACCTCGAACGTGAGATTGGACTTGTCGCCGTCGGCGTCGGTCACCGTGTTCTTCAGCTGGACCTTCTGTCCCGCTGGAACCCGGCAGCGTCTTTCCTCGTCGACGGCGCGGCCGTGGGGTTCTTGCCCGACACTGGGCGAGAACCGGCAGCAGCGGCCGACTTCACTTCGGGGCCCGCGGCAGGACGGCTGGAAGGTGCGGCGTTCGCTGGGCGGCGTTGCCCGTGTCCGCCGCGCTCGCCGCGCCGGCGCTCGTGAGCAGCAGCATGGCAGCGCCAACGGCTATGCGCGATACCATGTGTCTTCTTCTGGACATACCTAACAAGACGTGTCCCTTCTAACCCTGCCCACATGCACCCGGGGGGGCGGGGTTGAACGGTTGGATGTCGCTCCCCCCTTCCTGCGGCCCGTGGTGATTGCCCGACAAGGCGCGCCAACTGGGATGTACGTCCTTATCGGGGCTTAACGGGCGTGACCTCAAACACGGTTGTATCCGGGTACGCAACGATCTCGTCACAGCCAGCACGAGCAAGCCGAACGTCGTCGATAACCTGAAGCCCCGCCGGCAAGACGCCGCTGCCGCGATGACACGTAGGGCGGCTAAAGGTCCTCCCGCGAGCTCTGGGGCATCGGCGTCGATGCATGATTCGCGGAGACACACCTTGCGACGAAGCTCCGCCCCGGTACCGGGGCGGAGCTGGGTCCGAGAGCAGCCAGCAGCTCGGATGGATGGGTGCTTGGCACGTTACGTCAGCCAAGCTCACGCCCAGCCGGCCACTCATGCCGCAGCCACACCAGAGCCGTCGTAGCCAACAAGCGCACACCTGCCCGTATCCGCAGAGGATTCAGAGAACTGTGTGCGAGGAGCGGGGCTCCGACCAGTGCACCGAAATCGTCCCGGCCCAGTCCAGGCTGGCCACCGGGCTCGGAGATCCGCCACCCTGCCAACCGTCACGACGTGGGCAGAGTCCTGCCCACTGGCGAGGTGTTCAGCCGAGCCGCTCACCACAAGGTCGGCACGAAACCACGTCGAGCTGCTCAGGAACCCTATCGATCATCCAGTACTGCTCGGGCGACGTCTACCGCATATGGGCTGATCACTCCCTCGTCGTCCCCAGCTGCTGCGTCCTCCAGCCACTCCGCGAGCGGACCACGCAGTTCTATGTCAGCCCGGCGGTTCCCTTGCCGCAACGACTCGACAGCCAGGTGGAGGGACTCAGCCGAAGGGCGGGCGTGGCGGTATGGATCTATCCCTTCGGGTCGCCCCAGCGGATGCGTCGGTTGAGCCCTGTGTGTGCTCGGCCGGTGTCTGACGGGGTCGCTCCGGTATTCGTGGTGGCGGTTCTGGTGGGCAGTTTCGTGGCCGGCCGGTGCCACAGCTGGTGCGGGTGGCCGCGCGGTCTTGCCGTTCAGAGAACTCAGAGCGGTCCTACCTTTCAAGGTGTGCTGGTCGCTCGTCCGGTCGGGCTGTCGGCCCGTCCACCGTGTGCGGGCCACCGTCCGTGACCGGCTCCGCTGTGTGTAGGGGGGCGATTCGACTGATCGATTCGGGCGGAGTGAGCGGTGGCGTGTCAGCGGGTGTCGGCGGGGGTCTGCTCGCCCTGGGGCGCGGTGGCCGTTTTGCTGCTGGTGGGCCGGTGGGTGATGAGGACAGCGGCGATGGCGGCGGCAAGGGTGAGGATGCCTGCGGCCCACCAGATGGCGGTGGAGAAGCCGTGGACCAGTGCGTCCATGGCGGTCTGCCGGGCGGTCGGTCCGGCGGGGTGGTGGGTGCGGAAGTAGTCGTTGGTGGAGCTGGTGGCGAGGGTGTTGAGCAGGGCGGTGCCGATGGCGCCGCCGATCTGCTGGGAGGTGCTGACCATCGCGGAGGCGACGCCGGCGTCCTGGGGGCGTACGGCGACGGTGGCCAGGCTGATGGCGGGCATGAAGGTCAGGCCGAGCCCCAGGCCCATGACGAACATGCCCGGCGCGACGATGGCGGCGTAGGAACTGGTGGGGGTGATCTGCGCCAGCAGGGCCAGTCCGGCGGCGGCCAGCAGCAGGCCCGGGGCCATGAGCAGGCGGGCCGGTACACGCGGGGCGAGGCGGGTGCCGAGGCCGACCGAGCCGATCATCATGCCGACCGTCATGGGCAGGAACGCCAGACCGGCGGTCAGCGGGCGGTAGCCGCGTACGACCTGGAGGTAGAAGGTGAGGAAGAGCAGCAGGCCGAACATGCCGACGACGGCCAGGCCCAGGGCGAGGTAAGCGCCGCCGCGGTTGCGGTTGAGCAGCACTCGCGGGGGCAGCAGCGGGGCTTTGACGCGGTTCTCGACGAAGACGAAGGCGGCCAGCAGCACGACGCCGGCGCCGAGCAGTGCGAGGGGGGTGGACGCGCTCCAGCCGTCGGTCTCCGCCTTGCTCAGGCCGAACACGATGCTGACCAGGCCGGAGGTGGCCAGCAGCACTCCGGGCACGTCCAGCCGCGCCCGGTGCCGGTCGCCTTCGGAGACACGTACTGCCTTCAGCGCGCCGGTCGCGGCGGCGACGGCGAAGACGATGTTGACGTACAGCGTCCAGCGCCAGTTGAGGTACTCGGTCAGTGCGCCGCCGAGCAGCAGACCGATCGCGGCGCCGCCGCCGGCCAGGGCGCCGTAGATGCCGAACGCCTTGGCGCGTTCCTTGGTCTCGGTGAACATCACGGAGATCAGGGAGAGCGCGGCCGGGGCCAGCAGGGCGGCGAAGGCACCCTGCAGGGCGCGGGCGCCGAGCAGCATGGCGGTGTTGACCGCGGCGCCGCCGAGGGCGGAGGCGGCGGCGAAGCCGAGCACGCCGGTGACGAAGGCTTGCTTGCGGCCCCACAGGTCGGCGATCCGGCCGCCGAACAGCAGCAGCCCGCCGAAGGCGAGGGCGTAGGCGGTCACGACCCACTGGCGGCTGCCGTCGGAGAAGCCGAGCGCCTGCTGGGCGGAGGGCAGGGCAATGTTCATGATCGTGCCGTCGAGGACGACCATCAGCTGGGCCAGGCATATGAACACCAGCGCCTTCCAGCGCCGGGGATCCGCCACGGGGGGCGCGGATGCGGACATGGGGAAACCAGCCTTTCGGTCAAGCGGGAAACAGGGATGCGGGCAGGCCGCAAGGGCGCGGCGATGCCGGTGCCGGAGCGTTGCGGACCGGCTGGCGTGGCGCAGTAGGGGCGAGGCATGCCGCACCCCGCCATAAATCCACAGTAGAATAATTCCATGATGGAATCAAAAGGGGGGCGGGTTACCGTGGTGACGCTCAGCACACAGACGGCCAGCGGACACGGAGACAATCAGCCGGTGATGGAACAGACCAAGGACGAGCCGACTGTCCAAGATCGCCTGCTGGATCAGTTGAGGATCTACGGAGCGGACTACGCCGACCTGCGGCGGCTCTTCGCCCGGTGGCTGGACCTGCACGCCACCGATGCCGCGGCCCTGATCGAGGTCGCCAACTGCGAGCACGCCGGAGAGCCGCTCACCCCCGCCCGTCTGAGTGAGCGCATCCAGCTCTCCCCCAACGCCACCTCGGCCCTGCTCAACCGCATGGAACAGGCCGGCCACATCCTGCGCACCCGCGAACGCACCGACCGCCGCACCGTCACCCTGCGCGCCGGCGAACAGGCACGCCTGCTGGCCGCCGAGTTCTTCACCCCCGTCGCCCAGCGCCTCCAAGCCGTCATCAATGCCTACCCGCCCGAGACCATCGAGCAGTTCCAGCACTTCCTCAACGACCTCCACCAGGCCATGCAAGCCTCCCTGGCCGAGGCCGCCCCCCGCACCGAGAGATAACCGCCGCGCCGACTCGACGGGGCCGGTCGACCACGGCCCCGCATCCGCCACGGCTTTTTGCACGGAGTCGGAGAAAGTGACCTGGCGCCCGAAGACCTTGCATCCCAGCGACGCCGTCCAGGGCCAGGCGCTCGAAGGCCATTCTGCTCGCAGTGATCGTCGGAGCCCTGATGGCCGACTCCGAACGAGACGAGGAGCGGCGCAGCCCTCCTGCCACCGACGGTACGGTCAGTCCTTCGATGAGCCGCTGAGCGGCCTCAGCGAAGGCAACTCCGAGGTATCGCACGGTTCGAACGGTGAAGGCTTTTCAAAGGGTAGGCCAGTCCAAACAGAGGTCAGCCAGTGGTCCACCGACTGCGTCCTCACAGCTGCCCAATGACCCCACTGAACCGGCAGAACAGGCGTTGTCTCCGCTCACCTAGGCTCCGGCCCATGAGCACGTCCGATCAGCACCACCACGTCCGTATCTCCGCCGCACCCGAGCAGCCCGCCGTCATCGAGATCGACGGCCGCGATGTCGCCTCGTCGGTGGAGGCGTACCGGATCACGCAGACCGTGGCCGAGGGACCCGAGGTGACGCTGTACGTGGCCCAGGGCTGGAACGGTGTGCGGTTCGAGGGTCTGGCAGACGTGGTGATCGAGCCGGCGGCTGTGCGGCAGGTCGTGGTCGGATTCCTGGACGCGGTGGACTGGCGCAAGCTCGATGAAGCCGTACTCGCCCGTGATGATCTCGACGGCGCGCCGGGGGAGCTGACGCGCGGGGTCCTGGCGCAGCTTCGGGAGTGGGTGCTGAGTGCTTGATCTGCGCGGTCTCGCCCGGTTCGCCGAGCGGCACCTGATGCCGGACACGGTGCTCGTCACCCGTGAGGTCGGTGAGGATGTGCTGGACCCGCGGACGGGCGCCCTCGTGCCCGCTCCTCCGCTGGAGGTGCACTCGGGCAAGACCGGGCTGTACGGGCATCAGGAACGGATCCGCAGCAAGGGCGGCCACGAAGGTGCGTGGGTCGAAGAGGTGCGGGCCGGGTACCGGCTGCTGCTGCCGCTCGATGCGCCCGAGATGCGGGAGGACGACACCGTGAAGATGGTCGAGGCCCGTGACAAGCAGCCCGTCGGCCGTATCTACCGCGTCGCGGCGCTCGGCGAGGTGTCCTCGGTTCCCGTGCTGCGCACGGAGCACAACCGCAGGGCAGGCGCATGAACGGTGGCGCGTTCACCGACCCCGCGGCGCTGGCCGCCGCCCTGGAACGAAGGGCCGCCCAGACGCAGGCCGCGATGAACGCCGTGATGCGGCACCGTGCCCAGGCGCTGGTCGAGCAGGTGCAGCACAACGCCTCCGGCCGCCCGGGACCGCGCGTGATCACCGGCAAGTATCGGGCCTCCTGGCGCTCCGACGTGCAGGGCACGGGCCCTGTGGTCGTCGCCGAGGTGGGCACCACTGCGGCGCAGGCGCGGCGGCTGGAGTTCGGGTTTGTCGGCGCCGACAGCCTCGGCCGACACTACGCGCAACCATCCTTCCCACATTTGGGCGCGGCCGTTGACCAGGCCGGGCCTGTTCTCGTGCGGGAGTTGAACGACGCGGTGAAGAGGTCGCTGCCCAACGAACTGGCCGAAGAGATCGAAGCGGCCTTGGCGGAGGTCTTCGGCGACTGGGAGCTGGGGATGCTCGCCCGGGCCGTCGTGATCGCCGAGGTCCTGGACGAGGACGGCGAACGCACTCTGCCCGTGATCACCACACCAGGCGTGCCGGACTGGGACACCGTCGGACTGTGCCGGTACGGCGCCCTGGCCACCGAAACCACCGGCAGAGGATTCCCGGAAACAACCAATGATCGACCGCGCTGCCATGTCCCAAGCCTTCCGGCAAACGCTGGCCGAAGTGACCGGCAGGCCGTGCGGGCTCGGAAAGCTGCCGCTCGTCGAAGGCCGGCCGGCAGAGGTGCCGTACCTGGCGCTGTATCCGCAAGGCGGCCCCGTCGGCGGTGCGCCCCTGGCCGACGCGTCCGAGGACTCGGAACTCCTGTACCAGGTGGCAGTCGTCGCTGCCCGTACTGATCAGGCGGAGTGGATGGCCGACCGGGTACGACGTACGGTCCTCGAACGCACCGCGACCGGCGACTGGCGGTGGCCGATCGACGCGCCAGGCGTCGATGTGTGGGCGCGCGAACTCAAGGGCGACGCCGGCACGGACGACGCGGGCTCCGCCGCAGGGGGCATATCTCGTCCAGAAGCACCCGCAGCGGTTTGGGCGGCTCCCCCGGCCCGTTCGGGACGGTGAGGTCTTCGAGAACCTGCCACGGCTCCCGGTCATGCTGATCGGCGTCCTCCCGCGTCTCCAGACGTGCGGCTCGATGCTGGTCGATAGCCCTGGCCAAGCGCCGGATGTCTTCGCGGTAGACCGTGGAGTTGGCGGCGTTCGCGGCGCGGTTCCTGTCGCGCTTCGCCTGCTTCACCTCGGACAGCGCGCTCTGCATCTTCTCGGAGTTCTCGGAGTTCACTGCCCCGCTCCGCCAACAGCCGTAGTCGGCCTTGCTAACGAAGGACTTCTGTGCGTGAGGAGGCCTGTCACGTCTCATCTACCACGGTGGCGCACATGGCCCCATTCCCCCGGCAACCCGGGCAACGCCATCGGTGGTAAGCCAGTCCTCACTCCGCCAGTCGTCACTCCGAGACGTCAAAGTGCGAGGGCGGCCCCGGGCCTCCTTCTCCGGAGCACGCCCGCGTGGGAAGGCGTGCGACCTGGCTTCGGTGCCCCCGCTGCCCTGCGGTCCGCCTGGGCGGTGCCGCGTAGCGGCGGATAGGGTGTAAAGAACGCGTCAAGGACGCGCGGTGTGCCGGGAAGTCTGGTCGGCGGTGCAGGGGCTTGTGTGCCCGCACAGCGATGCCCCGGAGGTCCCGGATGCGTACTGCCCGCCGTGAGCGTTCCGTTTTTCTTGGTCTGCTGCCGTGGCCGGAGCGGGTGCAGGTGGCCCGGGCTCTGCGTACGGAGACGGTCGGAGGGCTGGTGCTGCTGGCGGCGGCCGTGGTGGCGCTGGTGTGGGCGAATTCTCCGTTCAGCGGCGTCTATGAGTCCATACGCGACTTCCACTTCGGCATACCGGCGCTCGGCTTGGCCCTGTCCGTGGGTCACTGGAGTGCGGACGGGCTGCTGACCGTCTTCTTCCTGGTTGCCGGGATCGAACTCAAACGTGAGCTCGTGGTCGGTGAGCTGCGGACCCCGGCCACCGCGGCCCTGCCGGTGGTCGCCGCGGTGTGCGGTATGGCGGTGCCGGCCGCCTGCTACTGGGCCGTCACCGGCGTCGCTGGGGGTTCCGGGGCGGGGTGGGCGGTGCCGATGGCCACCGACATCGCCTTCGCTCTTGCCGTTCTTGCGGTGCTCTCCACCCACCTGCCCTCCGCCCTGCGGGCCTTCCTGCTGACGCTGGCCGTGGTCGACGATCTGGGGGCGATCCTGGTGATCGCGGTCTTCTTCACCAGCGACCTGAATGTGTATGCGCTGGCCGGGGCCTTTGTCGGGCTGGCCGTCTTCTACCTGCTGCAACGGCTCCGGGTGCGCGGCTGGTGGTGGTACGTGCCGCTGGGCGTGGTGATCTGGGCGCTGATGTACCTGGGCGGGGTGCACGCGACGGTGGCCGGGGTGGCGATGGGCCTGCTCCTGCGCACCACCCGCGATGCGGGGGAGAAAGCCTCCCCCGGGGAGCGCACGGCGCATGTGCTGCGGCCGGTCTCGGCCGGGGTGGCGGTGCCGTTGTTCGCACTGTTCGCCACGGGAGTGGGGCTCTCGGCCGGGGCGATGGGTGAGGTCTTCACCCGACCGGAGCCGCTGGGCGTGGTGCTGGGGCTGGTGGTCGGCAAAACGGTGGGGATCTTCGCTGGTACCTACCTGGCGGCCCGGTTCACCCGGGCCCGGCTGAACCCGGACCTGGCGTGGGCGGACGTGTTCGCCGTGGCGGTGCTGGGCGGAATCGGCTTCACCGTCGCGCTGCTGGTCGGCGAGCTGGCCTTCGCCGATCCGGCCGGGGCTGGGCACATCAAGGCCGCGGTCCTGCTCGGCTCCCTGGTTGCCGCTGCGGTGGCCGCTGTGCTGATCAAGCGGCGCAACGAGATCTACCGCCGTCTATGGGAGGCCGAGATGCGGGATGACGACGCCGACGGTGTTCCCGATATCTACCAGCGGGTAAGCCCCGGGCGCAGCCGTGCCACCAAGAACCACTGACGCAGCCCTGCATGCGCCCGCAGGTCTCGCCGGGCCCGCCCTGCCCTGTAAGCGGCCTTTGCGCGCCGGCGGGCAGACCGGCTGCGGGGACGCCAGCGGCCGGTGCGTCACCAGGCCGGTGCGTCACCAGGCCGGTGCGTCACCAGGCCGGTGCGCCGACCACGGGTCGGCATTAAGAGACCGTAAAGATTGCCGGGTTCTGGCAATGCGGCTGGGGTGGAGCCCGCAGGACCATGGCCGCATCCAGGGAGTTCCTGCAACAGGAGGGGCGGGTGAGATGGCGTTCTTTCTCGGACTCGGCATTGTGGGCATCGCTCTGCTGGCGCTCTCACTGATCTTCGACGGCATACTTGAAGGGCTCTTCGGCCTGGATGGTCTGCTCGACGGGTGGCTGTCGCTGCCGGTCGTGGCCGGGTTCGTCTCGATGCTCGGTTTCACCGGCGCCATCGTGCTGGGCACCAGCGAGCTGGGGGCCGGCGCGGCCACCGCGATCGGTGCCGCCACCGGCGCCGTCGCGGGCTGGCTGACGTGGAAACTCAGCCGTGCGCTGATGCGCGAGCAGAGTGCGGTCACCCCGCGGGGCGACGACCTGGTCGGTGCCGCGGGTTCGGTCATCACCGCGATCCCGGCCGAAGGCTACGGCGAGGTGCTGGTACGGGTGGCCGGCCAGCCGGTGAAGCTGGCGGCCAAGAGCACGATGCCCGTGATGCGCGGCACCGAGATCTGGGTGGAAGCCAACCTGTCGAGCACTGCGGTCGCCGTCCGTCCCGTCGAACGCTGACCCGCACCAGTCCTTTTCCCAACAGTCCGATTCGATCTGCCGTCCCCCGGGTGGCAGGGGGGATTTCTCATGAGTCCAGTTCTCATCGCTGTGGTGGGAGTCGTCGTACTCCTGGTCCTGCTGGCCCTTGTCGTGATCACGCGGTACAAGGTCGCCGGGCCCAGCGAAGCGTTCATCATCACCGGACGGCGGGGCAAGAAGTCCACCGACCCGCAGACCGGCCGCATCTCCATCGACAACAGTGGCCAGAAGGTCGTGGTCGGCGGCGGCGTCTTCGTCGTTCCCTTCGTCCAGCAGCGGTTCACGCTCGACCTGTCCAGCCGGCACATCCCCATCGCCGTGCGCGGCGCCGTCACCCTGCGCGGCGTCAAGGCCAACCTCGAAGGCGTCGCCATCGTCAAGGTCGGCGGCAACGAGGACGCCATCCGCGCCGCGGCGCAGCGGTTCCTGCAGCAGCAGGACGGCATCGTCGGCTTCACCCAGGAAGTGCTCTCCGGGGCGCTGCGGGCCATCGTCGGCCGGATGTCGGTCGAGGACATCATCCGCGACCGTGCCGCCTTCGCCGGCCAGGTCGCCGAGGAGGCCGAGACGAGCCTGTCGGGCCAGGGTCTGGTGCTGGACGCTTTCCAGATTCAGGACATCACCACCGAGGGCTCCTACCTGGAGGATCTGGGGCGGCCCGAGGCCGCTCGCGCCAAGCAGGAGGCCGACATCGCCGAGGCCAACGCGCGCCGCGCCTCCGAGCAGGCCCGGCTCAAGGCGGCCGAGGAAATCGCCGTCGCGGAGCGGACCTTCGCCCTCAAGCAGGCCGAGATCCGCGTGGAGACCGAGGCCGCTGCCGCCAAGGCCGACGCGGCCGGTCCGCTGGCCGAGGCCGCACGCCGCCAGGAGGTCCTCAGCGAGCAGGAGAAGGTCGCCGAGCGGCAGGCCGCGCTGACCGACCGTGAGCTCGACACCCAGGTCCGCAAGCCCGCCGATGCCGCGCGCTACCAGGCCGAGCAGGAGGCCGAGGCGCGCCGGGTGGCCCTGGTCAAGCAGGCCGAGGCGGACGCCGAACGCTCCCGGCTGACCGGTGAGGGCGAAAAGGCCCACCGCGCGGCGCTTGCCGACGCCGTACGCATCGAGGGCGAGGCCGAGGCCGCCGCCATCGCCGCCAGGGGCGCGGCCGAAGCGGAGGCGATGTGGAAGAAGGCCGACGCGTTCGCCCAGTACGGGGACGCGGCCGTCATCCAGATGCTGGCCGAGGTGCTGCCGCAGGTCGTCGCCAAGGCGTCCGAGCCGCTGAGCGCCGTCGACAAGATGACGGTGATCTCCACCGACGGCGCGAGCCGGCTCTCGCGTACGGTCACCGACAACGTCGCCCAGGGCGTCGAACTCCTCAGCTCGACCACCGGAGTCGACCTCGGCGAACTCCTCAAGGACTTCTCCCGGCGCGCGACAGCCCGCAAGGGCGGCGAGGCCGCTGCCCAGCCGGCCCCGGCGAACAGCAAAATCAAGATCACCGACTGAGCCGGCGCCCGCACCGCGGACACCGCCGCACTAGCAAGTGACGGCCTCCTGCACCGGGTCCGAAGAGGCCCGGTGCAGGAGAGCCGTAGGACGATGGAAATGCGACCAAGGGCGCGGCAGATGGCCTAGGAGGTCACCGTGACAGACCCAGCTCACCCCGCCCCGATGCCCAGGCCGCCGGTGGCCTTCACCATCACCGGTGATCTCGCCGTGCTCGCCTTCTCCGGCGAACTGCATACCGACGCTCTGCGCCAGCTCGAAGTGGAACTTTTGTCCCAGCGGCTGCGCGAAGCCCCCGAGTGGGTGCTGGAGATGAGCGAACTCACCCATATCGACCTCGCGTGCGCCTACGCCCTCCTGCGCGCTCTCCCGCCGACCGGAAACTACCCTGCTCACCATCCGCGGCGCACGACGCAACCTGCAACGGCCCCTGCGCCACGCCGGAGTGGACGCCCTCACCACGATCGAGGAATGACACCAGCACATCAGCGCGGGCGGGCCTAGCCCGGCGCCCGCACCATGGAAATGGTGCGGGCGAGGCCGCGGCTAATGCGCGCGTAAAGCCCCGGCGGCACCGGCATTTGTGCACCTGGCCTTGCACCCGAAGAAAGACGCTGCGCCGCGGCGTCGTGAATGGGAAGCGAGTCGGAGTTTTTATGTGCGTCCCCGGCTCCAGCGCGGCCCATAGCGGGCCCACTCACGCTCCCATTCGGCCAGACGCCGCTGCTCGAACCGTGCCCGCGCCCCCCACCAGGCAAGCAGCAGCAGTAGGCCGACGCCCATGGCGACCCCGATGCCGTAAAAGGCGGCACAGACGGCACTCACATGTTCACTGGGCGGTTTCGGCACCAGCTCCGCAGCGTCATTGGCCCAGATCTCCATCGTCGTGCCGGCCTTCTGCGCGCGGCTGGCCGGTGCCAGCCCGGTATGCACCGAACCATCGCGCGCTGTCCAGCGCACCGGCACCTGGACGTGCTGAGCGAGGTAGTCCGCCCGGACAGCCGGAGCATCCAGCACCTCGCCCGTGACCCGGTAAGTCTGCGACCGCTCACGCACCGCGGCTTCTTCCATGGCCCTGCTCGCGGCGAGCCCGGACAGCGGAGCGCCGGAGAGAAAAGAGAGTGCCAGCAACAACGCCACGCATCCCTCAAGGACATCCGAGCGGCGCCGAAGCGGGGACCGACGGCACCGCCACAAGGCTCCCGGCCAGGCACACATCACCGCGCCTCCCGTACAGAAGCGTCTACGGCCATTATCTCACCGGAATCGAAGATTTTGTCCGACGCACGTACGGAGGCGTCTGAGACGCCCGTCCGGCCCGCGGCGTTCGTTCATGATCACGCTGATTGTTCGCCGAAGTGCCCCCGCTGACCAGCGCATACCACGCAACGATCAACAACCGCAGCTGACGTATCTGTCTGCCCGGCGTTTTGGGAGGTAGCTTGGTAAAGAAAGGCCCTTATAGGGAGGGCGATTCGATGCCGTGGTTCGTATGGCTGCTCGCCGCCGCGGCGCTGGGTGCCGCGGAGTTCTTCACCCTTACCTTGGTCTTCGGCCTGCTGGCGGGCGCTGCGTTGGTTGCCGCCGTAGTCGCTGGTCTGGGCATCGGCACGCTCGGCCAGCTCGTGGCCCTCGCAGCAGCGTCGGCGGCCGGCCTCGTCATCGTTCGTCCTGTCGCGCTGCGGTATATGGCACAGCAGCCCCTCATACGCGAGGGCAGTGACGCGCTGATCGGCAAACGGGCCGAGGTCATGCAAGAGGTCACCGCGACCCGCGGCCTGATCAAACTCTCGGGCGAAGAGTGGTCCGCCCGTTCCCTCGACGAGAGCCTGGTGATCCCGGTGGGCGCGCTCGTGGATGTCATGGAGATCGAAGGCGCCACGGCCGTCGTCTACCCCCGCGAGCTCCTTCCATAAACGGCCGTACCCATAGCGACGGAGGACACCGTGGATCCCGTTGTCATCCCCCTTCTCGTGGCGGCTCTTGTTGTCATCTTCCTGCTGGCCTCCACTGTTCGCATCGTTCCGCAGGCGCGCCGCTACAACATCGAGCGGTTCGGCCGGTACCGCCGGACGCTGCAGCCCGGCCTGAACCTGGTCGTGCCGGTCGCGGACCGCGTCAACACCAAACTCGACGTGCGCGAGCAGGTCTACTCGTCCGCCCCCAAGCCGGTGATCACCGAGGACAACCTCGTGGTCAATATCGACACCGTGCTCTACTACCAGATCACCGACCCGCGGGCGGCGGCCTACGAGGTCGCCGACTACCTGCAGGCGATCGACCAGCTCACGGTGACCACACTGCGCAACGTCATCGGCAGCATGGACCTGGAGGAGACGCTCACCTCCCGCGAGGAGATCAACGCCCGGCTCCGCGCCGTCCTCGACGAAGCCACCGGCAAGTGGGGCATCCGGGTCAACCGCGTCGAGATCAAGGCCATCGATCCGCCGCACACCATCAAGGAAGCGATGGAGAAGCAGATGCGGGCCGAGCGGGACAAGCGCGCGGCCATCCTGCACGCCGAAGGGGAACGGCAGGCCAAGATCCTCACCGCGGAAGGCACCAAGCAGAAGGACATCCTGGAGGCCCAGGGCACGCAACAGGCCATGATCTTGCGGGCGGACGGCGAAGCAAAAGCGGTGGAGCGCGTCTTCCAGGCCGTCCACCGCAACAACGCAGATCCCAAGGTCCTGGCCTACAAGTACCTGGAAACCCTCCCGCACTTGGCGAGCAGCGACAACAACACGTTCTGGGTGATCCCGGGAGAGCTGACCGAGGCCGTCCGGACCGTCACCCGTGCGTTCGGTGATCAGTCGGCGACGGGCCCTTCCACATCTGCGCAGCCAGAGGAAACGGCGACCACCGGCGCTGGCGGCACGTCGGACGAAGGTGAATCACCGGCACTTGAGACACCTTCGGCGTTCTCGCTCGACGCCGTCACGGCCGCCGACGAGGCCGTGAAGCAGGCCGATGCCGCGGTCAGCGATGCCAAGGCCGAGGCCGAGGCCGCAAAGTCACCTCAGATGCCACGCCGGGAGCGGACGTCCGGCGGCTGAGCCCACCCCGGCTCTCGGCAAGGATTCCGCGAGTTTCTAAGGATCTCGGCCGGTATGGGCGTTTCAGGCACGGTAGCGCCTCTCGCCGGGGCCCGGCGAGAGGCCTCGGCTGGCGTCTCCAGCGCCGACGACGCCTACCGGCGAGACGAGCACCGAACCGGTCGCTGTCAGCAGGAAGGCCGAGATCTCGGACTGTTCCAGCCCGCGGCGGCTCAATATGGGTCCGAGCTCCTGCTGGCGGCGTTGCCGCATGCTGCATGCCGTCACACATCAACTGGCTCGGCTATTGCAAAGCGCGAAAATGGAGACCACGACGTTTCCGCCAGCGGCTTGGGCAGGTCTCGCGGGTCTCGTTGCCGCCCCGACGCTGTCGTCGTCGGGGTGGCAACGGCACCATGCCGGCCCACAGCCCCGGAGGGGACCTACCGGCTCAGCGATGGGTACCTTGCTGCGGGCCGGTGGATGAGCGTTCAGACTCAGTCGGGGACCGTGAAGCTCAAGCTGCAACCGTGGGCCTGGGCTGATCGTTTGGCGAAGTGGGCGAGCGCCGCCTGCTGGACGGCGGAGTCGGGTTTGGTAAACGCTCCGGACGTACGCAGCGTCTCTGCGGTATAGAAGGCCGTGCCACCTTGTTTGGGGCAAGACGTCGAGGTCCAGTACACGCCGTCTGAGTGCCCTGCTGGTGCGGTGAACGTGTCTCCGCGGACCGAGGTGTCCACACGTCCGTTCTGTACGAAGGGGCCGTAGTAGGCAGCCAGTCGGAATGACGGCTCGCCCTTCTCATCAAGAACGAAACAATCCTCGATGGGGGCGAGCGGATCGGCGGCGCTCTCAAGCACCGGAGCGTTGATTCCCGCACATGTCCCGGTCGCTTTCCCCCTCGGCGTCATCGACACCAGTGGCGGGACATCCGGAACCCGTTCGATCTCCCGCCCGGGCGGTGCCTTGCAGCCGACCTCCTCAGCCGCCTTCACGGCGGTCTGTGTGGCGATGCGCGCGAAACGAGCCCGTCGCTCATCGCTCTTCCCGGCGCCCCTGTTCCGGGGCTGTGCCTGCAGGTTGACGACAAGGTCCTCTGCCGCCTTGCCGCCACACGGCATGACGACGGTTGCCCTGTCATCCGGGGTGGAGAAGTTGCCGAACACGCCGCGCCAGCCGTTGCCGATGGGAGACACGAATGCTGTGACGGAATAACTTTCGTTGCGTCCGAGGTCGGTCAGCAGCTGCTGACTCGGCCTGCCCTGGCCGAGGGTCACCTTGAGCCAGGCATGCCCTTCCTTCTCCCCATCGGGAGCGTAGATGACGCACTTGCGGTCGGCACGGTCCGAACTCGCCCAATCCCGGTCAGAGGTAAGCCTTCCGTCCACGCCGAGGAATTCCTTCAGCTCCCCTTGTGCGACGATGCCCTCACACGCCCGTGACACCGCCCTCCCGTCCCGCCACCGGTCGTAGGTTCCAGTGGCAAAAATGGCGCCTGCCGCTACAGCGAGCACAGCCAGTAGCACCGCCACCACGCGAAACGCCTTCCCCCGCGCGAGGTCCACAAGGACGCGCATCAGTGCTCCCCTCGGAGAACGCCGAGGGCCGAGGAGCGGGAGGTGGCGTAACTTTGCTCGGCCTCTTGCTTGATCTGGCGGATGGAATTGCTCTCCGTGTCCTGGCCGCGCACCGCGGCCCACCGGTCGATGAGGTCGTAGGTGCCGTCGACGCCGGCGGCGTTCTTCTCCGCGCCGTCGCTGATGGCTTTGGCGTCGGCGGATGCCTTGACGTCTTTCGACCAGTCGTAAGTGGTCTGGTCGAGCAGACGCTGAGCGGTGTCGCCGACAACGGGAACCGCGGTCAGGGGTATGCCGGCACCGTGGTAGACGTATTTCGCCGTGTCGTCGGCCCACTGCTTTTTGCCGTCCCGGTCGTCGAGGATGACGTCGGTGCCGATGGCGTTGTAAGCACCGAGCACGTTGCCCGCGTCACGCGCCGGAGTCTCCCAGTCCGAGTGCGCGCCGCCCGGCTGGGTGGGTGACTTGCCCATTTGTTCGGCCGCGTAGAAACGTTCCGCCTCGTAGATCTGTGCGTAATTCTTGGGGTCGTCGGACACTCCGCGCATGACGCGTAGCACGCTGCTTTCGGGAACGCCGATGTGGTACTTGTCCTCCCCTTCCTTGTGCCAGGCGTCCGGCCTCCCCTCTGCGGTCGTCCCGTAGTACTTCTCGTGGCCTCCGGCGATGATGTTGTGGGTGTCTTCGGTGTAGTCCGACAGGGCACGGGCCAAGGGTTGCTGCATGTTGTGGGGGATCTTCTCGCCGCCGCTGTCACTGTCCAGGCGTTCGATGGTGTCGTGCATGATGCGGGCCTGGCCTGCCGCGTGGCCGCCGTACCTGGTGTGTTCGTGTCCGGGCTGGGCGCCTGTGGTGGCGGCCTCCAGGACGTTGCCCAGTCCGGTACGGGAGTTGGTGGCCTCGACCTGCTTGGTATCCAGCACATCCCCGCGGCCGGTGGTTTCCATGACTTCGAGGTTGGGCCAGTCGCGCTTGTCGAGCAGGTACTCCAGCCGGTTCTTGCCGCCGTCGTGGGCGGGGTCGAGATACCGGGTGGCGGTGTCCGGGTCCTTGCTCATGATGCCCAGCATGTCGTCCACCGGGTCCTGGACAGCTACCGCGTCGATGTCCGTGCCACGGGTGACCTGGTCGTGCTCGTCCCACAGCCCCGGGTTCTTCCGCTCGGCCTCGATGATGTCATCGGTCAGGCCGGTGGTCATGTGGGCCGGGAACCGGCTTCCGTCGCCGTGCTTGAGCAGGCCCGTCAGCGCCTGGTAGCCGAGCGTGTGCCGGTTGTCGGCAGCATCGCCGATCTGCTCGGTGCCCAGCGCGCGCATGTCCTTGCGCCACTGCTCGGAGAAGCCCTGGTCCTGGTTGGCGGCGCCGATGCCGTTGGCCAGCGACTGCTGGATGGTCGCGTACTGCTTGCGGTGCACCTGGTAGACGTCTTCGTCGCCGTGGATCCGGTCCAGCTCTTCGGCGAGTTCCAGCGTCTTCTTCGGCCCGAGCTTGTTCAGCAGCATCTGGTTGAACTCGGGGTCATGCTGGTTGTGCTCCATGACACGTTCGAGCTCGTTGAGGTCGTGCTGCGAGAGCTTGCCGTCCTTGTCCAGCTTGCCCAGCAGGCCCGAGGCGCGGGCGGCCTCGTCGGCGTCGATGGAGGTGACGGCCTTGCCGTTGAAGTCCGCGTTGCCGTTGCCGAGGTTGTGGCGCAGCGCGGTTGCGGCGGCCCGGTCGGTTTCTGCCGCGCCGTTGAGGACTTTTTCGATGCGGGCCTTGAGGGCTTCGATCTTGCGGTTCTGTGCGGCGATCGCTTCCTGGCCGTCCGGGTCGTGCTGTGCGCCGCTGTCCTGTGACAGGTCATGGCGCGGTGTGATCTCGCCCTTTGCACTGACGAACAGGCCGTCGCGTTTGGCGTCCTCGTCGGCTATCCGGCGCAGGTCGTCCTGGTGCTTTTTCAGCTCCTCGTAGGCGTCGTGCAGGACGCCGCGGATGCCCTTGGCCTCCTGGAGGGCGTCACTGAACTCCTGGTCGACGGCGGCGACGCGGACCTGGGCGATGGCGGAGGTGCCGTCGAAGCTGGTCCAGCCGGCTTTGCCGAAGGGCTTGACGACCTCATTGGTGCACGCCTCGTCCATCGCCTTGAGCTTGTTGATCATGATGTCCCACTGGTCGGCCGCCCAGGAGAGGCTGGAGACAGGGACGTTGTAGAGCTGCTCGTACGTAATCATGTGTGTTCTTCTGTCTCAGCCGAAGGGGGAACGGGTCTTGGACACCGCGTGCATGGACTCGGCGTTCGCCGTCTCGGTGGTGGTGTAGTTGTCCGCCGTGGTGGTGCACTGCTCGTGCAGGTCACGGCAGGTCTGCACCAGCGCGGCCGACTGTTTGGCCCATAGCTCCTTCGCCTCGAACATGGCGTTGCCCAATTCCCCGCCCCAGGAGTCGCCAATGAGGTCCTGGCCGCCGATGTGCAGTGCCCCGTCGGCGATGTGCTCCTTGGACTTCAGCTCACCGGCCAGTTCCAGCGCCCCCGCGCCGGCCTTCTTCAGGGCACCAGGGTCATCGATGGTGGTCGTACCGAGCAGCCCCGAACGGCTCACCGCCCCGTCCCCTTGCGCGGACACCGTGGCCACCGGCGGATTCGCGGTCATGGTTTTCCCCTCCTGTTCATCGGTTCCGGCCAGTCGAATCCCTGGCCTTCGTTCTTCTCTCATGCCGCAGCCGGGCTGTGGCCGTCGGCGGTAGGTGTTTCACAGGCCCTTAACACCGCAGCCCAGGACAGCTGCACGCAGTGGCGCACCGCCCGCGGCTGGTGGACCTCCGTGGTCACCGCCCGGGTGCGACAAGACGGTCGCAGACCGGACGGCGACCGTACGGGCCGACGCCGTCCCGGCCGTGGCGTAGCAGCGGGGAGCCATGGGGCGGCGCAGGGCCGTTCACGTGTTCTCCGTGAAGTACTCGGTCATCCGGGTTGCGGTGATCACGCCCAGCAGATGGGTTCTCCGTCCTTCTCTGGTCACGACAGCCACCAGTGCACTGCAGTGGCGGGCCATTGACGCGGCAGCCTGCACCACGGTGCATTCCGGCCCCACCATCGGCGGCCGCGTGCGGTCCGGCAGCCATTCGATCACCGTCATC
Source organism: Streptomyces sp. NPDC018019 (assembly GCF_044327805.1). Taxonomy (NCBI): domain Bacteria; kingdom Bacillati; phylum Actinomycetota; class Actinomycetes; order Kitasatosporales; family Streptomycetaceae; genus Streptomyces; species Streptomyces sp. NPDC018019. The sequence continues at coordinate 34,449 of NZ_JBIRGD010000037.1, read as the reverse complement.
TCCCGCAGGTCCTCCGGGCGGCAGATGACCTCGTCATGGCGCAGGCACTGCGACAGGCTCGGATGCTGGACGGCATAGGAGGGCACGAACTACCGGCTGCATCAGCGGCTCTGTCGCGAGCAGGACCGCCGCGCACAGCAGCACACCCCAGCCGCGACGGAACCGCCTGGACCGCCCTGGACCCGCGCGCCGACGGGGCCCGGTTCGTTGCCGCGGCCGTGGCCGGTGTCGGTGACGTGGCGCGGTTCAACAAGGTCTGGCACGAGCTGTGCCTGGTGCCGACCGCCGAAGAGATCCAGCAGCCCGAGGCGTGGCTGCGCCGCGTCGGCCCGTGAGCCTGCTCGCCCCCAGCCCCGTACTCCTCCATGGACACAAGAGAACGAGCCCGCCATGACCATCCCCGTAACCGCACCAGCAGAACCCACCACCGGCGTCCCCTGGCCGCCGGGCCTGGTCCCATACGTCAGCCGCTGGAGCGCCGAGCACGAGCTCCCCGCCCCCGTCATCCCCACTCGGGACGGGAACGGAATCGCCTTCGCGGATGAGCAGCTGCACGACCGGGACCGGCGCGGTGTGCTGTGGGTCCGGCGCCAGGTCAACCAGGGCGCCGGCAGCCCGCTGTTTGCCAAGGTGCACTCGGTGCGCCAGCGGTACGCGATGCGGCGCCTGCGCTGCCAGGTGTGCCGCCAGCCGACCGACCGCAACGAGCAGGGCATCAGGTGGCTGCTGGAAGACGGCCGCGCGGACCGGCCGGACTGGCCGGACTGGCCGGACTGGCCGGACTGGCCGGACTGGCCGGACTGGCCGGACTGGCCGGACGGCGAGCTGACCGTCCACCCGCCCGTCTGCCGCGGCAACTGCGTGGAGAAGGTCACCGAGCCGTGCCCGCGCCTGCGGGACATGGGTCACCGTGCGCGTACGCGAACCGCTCCTCGACGGCATCTTCGGACGGCTCTACCGCCCCGGCCGACCGCTGCCCGTCCCGGCCACGGAGGTAACCCGGCTCTACGAGTCCCCGGATGTGCGCTGGGTGCTGGCTTCCCAGCTCGTAGCCACCCTGACCGGCGGCTGCACCGTCGAATCGGCCTGGGCGCCGCACCCCTCCCCCACCACCGGCACCCGCCCCCTCACGCACCGGTGCCACACACGCTCCAAGGAGAAGGAGCCGATGACAACCCCCAACCCCGCGCACGTCACCCCGCGGGAGAAGCAACTGCTCATCCTGGTCGCACAGGGCAAGAAGAACCAGGAGATCGCCGAGGCGCTGTTCCTGGCCCCGTCGAGCGTGCGCACCTACCTGGTCTCGCTGCGCCGCAAGCTCGGCGTCTACGGACACCGCGCGGCCCTGGCCCGCGTCGCCTTCCGCGACCGGCACGTCGACCCCGGCACGTCCGAGGGGCAAGCCCCCACGCTGAGCGACGGCGAGCAACGTCTGCTGCGGGATGCAGCTGCTGGCCTGACGCTGACCGAGATCGCCGAGCAGACCGGCCAGTCCTACGACCAGGTCAAGGCCCGGATGGCGCAGCTGCTCAGCAAGCTGGGGGCCGAGGACCGCTTCGACGCGATGCGCATCTGCGAGCAGCACCGCCTCCTCCACGAGACCGCGTCCGGCTCCGGCCCGGCCGACCCTGCCCGCACCGGCCGGGCGGCCTGAAAACGTCCGCTCGGTACGCCGGAGCGATCACACCCTGCGCACCGAGCGGCATCCACTCCCCATCCCTCCATCCACGCCGCGAGGAACCCCATGACCGAGCACAAACGCCAGCGAGCCGGACGACCAGAACCCGCCGGAGGGGGAGGGCTGCATCGGCTGCGGCAGCAACGAGGGCCGCTGCATGGCCCCAGTCGGCACGGCCTGATTTAACGGCCGTCAACGCGTCGTGAAAGGACTGCTCATGTGCCAGCACCAGCCGCCCTGCCCGACGGCTGACGCCACCGACCGGGACGCCGCCCACTGATCGCGTCCCACCCGGAACAGGGCTGGAGCCTGTTGTGCAACGGTGTCGTGCACTTCGAGGACACTGGAGACCTGCTGCCCGACGGCCGCGTCATCCGCCCCTGCCGGCCCGGCCACCGTGAAGTGGCAGGCAAGGTAACGTGACCTACCGCCTCAACCCCCAATCACGGCTGCTCAAGGGAACCGCCTGGCAACCGTACGAGGCCCCCGCCACCGCGCTACGGGCCCCGCACACCATGTACGTCTCCCCCGCCATCACGGGCGCCTTCGCCGGCATCCACCGCATCGACACCTGGTTCGGCGCCCACCTGCTGAGGGCGCTCACCATATACTTGATCCTCTCGCTCGCCACACTTGATCCAGCACAACGGCGCCCTTCGCAGTCGTGCAGGCGAGGGTGAACCGGCCCGGCATTTGCCGTGGGCCGCGGTGCTGTGGCATCTGGGCAGTGACAGCCGCGTGGCCTGTCTGGACGAGAGCGCGCTGCCCAGCCTGGCTCGCCCACGGGACTGAACGAGTGACCGTTCTTCCTGCGAACCCTGGGTGCCTCGCAGAACACGTCCCAGTACTCATACAGCTACCTGGTGGCCCTGGGAAAACCCATTTGTCCCGTCCCAGACGGCAGCTCCCCGCCACAGTCAGCCACGGCAGGCAGGGGATGCTGCCGACTCCCAGGGGCTGCTGGCGGTCGGGGACAAAGTTCATGACGGTCTTACCGTGGTGCCGTCTGGGCATTCAGCACCCGAGACCGGCTACGCAGTCTGCCCATTGCCGCGCAGCAATGGCGGGGTGAGAAGCCATGCACTTCCCCGACGGTAGAGGGCGGCTGGACGCCCGGTGGGGGGCATCCGCTGCTTCCCCGTGGGCTGCACGAACCCCGTGGTGTTGAGTACTTTGCGACGGAAGTTGCTCGGGTCCAGGTCCTGCCCCCAGACCACTTCGTACACCGTGCGCAGCTCACTCAGGGTGAAAAGTTCTCCGCAGAAGGCCGTGGCGACAGCGGTGTACTCGAGCTTTCTGCGGATCTCCTCCAGTGCGTCCGCGAGGATGTCCGAGTGATCGAACGCCAACCCCTCCGCGGAAACCGCGAGTTCCGACACAGAAGCCCAGTATGCACGCCTGGCGTCCGTACCGCCCACGGGAACAGGAAGGTCGGGCCCTAGGGCGAGATAGGCGATCGTGACCACTCTTCCCCTCGGATCGCGTCGAGGGTCTCCGTAGGCGCCAAGCTGCTCCAGGTGCAGCCGACTACCGTCGATCCCGGCCTCCTCCCAGAGTTCACGCAGCGCTCCCTCGCGCAAGGTCTCGCCCTTCTGGACGTAGCCGCCGGGTAGCGCAGGCCGACCAAGGAAGGGCTCCACCCCGCGCTCGATCAGGAGCACCATCAGCTGATCGCCCCTGAGAGTGAAGATCGCCAAGTCCACGGTCACCCACGACGCCTCCACCTCAGCGGAGTCTTGCAGCCAGTCATCCACCAGAACCCCTAAAGGTCACATTGACTTAAACACCCTCAGCGCTTATGGTCCCATGGACCATAACTCCGTGAAACAAGGGCAGAGCATGATCACTTTCCATGCGCCCCCCCACCAAGGCAGCGGTCGGTGAACCCACCGCTGCCACTCGCCACTTATGCACCGGTGTGTACGTGGACGAACGATTCCGCGATCTCGTGATCGACAAGGTGTGCACCGCTCCACACCGAAGGGTCGCCCCGTCCTACGGGTTCGACATCGTTCCCGTCATGCACCACGCGTGGCGGGCCGCCACTCTGACGGCGCTCCTCCGCATGACGCTGGTGGGGTCCGTGATCATTCCGGCTTTAACGGGTGCCCTGCCCACCGCCATCCTCATCACCTGCGGCCTGGCCCTGCTGTTGCTGTTCCGCATCGCCATACTGCTCCGGAACGTCGACCGGGACCCGATACCAAGACGGAAGAAACCCAAACGACGCGGCTTGAGGTCGGCGCGAGGCCATGAGCGCCTCTTCAGGCTCTTCTTCCCTCAGAGGTACCCAGAGAAGACGCGCGCGCTCAGCAAACGTTTCGGTGTCGCAGCATTCTCCCTGGCACTGACCGGCCTGACTGTCGCACTTGTCCATCCGGACCGCGCCACGACGGCTCTCCACGTGGCCGCGGGCATAGCGCTCATGTGCCTGGGCGTCGGAGCCACGCGTCAGGTGATGCTCAACCACATCTTGCGCGCGCCGACTCTCCGGCCAGGACGCCTGTCCGGCCGGCAACGAGCGGCGGACATACAGCAGCACCATATCTGCGCCGTATACCGCCGCCCCCGCCACAGGGAGGACGAAGAGGAGGGCGAGGACGACCTCACCATGTTCACGCTCTTCGGGGACGAGTCACCGTTCGTGGGGGCCGGCCAACTCGTCTACCAGTGGAATCCGCCGATGAGCATCCAGTTACTGCGCCCCGGCGACGACAAAGCACCGCTCCATGAACGCGAACACCCCGTACCTCCCTTCCAAGCACACGAGCTGGTCGAGTACCTGCGCAAAGCGGTTCAGCTGCTGAATACCGACAGCCAGGACGTCCGGCTTCCCGCGCAGGTCCGCGACCGGGTCTACGTGGCCGAAACCGATGTGGCGGTGGACCGTTCCCTCCCCCCACAGAAGTTCGATGAGGCTGACCTGCGCGCCATCATCAACGCGTCTGGAACCAGGCAACACCACTTCCTCGAAGTCACAACACCCACGGAGGGGGCGGAGTTCGTAGCGACCGTCCTGTTGCACGTAAGCCTTCAGGGACGCACTTTGATCATCTCCACAGCAGCATGCGTCCTGGCCCATACACCGAGGTCCTTCCAGCGCACCGAGGAGTTCGGCCACCACGGAATCACAGCCGTCGCCCTGGCGGCCTTCCGCGAATTGGTCACACTACCCGTGGAGATCGAGCGCTCATGGCGGATCGTCCGCTACATCTACGCTCTGGGCAAGGCTGCCGTGCTCCCTAGCGACCTCACCTCTGTACCAATCCGCAACGTCTTGACCGGCAGTCGGGTCAGCATACGGGAAATCTCGTCCCAGGCATGGCCCAAAGTCCAGTTGGAAAAGAGCGACATTCTGGGCCGGCTGAAGACGATCGAGCAGCGGCTGCTTCATGCCGCCGACGACTTCCTGTGCGCCAGAGGAGTGGACACGTCCGAGTTCAACGACCGCGCGCTCAAGATCATCAACAGCGGCATCTTCAACCTCGGCGACAACACTTTCAACGGCAACGCCATCGGAGACGCAGCCCAGGTCAGCGTCTCGGTGAACCAGTCGGCGGCCTTCGACAACTCTCGCAATGAAGGATGACAATGATCACTAATCGAGGCATCATCAGCCACGGCGACAACAACACGTTCAGCAACAACGCCGTCGGCGAACACGCCCGCGTCTCCGCAACCGACCGCCCCCATGACAACGGAACTCCCGTCGGCGGCGGAAACGCCGATGAACGGACCACCACGTGGGACGTCGGAGTGGTCACGATCCTCAGCGAGGAACTGCGCTCTGTGGTCGACGAGTTGCAACTGGAGCGCCGCAAGGAGCCTGGCGGACTGTACTTCTACCGCGGCAAGCACACCACACCGGACTCGACCATCCGCATCGTGGCCACCCAGAGCCAGAGCCAGGGGCAGCGATCGGCGATGGCTGCCCTGGAGAATCTGCGCCGGCACTACAACCCGCGCTTGTGGGTCCTGGTCGGCGTCGGTGGCGGGATTCACGACGAGCACGCCCGTATTGGCAACGTCATCGTCTCCACCGACATCGTCTATTACGAGAATCGCAAGATCAATCCGCACGGGGACGTCCACCGCCGTGGGGAGCACCGGCAGGCGCCGGCACCGGCCGTCCACGCGGTGAACGCCTTTTTCACAGATCACGGAACCCCGGCACGCATCCACGGCCGGCTCCCCGAGTACGCCGAGCAGGAGTTCGAGGTCTACCCGGGCGTGATCGGGTCCGGCGAAGCCGTCATCGCCGATCGCGAAAGTGACATTCGGCGCTATCTCACGAGCTACCACGAGAAGGTTCTGGCAGTCGACATGGAAGCCGGCGGACTCAGCCAGTACTGGCAGGAGAACTCCGTCCACAGCGGAGTCAATCCCGGCTGGATCGTGATCCGGGGCGTGTCCGACAACGCCGACGCACAAAAGGGTCACGGATATCACGAGCTCGCGTCCCGTAACGCCGCACACATTCTGCGACGACTCCTCCCCTACCTCTGCTGACCACAAAGGCCAAAGATCGAGGTCGTCCAAGCTCAGGGAGATGGCTCGTATGACTGAATTTCTGTTCGGGATACTCAGTTCCCTGGCAGCCAGCGCGATCCTGCTCGTCCTCGGCCTCCTGCGCGGCTCCCGCCCGCTGTGGTGGCTGGTCACCGCCTGCTCCTGGTGCACCGGCACAGGACTCGGCCGTGTGTACCGTCATCAATCGTCCGCCGAGCAGGACATCACACGCGACCTGGGCCGGGCTCGCTGGATCAAGGTCCTGGCGGGGCGCGGAAACGTGCTCACCCGTGAGGCATTCTCCCCTCTGTGGGCAGGCGAACTGTCTCCGGAGAGCGTCCAGGTCCTGCTCCCCGACCCACGCATCCAAGGTGACTCCTGGCTCGACCGGCGCTCACAGGACCTGCGCCGGTTCGATCCCGGCTTCTCACCGGATCTGCTCAGGAGCCAGGTCCGGACGAACATGGACTACCTGACCCAGGTGTCCCGCACACAACGGAACTTCGAGCTGAAAAGCTTCAATCTGCCCAACACCTGCCGTGTGATCGCAACGGACCGGGCTGCCTACCTCACCTTCTACAGCAACTCCGCTCACGGCAGGAACTCTCCGTGCCTGTACGCCCGTGCGCCTGGCCTCCTGTACTCCATTGCCCTGCAGCAGTTCGATGCGGCCTGGATGAACAGCTCCCCCGCACTCCCGGTATCCCAGCCCTGACGTCATCCGGCAAGCGCTCCCTCTCTCCCTCCCTACACACCTCACATATCAGTGGCAGAAGCCAAGATCCGGACCATACACGGACCATCGCTGCCCGAACGGCGCTCACAGCAAGCATCGCAGCAGGTCAGCACCACCATGAGCCTTGTACCACAGCAGACGAAGAACCTGCTGGTGTCGTACTCGCCGAAGAAACTGGGTCTCTTCTGAGCCCACGAAAAAGGCGCCTGACATGGGCTTTTGCCCGTCAGGCGCCACTTCGCCTCCGCCTCCGGGGACGCCTCGCAGAAAAGGGACTTCTGGTCGAAAGCCGGTTCCCACATCCTCTCGCAGTCGCTGCTGGCCGCCCCCCTCGACGAGCGGCCGATCACCGACATCATGGCCTGGCTCGCCTTCCCCGCCGACCGCACTCCGCTCAACATCCGCCGCGATCATGGCTTCACCGCCGTCGCCGCCCAGCTCAAGGGCACCGTCGAGGGCCCGCCCGAGACCAGGGACGGCATCTTCGAGACGGCCCGCCGGTACGCCGCGGCCCTGCTTAACGCGGAGATCGCGGCATGGGTGACGCCACAGAAGGACGTCGCCGAGCTCCATCCACGGCCGGGCGCTGATCGAGATCAACGCGCTCGCGCAAAACAGCCGCAGAGCCAGTAGCCCGCCCCCGCGAAGGCGAAGGCCGTCCCCGGGGCCGCCACAAAGCCGTCCGCGCCACGCCGGTGACGCACGCGAACGCCCCGCCGCCACGCCAACGTTCACGCGGCTGCCCCATACGCCGCCACAGGTCCCGCATCGAACGGAGCTTTCCCGCCGAAGATGACCACCCCCGCCGACCCGGCCGAGCAACTCCTGCTTCTTGGAGCGGGCTTCGCCCGTCACAACGACGCCCTCTCCCGCCTGCGATTGGACAGTTCCAGTCCCGCGACCGCCCTCACCGACCAGGCCATCTCCCCCCAGCATCTGGCCCGGTCGGCGCTGGATATCGTCGACGGCCTCAACGCCCAGCGGGTATACCTCAGTCCGCAGATCCGCACCGTGTATGCGCGAGTCCGGCAGCTCGCCCACCTGGCCACCGACGCAGGCGACCATCTCTTGGACGCCGAGGACATCCTCGACGACACCCGTGTCGGCGTTCCCGCCAAGGGCGACGGCCCTCTGCTGACCTACCGGCAGGCCCTGGAGATGGCCACCAGCCGCCTCACCGTCGTCCAGGACCTGACCGCACTCGGCGCCCCGGACGCGCTGGCGGCTGCCGAACTCTTCGTCACCGGACGGCGCCGCCGGGGCGAGTCCCCCATTACCTTTTTCGTGGCCCCGCAACGGGGCGACCGGCCTTCGGAGTCGGCATGGCTACCTCCCCTTGTCGAGTGCATGGCCCGGGGGGTGGTGTCACCAGCTCCGGAGGCGCTGATAGACCGCTGATGAGGGGCATGACCACCGGCCTTTCCCCAGGTCGGGAGGCTCTTCGTAATGTGGATGTGGCGATCGGCGCCGTGGCAAGGCCGGGTGAACAGCACCACCGAAGGACGCTCGGCATGATCGACATCAGCAGCATCGACGTCTTCCTCGGCCTGGACGTCGGCAAGGGCGAACATCACGCCACCGCCCTCACATCGGCCGGGAAGAAAGCCTTCGACCGGAGGCTGCCCAACAGCGAGCCCAAGCTCCGCGAGGTCTTCACCAAGCTGAAGGCCAAGCACGGCCACGTGCTCGTCATCGTCGACCAGCCGGCCTCGATCGGGGCCCTGCCGCTGGCCGTCGCCCGCGTTCTGGGCTGCGATGTTGCCTATCTGCCGGGGCTGACGATGCGGCGGATCGCCGATCTGTATCCCGGCGAGGCCAAGACCGACGCCCGCGACGCGTTCATCATCGCTGACGCGGCCCGCTCCATGCCTCACACCCTCCGCGCGATCGACGCTTACGACGAGGCGGTCGCCGAGGCCAACCGGCTCTCCAACCGGCTCCGCGGCCTGTTCACGCAGGTCCACCCGCATCTGGAACGGGTCCTGGGCCCGCGCATGCAGCACCCGGCCGTCCTGGCCTTGCTCGAACGGTTCGGTTCCCCGGCCCAGATCCGCCAGGCCGGACGTCGGCGGATCTCCACCGCGATACGCCCGAAAGCGCCCCGGATGGCGGACCGCCTGACCAACGAGATCTTCACCGCGCTCGACGAGCAGACCGTCGTCGTTCCCGGCACCGACGCCGCCTCGCTGATCGTCCCGAGCCTCGCCCGGTCGCTGGCCGGCATGCTCGAACAGCGCCGTCTGCTGGCCAAACGGCTCGAAGAACTGCTGGCGGCCCACCCTCTTTCCGCAGTCCTGACCTCGATGCCAGGAGTCGGGGCCAGGACCGCCGCCCGCTTCCTCATCGACGTCGGGGACGGCACCAGGTTCCCCTCCGCCGCCCACCTCGCCACCTATGCCGGACTCGCCCCGACGACCCGCAGTTCGGGCTCCTCGATTCGTGGCGAACAGCAGTCGAGACGCGGAAACAAGCAGCTCAAGAGGGCGTTCTTCCTCTCCGCGTTCGCCGCGCTCTCCGACCCCGCCTCCCGCACCTACTACGACAAGAAGATCAAGGAGGGCAAGCACCACACCCAGGCGCTCCTCTGCCTCGCCCGCTGCCGGGCCGACGTCCTCTTCGCGATGCTCCGCGACGGCACCTTCTACCCACCACCAACCCCGCGACCAGCTGAGGAGTTAGCTCGCCCAGTCGTTCTCCGCCCGAAGCCGCTGACGAGCCGCCTCAAGCCGCTGGCCATAGTCCGCCGAGAACAGCTCAGGAAGCGTCTTGTCCAACGTTCCGGCGATTCGATGGATCGGTGACCACACTGCCGGATCGTCGATGACACGACTGAGGTCCGTCATCTGGAGCTTCTCCAGCCAGTCCGACAACACCAATGCCTGATCGCTCGTGAGCTTGATCGTGATCTGGCTCTCGCTCATGCGCCCCAACCCCTTTGCACTCACCCTCGACCACACGAACCTACGGCCCTCGCCCCTTGACCAAACACATAGGGGCCCCCGCAGCAGCCGCCCGCCTTCTCTGCCGCGCAGGAGGCCACGCTGCGCGCGGTGGCGCGCGGCGAGGTGACGATCGTCGACGGCAAGCCGTACCTGCGCCGCAATGATCTGCGGATCGCCGGCAGCACCCTCCGCTCGCTGGAGTCCCGCAGCCTCGTCGCCCGCGAGGACTGCCCGCTGTGACTCCACGACGCGCGGGGGCGCCTGATCGCCGACGGCCGCCGCGACCTGGCCGCCACCTTCGGCCGGCCCCCGGCCCGCGCGCTCGCCGCCACCCGCCCGGCACCGGCGCCCAAAGCCGCCACCAGCCGCTCTTGCTGAGCCCCGCCCCGGGAGATCTCATGTCCACCGACGACGCACCCACTCCGCACGACAGACGCGCTCAACCAACCCGGACCATCGGTTCGCGTCCACGCCGCTGCACCTGGGTTGGCCATTCCTGCACTGGCTGGTCCCCGACGAAATCGGCGTGAGGCCTCCAACCAGGCCCGTGCCGCTTTGGCGAAGCGCCCGCTGCCTCTGTCGGCCGACCGCGTCACCCGCGCCTCCGGGGCCGCGTCATGAGCGGCTTCGAGGTGGGAGTTTGTGACGAGTCCCGGCGCGCCCCGGGCTGGCCAGGCAGGTGCCGGCCGAGGCGACGCCGGGGCTGGAAGAGATCACCGGCCTCGCGACGGCCTCCACGTGTACGGCGGCATGCTGCCCGCCAGGGTTTCACGCCGTACGAACCGGTTGGTCACCGGCAGATGCCGGCTCGGTCTCGTACGGGTCCGAAAGATCTCGGTGACGGGTCTCGTTGGCGCAGCCGAGGGCGATCACGGTGAGCAGGACAGCGGCCATGACGTAGAGGGCGACGGGCACGGCGCTGTCGTACTCGGCGAGCAGGGCGGTGGCGATGAGCGGGGCCGGGGCGCCGGCGGCCACGGACGAGAACTGAGCGCCGATCGATGCTCCGGAGTAGCGCATGCGGGTGGCGAACAATTCGGAGAAGAATGCCGCCTGCGGAGCGTACATCGCGCCGTGGAAGAGCAGGGCCACGGTGACGGCTGTGGTCATTGCCGTGAGGGACTGCCGGTCGGCGAGGGTGAAGAACGGGTAGATCCAGATTCCCATGCCGAGGGCGCCGATGAGGTAGACGGGGCGACGTCCGATCTTGTCGGAGAGGGCGCCCCACAGAGGGATGGTCACGAAGTGGATGGCTGATGCGATCAGGACGGCGTTGAGTGCGGTCTGTTTGCTCGTGTCGGCGTGCTCGGTTGCGTACACGAGGATGAATGCGGTGACGACGTAGTAAGAGATGTTCTCCGCCATGCGGGTGCCCATGGCAATGAGGACATCGCGCCAGTGGTCGCGCAGGACGGCGAGTATGGGCGGCTTCTCGCGAGTGGCTCGTTCGGCCTTGCGGCGTTCGGCTGCTGCGAGGGCGGATGTGAACACGGGCGATTCATCGACGGAGAGCCGGATCCACAGTCCGACGAGTACCAGCGCGCCGGACAGCAGGAACGGCACCCGCCATCCCCAGGAATGGAACGCCGCGTCCGACAGTGTCGCCGTCAGCACGGCGAGAACGCCCGTGGCCAGCAGTTGCCCGGCCGGCGCCCCCGTCTGCGGCCACGAGGCCCAAAAGCCGCGCCGTTGGGCGTCTCCGTGCTCCGCCACCAACAGCACCGCGCCGCCCCATTCACCTCCCAGGGCAAAACCCTGGGCCAGGCGCAGCACGGTGAGCAGGAGGGGGGCGGCCGAGCCGACCGTGGCGTGGATGGGGAGCAGACCGATCAGGAAGGTCGCGCCGCCCATCATCAGCAGGCTGTACACCAGGAGTTTCTTGCGGCCCAGGCGGTCGCCGAAGTGGCCGAAGACCAGGGCGCCGATGGGGCGGGCGGCAAAGCCGACGGCGTAGGTCAGGAACGACAGGAGCGTGCCGACCAGAGGGTCGGAATCAGGGAAGAAAAGTTTGTTGAACACGAGTGCGGAGGCGGCGCCGTAGAGGAAGAAGTCGTACCACTCGATGGTGGTGCCGATGAGGCTGGCGGCCACAATCTTCTTCAGGTCCCTGGGAGCAGGGGACTGTACTGGAGGCGGAGACGACATGTGTAGCACCACTTTCGGGACGGTGGCCGAAGTTGTCTGCGGTCTTGCACCAGAGTGGGTCCCGCGCCCCGCCGTCCGTCATGTGCGGAGCGGACATTGATCCTGCGGGGATGTCCTCACCGCAGCCATACCGGATCGTGCGTGGTCGCTGCGCTGCGCACTGTGCCGCTGAGCGCCCCGTGGTCAAGGGACGACCGGACGGGATCATGCCCGTGGCCGCGCGCCGTGGCAGGTGAAGCTGTGTGCGGAGGCGGGATTGCCGTGGCCGCGGTATTCCGGCCAGGAGGGGAAGGCGCACAGCGGCCGGGTGCGGGCGTTTCCGGCGGGGCCGGCGTCGGTGACGACAGGCCGTGAGGGTGCCTTGCCGTCTTCCGTCCAGTCTTCCAGGGCACTCAGCGAGTCGTAGCTCGCCCGCGAAGGACGCGTCGACGTTGACGTGGTTGGCGCCGGGGATGAGATAGAGACGGGCGAAGGCGCCGGTGGCATGCGGGCCCATACGTTTTTGGACGCGCTGGAAGTAGTCGATGGTGGAGCGGTGGCTGACGAGTTCGTCCGCGGTGCCGTGCAGGAGGAGGAGTTTTCCGCCTGCCTCGGCGAAGCGGTGCAGGTCGGGGTCGTTGACGTCCTGCAGGGCGGAGAGACGGCTGATGCGTTGCTGCCAGGCGCCGGGACGGCGGGGGTCGATGTCCAGCGAATTGTGCGCCGGGTCGCGGGTGACGAAGTACCGCACCCATTGGTCCCAGAACTGGAGGCCGTAGCCGCTGTTCTTCGGCATCGGGTGGCCGGGGGCGCGGGTGCCCATGCCCAGCAGTGGGGTGGTCATGTCGGCGCCGGAGAGGAAGGGGAAGCCGGGATAGCTGTTTTCGCCGCTGGCCAGGCGGTATTTCCATCGCAGTGGAGAGGAGAGCAGCTCGGCGGCGTGGATCTGCTGATCCGACAGACAGGTGTCTGCGGTGTCCTTGCCGCCCGGGCAGCGCAGAGTGCGGGGCTGGAAGCGGCAGCCTGGTTCGTTGGAGATGACACCGTCGCGCAAGCCGTCGACGCCGTCGCAGGACCTGATCACGCCGCGGTACAGAAGGTCCTGTTTCGCTGGATTGAGGAAGGCCCCTGGGCGGGAGAGGAGCTGGGCTTCGTAGCCGAAGAAAAGGTTGAGTGCGGCGGCGTTCCAGGCGGGGTAGGCGGCGATGACGCCGTCGAAGTCGGTGGGCCATCGCTGGGCGACGGCGAGTGCTTCGCGTCCGCCGCTGGAGCCGCCGGCGAAGTAGGTGTGGGCAGGGTCGGTGCCGTAGTACGTGCGGATGATGTAACGGGCGGCGTCGTGGGTCTTTTTCAGTGCGTCGCCGGCGAAATTGCGTACGGCTTCGTCGTTGAGGCCGAAAGAGCCGTCAAGGGAGGTGACCGGTGTGAAGTCCGGCGCCGCCTGGTGGCCGGAGTCGCCGGCGTAGGTGGCGTAGCCGCGGCTGAGCGGGTGCGGCCGGCCGGTCGGGCCGAAGGGGACGTTGCCCGTGACATCGGGGACGGTGCCGTCGTAGCCTCCGCCGCCGAACATCATCGACTTCCTGTTCCACTGCTGGGGAAGAGCGACGCGCAGGGTGATATCGGGAGCCCGCGGGTCTACGGGATGGATGACGGCGTCGACACGGCAGTACGCGCCGGTCGCCGCAGCTCCGCCGCCGGTTGGCGCGATGGTGTTCGCCGCGCTCACCTCGCCGCCCGTGGTGGGCAGCCCGATCGCCGAGGCGGGCAGCCGCAGGCCGCGCAGGCTGTGGCAGTCGGTTGGTCGCTGTGCGGCGTGTGCCGGGGACAGGAGCGTGCCGCTGACCAGAGTGCAGACGAGCCCTGTTGCGGCGATGGTCTTCTTCATGGCGTCTCCGTCGCTTATGCCTCGTGTCGCGAGGCGCAAAGGTTACGGAGCTTGCCGCAAGGGCGGTATGGGCCGGGCGCACACAGGGGCCGCCTGCGGGGTGTGCCGGTCCGCGGGCGGGCTGCTAAGACTTGCTGACTTTCAGCAGCCGCAGGGCGACCTGGATCTCCAGGAGCCGTTCGGGGTCACGCCAGGTGGCTCCGAGAAGCCGGCTCACCCGGCCCAGGCGCTGGGTGACGGTGTTCACGTGCAGGTGCAGCTCGTGTGCGGTGTTGCGGGCGTGCCGACCGGTGCGGCAGTACGTGTCGAGGGTGTGTACCAGGTCGGAGTGGTGAGTGCGGTCGTATTCGATGACCGGACCGATGACGGATTCGATGAATGAGGCAGTGGCCGGCTCTCCGCTGAAGAGCGCTCCCACGAATCCGAGTCCGCGGGTGTCGGCGATTTCGCCGGTCCTGCCGAGGGCGACCAGGGCGTGCAGACAGTTGTCCGCCTCACGGAAGGCGGCGGCGATCCGGCTGATGTCCGCGGCTCGCGCGGTCCCGGCGGTGACGGGGTGGCGTGAGGTCCGCGCGAGTTCGTCGACGGCGCGGCGCGCCAGGGCCTGGGGGTCATCGCCTGGCAGCAGCAGGATGACGGTGTTGCCCCGGAAGGTCGCCAGGCCCTGGGAGCGCCGGGCGACGGCCGCGGCCCTGGCGTAGACGCGTTCGCGTGGTTCGTCGTCGACCCGGGCCACCACCGCGGTGCGGCAGGTGGTGAGGTCGACGCCGAGCAGCGCGGCCCGGTGCCGCAGGAGGTCGTGGTCCTTGCTGTGCGCGGCCAGCAAGTCCCCCAGCAGTTCACCGCGTACGCGGGCTTCTGCCTCCGCCATGCGTCTGCGGGTGACGAGCACGAGCGAGGCCACCAGGGCGGCCCTCTCCAGGATGCGCCGGTCGGTGGCATCGACCTGCGCGGTGGCACTCAGGACGATCGTGCCGAGGGGTTCGGACTCGGTGATCAGCGGGACGGCGCACCAGGTCGCGCGGACCACGGTGTGTCCGGCCTGCCAGGCGTCCGCGCTGAGCCGGCCGAGTCCGTCGGTCGACACAGCGTTCGGACCGCAGGACCGGGCCACGAGGTTGCCCTCCTCGTCGAGGACTACCACCGTGCCGGCGACCGCGGCCGCGGTCGCCTGGACGACTTCCTCGACGCCGTTGCCTCGGATGACCAGGCGGGTGAGGCGTTCGTGGAACTCTGCGGTGCGTTCGAGGTCCGCCATGTGGGAGCTGATCGTGTCGTTGGCGACCCGCAGCTCCGCGACGGCCTCTTGGGCGGCGCTGAGCAAGCGGCTGTTCTCTATGGCCACAGCGGCATGTGAACCGAGCATCACCAGGACACTGATGTCCCGGCTGCTGAATTCGCGCTGGCTGCGGTGTGCGGCCAGCAGGACGCCGATCACCTGCTGGTTGAGTTTGACCGGCACCCCCAACAAGGACTCGATCCGCTCCGCTGCGACGGTTTTGTCGATCTCACAGGTGTGGGTGAAGGAATCGTCGGTGAGATAGGAAGCGACGAAGTACGGCTCGCCGGTCCGCGCCACGATCCCTCCGACGCCGGTGCCCACCGGCAACCGCAGTTCACGCAACAGACCGGAGATGTTGCCGGCGGCCGCCTTGATGTAGCTGTCGCCGCGGCCCCGGTCGCTGAGGCTGATGTAGGCCAGGTCGCAGTCCAGCAGCCGCCGTGCCCGGTCGGCGATCGCTTGGAGAATGGGGTCCAGGGCTCTCAAGGAGGCCAGGTCGTTCGCGGTGTCGTTGAGCAGTTGGAGTTCCGCCTCGTTGCGGCGGTGCCGCAAAAGCTTCTCCCGTAGACGGAGCGCGATTGCCCGCTCCTCCTCCAGCGCTTTCAGGCGGCCGACCGGCTCTCCTTCGGCGCGGGCCAGCGCCAGCACCTCGTCGAAGGATTCCAGGTCGGCGTCGTTGAGCAGCAGTTCCAGGAAAGACCTGTCGTACGTTTTCGCCATCGGCCCTCCATCGAGCTGTGCTTCCAGAGCCCGTCAAGTATGGCGTTGCATCGTTGATGAGGCACCGTGGCGAAGTCGGGTGAGCCGCCCTCCTCACTGCCGTGTCATCGCCGCCGGCGGCCGGCTTGGACGCTTCACGGTTCGACGAGGTTGCGGCGAATGCCGTTCTCCAGGCGCTGTGCGACTTCTTCGCCCCGCCCGGGCGGCCAGGTCAATAGCCCGCCTCCGGAGGCACAGCCTCGATAACCGGCGCTGAGGGGCTTTTCGAGAGCGGGGAAGGTGACCTCGGCCGACAAGTGGGGCGCCAAGCTGTCGAGGATGTTCCTGGTCAGGTCCAGTCCGATGAAATCCGCGTTCTCCATGGGGCCCACCGCCGACCAGCGCAGGCCCAGACTCATCCGCATGACCGTGTCGATCGTCACCGGATCGCAGACTTCCTGCTCCAAGAGATGCAGTGCCTCCCGTATCAGCGCGAACTGGAGCCGATTGCCGATGAATCCCGGGACATCGCGGTGCAGGCGCACGGTCGTCTTGCCCATTCCGTTCAGCATCTCGCACGCCTCCTGTACGAACCGTTGGTCCGTTTCCGCGCCTGGTGCGACCTCGACCAGCGGAATGACGTAGGGCGGATTCCACCAGTGCACTCCCACCAGCCGTTGGGGGTGCTGCATGCCCTTGGCCACCTCGGTGAGCGAGAGCACCGAGGTGTTCGACCACACCGGCATCGCGGCCGGGATCCTCCCTTCCAGCGCCTCCAGGACCTGATGTTTGACATCGAGGCGCTCGGGGACGGCTTCGATCACGGCCTCTATGCGCAACACCAGGTCCGGCAGGGATTTCGCTGCTGTGATGCGTGCGGTGACCAGCCCGACATCGCCCGGCGGCATGTCGCGGCGTTCGAGTGCCCGCACGATGCGCTCATCGAGTGAGGCCAGGGTGGCGGGGTCCGCGTCGTACACGACGGCACGGTGCCCTGCCTGGGCGAGAGCAACAGCGATCCCGTGCCCCATGAGCCCGCCGCCGATGATTCCGAACCGGGTCATTGCCTGTCCTCCAAGGGTGGGCGGATGTATGCGGTGACGTGTGCTTTCGCAGCGCCTGAGAGCCGACGGCGCAGGGCGGTCGCAGCAGGCGGCAGCCGAAGCCGCAGCAGAACGTGGTCCACGCGTCGGTGGCCCGGACGACTGCGCGCACGGCAGACGGCACCCAGGACAACCTGTCGGCCGATGGCAGTTCCCCTGTTGAGTCGCCATGACGGTATGCCGCCTCCACACAGCTCTGCGAGAGGAACAGCGCACATATGCGGAGCATCAGGCGTGTGCCGAGTGCATACTCGGCATGCCCGCGCGGCCAGGGTGGCGGATCGCGCGCATCCCGGCCCGTACGGCCGAAACGTAATGGCTGGAGCAGACACTGCGGGGAGCGAAAGACGTGCGCTGTGCCCATCTGCCTGCTGCGGCCGGTGGTTCTAGCGTGCTCTGTGTCACACCACCCCACACGGCCTGTCGGCGTCCTGCTGAGCGCGAGCCGCACATCAGCGCTCGGTGACCGTACGACGGGTAAGGAGCATCCCCATGCTGTTTGCATCCACGAGGCCCAGCGGGACGGCATCGACCCACACCGGCAACCGGCGGCCGGCCCCTGCGCGGCGGCGGCTCAGCGCCTCGCTCGCGGCCGTGCTGACCACGAGCCTGCTGGGCCTGGCCTCCCAGGCATCCACCGCAGCGCCCCGGTCGGCCGCCGCCGCGGCCGGGCACGACCCCGTGATCATGATTCCGGGCATGACCGGCTCGCCGGCCAACATGAGCACCATGAAGTCCGACCTGCAGTCCAACGGCTGGCCCGCGAACCGGCTGTTCACCTGGACCGACAGCAGCTCGATGACGCAGGACCTGGCCAAGGCCGCGCGGGAGCTCTCGGCCAAGGTCGATCAGGTGCGCAGCCAGACCGGGGCCGACAAGGTCGTCCTCGCCACGTGGTCCGCCTCCACCCTGGCCGCCCGGTACTACATCAAGAACCTCGACGGCGCGGACAAGGTCTCCCAGTACATCGGCTTCGCCGGGCCGCAGCACGGCACCACCAACAACGGTTGTCAGTGGTACGTGTCCTGCCAGCAGTTCGCCTCCCCGAACACCCCGTTTCTCAGGGCACTCAACAGCCCCTCCGAGGTCCCGGCCAACGACAAGGTCGACTACCTCACGATCAGGTCGACCGGGGACTACAACGCCACCCCCACCGATACCGCGAAGCTGGCCGGCGCGGACGAGAACTACCTGATGAGCGGGCCGATGGCGCCCAGCCACTTCACGATCATCAAGAACGCCACGGCGCTGACGAAGATGCGGTCGTTCATCACCGCGCACGAGAACGACTGATTCACCACCCGATCGAGGAGGGCGTGCACCGGCCGTGCCGGGCGCCGCACCTGGCGACGCCCGGCACACACCGACCGGTCCGCCCCGTCTCCACGCCGACCTTGACTTCCGCGCCCTCCACGACGGGCCGGCACAGCGAACGTTGGTGCGGCCGGTCCGCGGGGCGCGCGGCATACGAAAGGCCTTTTCTCCTCCATGGACAAGACGATGGCTTCGGCCATGCAAGCAGTGGCCGACATCCCTGCCGGAGCGACTCTGGCCGTCGGCGGGTTCGGCCTGAGCGGCGTACCCGGCACACTCATCCGGGCGCTCCACGAGCAAGGCGCCGACGACCTCGAAGTGGTGTCCAACAACTGCGGCGTGGATGGGCGCGGCCTGGGGATCCTCCTGGGTTCAGGCCGCATATCCCGCGTCATCGGCTCCTACGTCGGTGAGAACAAGGAGTTCGCCCGCCAGTACCTGAACGGGGAGCTGGAGGTGGAACTGGTGCCCCAGGGAACGCTCGCCGAGCGACTGCGGGCCGGCGGCACGGGCATTCCGGCCTTCTACACTCCGGCGGGGGTCGGCACGCAGGTCGCCGTCGGCGGACTGCCCTGGCGCCACGCACCCGACGGAACGGTCGCCATCGCCTCTCCGCCCAAGGAGACCAGGATCTTCGCCGGGCGCACGTACGTCCTGGAGCACGCCATCACCACCGACTACGCCCTCGTCCGGGCCTGGCGCGGCGACCGGCACGGCAACCTTGTCTTCCGCCAGGCAGCCGCCAACTTCAATCCGCTCGCGGCCATGGCCGGCCGGACGACGATCGCCGAGGTCGAGGAGCTGGTCGAACCCGGCGAACTGGCCGCCGACCACATCCGCGTGCCCGGCATCTTCGTCCAACGTGTCCTACAGCTCACCCCGGCTCAGGCGGCCGACAAGCCGATCGAGAAAAGGACGGTACGTTCCCGATGACCTGGTCCCGCGAGCAGATGGCAGCCCGAGCCGCCGCCGAACTCGCCGACGGCTGCTACGTCAACCTCGGCATCGGCCTGCCCACGCTCATCCCCGGTCGCCTCCCGCCCGGCGTGCACGTCGTCCTGCACTCCGAGAACGGCATCCTGGGCACCGGCCCCTACCCGTACGAAGACGAGGTCGATCCCGACCTGATCAACGCCGGCAAGGAGACCGTCACCGTCCTGCCCGGGTCCGCCTTCTTCGACTCGGCCCTGTCCTTCGGCATGGTCCGCGGCGGCCACATCGACACCGCGGTCCTCGGCGCCATGCAGGTCTCCGCACACGGCGACCTCGCCAACTGGATGATCCCCGGCAAGATGGTCAAGGGCATGGGAGGCGCGATGGACCTCGTCCACGGCGCCCGCCGCGTCATCGTCCTCATGGAGCACACCGCCAAGGACGGCAGCCCGAAGATCCTGGAAGAGTGCGAGCTGCCCCTCACCGGCGAACGGTGCGTCCACCGCGTCATCACCGACCTCGGCGTCCTCGATGTGACGCCCAACGGCCTGGCCCTGGTCGAAACCGCCCCTGGCACCACCGTCGAAGACATCATCGACAGCACAGCCGCACCCGTACTCCTCGACCATGTTTCGGCTGCCTGCTGAAGCACACGGGCCGGATGAGCCGCCGAACACCACACGCGGATGCGTCGAATCCTGCGTCAGTCAGCACTTCTGCAACCAGAGGAGAATCATGCCTTCGCTCCCCCGCGTCCTGAAACGCCGTCGCATGAGCCGCCACGCGCCATCGGCACGGTGCTCGCAGCCCTGGCCCTGACGGTGGCGAGCGGCGCCACGGCCACAACCGCGACCGGTGCGGCGGCCTCGGCCTGTCCGTCGGTCAACGGCCAGTGGGCCGCCCCCGGCCCGTTCGCCGTCAGTTCCGCTTCCAACGGCCGAGGCACGACCGTCTTCCGGCCGGCCGATCTGGGCACCTTGGGCTGTACCACGCACCCGGTCATCCTGTGGAACAACGGAGCCCGCTCCGGTCTCGACCGGTATGCCCCGCTGCTGAACCACCTCGCCTCGCACGGCTTCATCGTCGCCGCGGCGGAGGGCAACGCGGGCACCGGAGGGCCCATGCTGCGCGGGCTGGACTACCTGACATCCGAGAACAGCCGGGCGGGCAGCCCCTACCAGGGCAAGGTCGACCTGGCCAACGTGGGGGCAACCGGTCATTCCTTCGGCGGCGGGGCGGCGGTCGACGCCGGGGCCGACCCCCGGGTGGACACGATCGCACCGATCTATCCCCTTGCGTTCAGCAGCGGCAGCCGGGTGCGGGGCCCGGCGGTGTTCTACGCCGGTCAGAACGACACCATCGTGTCACCCTCGACAGTCCGCAGAACCTACAGCCAGGCCACCCAGGTGCCTGCCGTCTACGCCGAACAACGCGGCGCCGACCACTACGGCATCCCCGGCCTGCACGGCCCCGTCACCGCATGGTTCCGCTTCCATCTCATGCGCGACGAACAGGCCCGGGGCATGTACTTCGGGCCCGACTGCACCTACTGCTCGTCGTCGTTCTGGTCGGTCTTCGAGCGCAACCCCCGCGCCAAGGCCGTCCCCGGTCTCTGACCGCACACCACCCGGCGGAGAGTCCGACGTAGCCGGAGCCTGGCTGACCAGGCTCCGGCACGCCCCCGCACCCGGTCCGGCGGCGGCCGCCACTGGCCGGCCGGTCTCGCCACCGGTCCCCCGGCGACGTCTTGCGCTCTCATCGCCCCTTCCCGTCGGCCGTGCTGCCGGACGGGCCGGTGTACGGCAGCCGGTTGCGGGAGTCCTGCCCCGGGTTCTTGACCCGGCCCTTGGTGGCGGCGTCGATGAGCGCCTTGTCCAGTGCGGCCGGCGTCGCCTCGGGGTGGCCGGCGAGGTGGAGCGCCGCGGCCCCGGTTGCCCCGGCCGTGGCCGTGGCAGTCGGTGCCGCCGGGACGCTGCCTTATGGCGTCGTACGCGCCATGCGCCCGGCCGCGCCGGAACTCCTGGTGGTCCAACCGGGCTCCGGTGCCGATGATGTAAGCGCCCACCCCGGCTCCCGTCCCGGAGAAGGCATGGACACCGTCCAGCGGCAGCTTGCGCTGGTCGATCCGGTCCAGGCCCCAGGGCGGCGACAGCCGAATGCCGCCGGGGGCGGCCGGTTGGGCGGCGGCCCCCGGACGGGCCGTTGCTGCCGGGAAACATGCCCGGCGACCTGGTAGGTGCGGTCGCTGGCGGTCGAGTCGACGTGGCTGTCCGAGTAGTACTCGTTCACCTGCTTCTCGGTGAGGGAGACGGAGAACGCCTGGGAAGCGGCGTAATACACCCTGCGCAACCGGCCGCCGAGCGGTGATCAGCACTTCGGCTCGTTCGGTGACGGCCTCCCGCGTCGCCGCGGTGTCGTTCACCTCGACGGTGTGGACCTCGGTGGTGGCCTGCGTGTCCGAGGGCCGGCCCGTCGGGGCAGCCGAGGACGCCGGGGCGGTGAGCGGAGTGGGAACGGCCATACCGACCGCGACGACTGCCGCGGTGGCGGCCCCAACAGGGACCTTCTCCGGCCTCGGCAAGACGGCGTTCGCCGTCCATGCCGCGCGCCTGCTCGCCCCCGGCTTCCCCGGCGGGCAGTTCCACCTTGATCTGCTCGGCGTGGATCCGAAGCCGACCCGGCCAGGCGACGCGCTGGCCCGGCTCTGACGCGCGCTGGGCGTCGTCGAACAGCCCCTGCTACGGGGCGTGGAAGAGCAATCAGGGCTTTTCCACACCGTCGTCACCGACCGCAGCGTCCGTCATCCTGTTTTGCCGCAAGCCGGTCCTTGACGTCGGCCGCCAGATCGGCGGCCTGCTTCCGAGTGACTGCGATGGTGTCGGCCAGGGCTGCGTTCCGAGCGCCGAGGGACGCGATGTGGGTGGTGACCGTGACGCGGGCCTCGGTCGCCGACTGCTTGGCGGACGTGGCAGCCCGCTCCGCGTCGGCCAGCTGCCGTTACAGCTTTGCGCAGGCGCCACTTCTTCACGGCGGCCTTGCCCTCTACATGGGCAGGCCCGACCCTCGCTCACCGACCAGGGACCTGATCGGGCCCAGACCCACGACCCACCTGACGCACCGCCCCCACACGTACGCGTATGCGGGGTGCCCCTGAGGCGGAACCTGCGCCAGCCGCACAGCAGATGCTCCCTGCCCTGACGGAGGGCGGGCCCCAAGAAGAAGCGGCAGTCGACTACACGGGCTCTCCACTCAGCGCCGGTGGAAGTTTCGTTCCTGACTGCCGTCGGCGTCCTGTCGGACGGGCTCCGCGGCATCCTGCGCGGCGCGGGCAACGCAGAAGAGCATCGCGCAGGCCGGCGTCTGGCCGCGCCAGGGCGGAACCGGACGTCACGCCCCCGTGAGCTCGTGCACGGTTGCCATATCGCTGAAGGGAAGCAGTTCTTCACCGACGATCTGGTACGGCTCGCTGCCCTTTCCGGCGATCAGGACGATGTCGTCCGGGGCCGCCGCGGAGAGGGCGAAGGAGATCGCCTGGCGGCGGTCGGTGAATCGTTCGAAGGGCGCGCCGGTCACCGTGAGGCCGGGGGTGATCTGGTCCAGTATGGCCTGGGGGTCCTCGTTGCGTGGGTTGTCCGAGGTGAGGACGCACAGGTCGGAGAGGGTTCCGGCGATCTTTCCCATCTCGGCCCGCTTGGTGGTGTCCCGGTCCCCGCCGCAGCCGAAGACGGTGACGACCCGGCCGGGGGCGAAGCCGCGGATGGTGGTCAAGACCTTGTTCAGAGAGTCCGGTGAGTGGGCGTAGTCCACGATCACCAGGGTGCCGCGCGGGGTCTGGAAGCGTTCGAAGCGTCCGGGGACCGCTGGCGTCTGTTCGAGCGCGGCCACCAGTGCGTCCAGGTCGTGCCCCAGGATGTGGCAGGCCGCCACGGTGGCGAGCGCGTTGGCCACCGAGAACCGGCCCGGGACAGGGATTGCAGCCGGGTACTTGCGGCCGTTGTGGTGCAGGATGAACCGTGTTCCGGAGGCGTCCGCGGCCAGGTCGGTCGCGTGATAGTCCGCCTGCGCGTCAAGGGCGTACGTGGTCACCGCGCCGGGCATCAGCGTCTGGATCCCCGCGCCCACAGCGTCGTCGGCGTTGACCACCGCACGCCGGCACAGGCCCTGGAACAAGCGGAGCTTGGCGTCCCGGTAGTTCTCCATCGTTCCGTGGTCGTCCAGGTGGTCTCGCGTCAGGTTGGTGAACACCCCGACATCGATGAACGTACGGTCCACCCGGTGTGTGAGCAGACCCATGGACGTGGCCTCCAACACCACACTGCCGGCCCCGGCGTCACGCATGTACCCCAGCAGGTACTGCAGATCCGGTGATTCGGGCGTGGTCAGCACCGACCGCGGCATCGGGATCGGCTCGTCGCCGACCCGGCTTCCGGCTGTCCCGATGACCCCCACCTTGGCACCCTCGGAAATCCGCAGCACCGACTCGACCATGTACGACACCGAGGTCTTCCCGTTGGTGCCGGTGATCGCCACCATGTCCATCCGCCGCCCCGGCTCCCCGAAGTACCGGGAGGCGACGATCGCCGCCACCACACGGCTGTTGGCAACCCGAACGGCACACACATCCGCCGCCCCGGCCCACACCGACTCCGGTACAGCCGGAACGCCGCCGTCCACGAGCACTGCCGCGGCGCCACGGGCAAGGGCCGGGGCTACGGCACAGGGGCCACCCTCACGGTGGCCGGGGACCGCGATGAACAGCGAACCCGGTGTGACCCGGTCAGCGTCGAAGACCACTCCCCCGGTGATCCGGGCCCTCTCCGGATCACCCCGGAGGACCTGGTACTCCTGCCCGGCCAGCAACTCGCTCAGCTTCACAATGAACCCTTCGAAGGCGGCCAGGCCCCATCGTGCGGCCAAAGCCAGGCAACAGAGCCGGCGGAGCGCCGAGACTGCGGTGATGACGTGGAACGGGTGGTGGTGACATGAAACAGGTGATGGTGGAACATGCGGCTGAGGCAAGTCCGAGACGAGCCGGACGCAAGCGGCGGGCTGGCCTGACAGCCTCGCGGCGTTCCTGGAGGAATATGCCGGGGCAGGGGCGCGTTAAGCGTCGCTAGCCGTGGCCGTGCAACGCAAGGCGGCCGGTTTTCGGCACCCCGGCGTCAGCCGCCGTCAACGGCCCGGCGCCCTCCGCGCCCCCAGCGTTCGGGCGCACCACGGAGGTGGCCTGCGGCAGGCCATCCCTCATGTCATTGATGCGTCCCATGAGCCGAGTGTACGTCCCGCCGAGCGGCTCGAAGCCCGCCTCCGCTGCATCCGGAGGCCGAGCAGCCCGACGACGGGCTGGCCGAGGCTGGTTGACCTACGACACAAGGACCCCGTACGGCACGAGCGCCGAGGCCCGCAGCGCGGGCATCCATCTCGCTCGTCAGGGCGAGGCCCAGCTCATGCTCGGTGACGTGGGCGCCGCCGTGAATGTCGCCCAGATGGCCCTCGGGCAGCCGGGCCGGGCCGACTCCGCCGGACACACCAGCACCCTGCCCGGCCTGCGCGGTCACCTCACTCCGCGACCGGTACGAGGCCTTCCTCCGCAACTTCAAGCACGGAGAACGGCTTCGCCGAACACGACACTTCACCCAAGCGTCGGCCAACCGCCGGCTCCCGCCCCGTCGAGTCGCCTCACCTTGACCACGCACCGTCCGAGACGCCGCCGCGTACAAGGATCGCGCCCCGCGTCCGCCGCCCCTTGCGCCACCCGCAGCGCCTCAGCACATCCTGAGTTCGTCACGCTGAGTAACCAGTCTAGTAGCTCACGCACCATCAGGAAAGTCAGCATCAGTACCGACGGAGACCGCCGCCAATCGCCAGAGGCCGCCGGAGCCAACAAGCCCTCCCGCCGCCCCCGACCTGCAACGTGCAAGTCACCGCCGACTTCTTCGAGCAGCCGAGGAGCCCCGTATGAAAATACTCATCAACGCCCTGGAGCTGCGCATTTCCCGTACCGAGCGTCAGCGACCGCCACGAACCGGCTGGAGGGCGGGCGTTGAGTCGTCGCTGCCAGCACAGTGGGATGGTTTTGTCGCGGGGCGGTCTTCGGCGGTGGTATCGCTGGCCGGTGCCCGGTTGGGTGGACAGTGCGCGAGATCTGTTCCGCACTTCGTGTCCGCTCTGGCGCCGCAGGTGTTTCTTCGGCGTGGGCGAGCCGGCCGGCTGCCGGTACGTTCGGCTGCGATACCGTTCGCGACCACGCGAACGACTACCGTGCGTGCCGCGGCCTCAAACGCTCAAGAGCGCGCGTGCCGCTGCGGAGGACAGCATGCCCGTTCTGCTCCGTCTCGTCTTCATCGCCCTGGCCGGCTTCGGCTTCCTCCAGCCTCTCTGGTGGTGGCCGCGGCCGTGCTGCTCTACGGAATCTTCCACCACGGCCTACGCGAAGGCGGCCTGCGCGTGCGGCGGGCCAGTGGTTGACCGCGCGGCCTTCGGTCTTCCTCCCCTTCGGGGAGGTGACCGCACGCCCGTTCCTGCCCCTTGCTATGTGTGAGTACATGGCCGGAGTCGCGTCTGTTCAAGGAGGGCGGGGAGGGGTACGGTGGACGCAGAGGCACCAACCCCCGGCAGCGTGAGGATCCGCCCGGTAGGCCAAGTGCCCCAATCCCGACACTCTTTCCACGAGTTCACGGACCTCGCTCAGCGTGGTGACCCGTCTTCCGGTGCGCCTGCGGCACGTCCATGCGGCCCGCCGCCGGTGCTCCGTGGCGTCGCTCCGCGAGCAGCGTCCGGCCCCGTCGTTTTCCGTGAGCACAGCCGGCCCGTCGGGCCGGCGAGATTGGCTGTATGAGTTCTGACATCCCGCTGAACCAGGTTCTGCCGCCGCCCCCGCGTAAGGAAGGCAGCGACTTCGCCCGGCTCTCCAAGAAGATCGCGGCGGCCGGCCTGCTGGAACGGCGGCCTGCCTACTACGCAGTGCGGGTCGCCTCGGTGGCCGCGCTCTACACCGCCGGTTGGGTCGCTTTCGCCCTGGTCGGCGACAGCTGGTGGAGCCTGGCCGTGGCCGCGTTCCTGGCCCTGGTCTTCGGCCAGGTGGCCCTCGTCACCCACGATGTGGCCCACCGGCAGGTGTTCCGCCTGCGCCGGGCCAGTGAACGCTCCGGCCGGGGGGCTGCGAATCTGGGCATCGGCATGGGCTACGGATGGTGGCAGGACAAGCACACCCGCCACCACGCCCATCCCAACCATGAAGAACTGGACCCGGACGTCGTACCGGACCTGCTGGTCTGGTCCCAGACCCAGGCACGCGCCGCCACCGGACTTCCCCGGCTGCTCGGCCGCGCCCAGGCGTTCCTGTTCTTCCCGCTGATCCTTCTGGAAGCCTTCAACCTGCACGTGGCCGGCGTCAGGGCACTGACCAACCGCTCGCTCAAGTGCCGGGGCCTGGAAGGAACCCTGCTGTTCGCGCACTTCGCGCTCTACCTGACGGCGCTGTTCGTGGTGCTCCCGCCCGGCATGGCGGTGGCCTTCCTGGCGGTCCACCAGTGTCTGTTCGGCGCCTACCTGGGCTCCATCTTCGCTCCCAACCACAAGGGCATGCCCACCCTGACCGGCCCCGAACGCCTCGATTTCCTGCGCCGCCAGGTCCTCACCTCCCGCAACGTACGCGGCGGCTGGTTCACCGACATCGCACTGGGCGGCCTGAACTACCAGATCGAACACCATCTGTTTCCGAACATGCCCAGCCCGCACCTGCGCAAGGCGCAGCCCATCGTCCGCCGGTACTGCCAGGAGGCGGGCATCGACTACCTGGAGGCCGGTCTGTTCGCCTCCTACCGGCAGGTCCTCAAAAGCCTGCATCACGCCGGCACCCCGATCCGTCAGGGGACCCGGACCGCCCCTGACACGCCCACCGGGTAGTGGCGACTCTGTCGTCCGGCGCCGTCATGAACAGCGCGCCGGACCTCAAAGCCGCAGGTGCACCGGACGGGGGCGCGACGCCCCGGGGGCATCGTCAACAGCTTGCATAGATGCTGCGTTGGCCGGTACTCGGGGTGTACGGCGTACCCGACCGTTGGAGCATGAGAGCCGGGGGACCACCCAAGGAGGTGGCTTCGCATGACGGAGCCGATCAGCCCGAGCACGCACAAACCCGCTGAGCCCCGCCGCCCGGACAACGCGATGACACCATCCGGGCGGACCGGCCCCGCCCAGTTGTCCTCACCCCGGGGAAAGACCACCATCGCGGACGGAGTGGTGGAGAAGATCGCCGGAATGGCGGCCCGCGAAGTGCCCGGCATCCACGCACTGGGCGGCGGCCTCGCCCGTACCTTCGGTGCGATGCGCGACAAAGTCCCCGGAGGCGGCTCGAACTTCAGCCGCGGGGTCAAGGTCGAAGTCGGTGAACGGCAGACAGCCATCGACCTGGACGTGGTCGTCGAGTACGGGGGCAGCATCCCCACCATCGCCGCCGACGTCCGCGACAACGTGTCCTCAGCCCTGGAACAGATGACCGGCCTGGAAGTCGTCGAGATCAACATCTCCGTCAACGACGTTCACCTGCCCGACGACGACACCGCGGAAAACACCGAAGACCGAGTCCACTGACAACCGGCGTAGCCCCGCTGCGGGAAAACGTGCTGTCAGAAGGCAGAACCGAAGACGTCCCGTCCGTCGCCGCACTCCAGGACGTCCGGTACGCGGGACGCCAGTCCCACACCACGTCCTGTTCGACGGGCGGCCCAGCGCGCTCGGGCCCGACACACACGAGCCCCCACCACCACCCGGGCGCGCGTCCCGGCCGGCACGTGGCGGTTCCCCACCCCGACGGCCGACCCCATCCAGCGTCGCTCCGTGCAGTTGGACCGCGTTCACGTCGTCCGGCACAACACCGTGCCGCTCGTGACCGACGCCGAGACTCCCGGCTGGCCCGGGCTCTCGCCGACAGGCGGTTCCGGCCCTGGCCGTTGACGCCCCCGAGACTCTACGCGCGGTACATTCCGCTGTGCCCTTGGAAGCTGGCACGAACATACCCGGCCTCCTCAGGTCGTCGAGGTCTGCCGCCCGAAATGAGCGGCCGACCGCGGGGCCGCAAGACCAACCTGCTCGACACCATCCGTGCCGCCAAGGAGACCCTTGCCACCGAGCATCTGATCCGGCCCCGCCGCCGTGACGAACCGGAGACACTGCGGGTGCCCCGACGAACACGTGCCCGGTCCCGCAGGAGGGGACCGGGCACGCTCACGCCCAGGTCGGTTCCGGGAACTGCCCGCCTTGTCGTCGGCCCGCTCATCTCCGGTGGTGGAGCGGGCCGTTGGCAGACCAAGGCTCCGCTTCTCAAGCGGGAATGAGTCCAGTGGCGGCAAAGATCTCCGCGGCCGATGTGCTGTTGCCGTCCTGGACAGCCATGGCCATGGCTGCGCGCGCCGCGGACGCGTCGGCCTGTGGCGGGAGCATCAGGAAGGAGAAGATGTCCTGCCGCCCGCGGGTGACGAGCATCGTGCCGTCGCCGACCTCGGACCAGTCGATGCGGATCAGGTGACCGTCGACGACCAAGTGGTGCGGGTGCGCGTCCCAGGCGCTCGCATCCATTCCGAGACGTGCGAGGGGGCCCAACCGCTCGGTCAACACGCGCACCAAGCCGGGCAGCTCGGTTTCGAGATCCCGGGATCTCGGCCACCACGTGCCGTCGAAGGTCCCGTCGCGGCGAGGAGTCGTCTCCATCCTCAGTACGGCTACCCCTGAGCCCGCCTGATGGGCTCGGGCGCCGTCCGGCAGCATCACGGGTAGCAGAGGGTCAGCGGTCATGGCGCACCGTCCACACCCGAATGCGGCAGCAGTTGCCGAGGCGCCCATGGCCGGAAGGCCCGTTTGCCGATCACCGGTGGACCGAGTGTGTTAGCGGTCATCACGCGACCTCGCCCGGGGCAGCCCCGGTGTGGTGCTTCGCCGAGAACGACACGGGAAACGGAGCCCGCGTACGAGGAGCCCTCGGTGTAACCAGCCTACTCTTGAACCACCACTTCCCTGGTCAGGCTCTCTGCCCAGGGCTCCAGCGGCCGGCAGTCGTGGTCGGCACTGCCGGCGGAGTACGCTGGGAGCATCGAGAGCATTTTCTGACCGGCTTCCTTGCCGGTATCTCTCTCGGTTCCAAGCACCGGGCCGGGCACGCCAGGCCCGGGGACGGGTCGACACCATGACGGTGATCACCGAACGCCCCTCGCCGGCGGCGCCGACCGCCGGCCCCTCCGTCCATCCGCCGGTCCGGCTCTCCCTCAAGCCCTCGGGCTCGCAGACCAGGCTGCTCGACGGTGCCTGGTGGCCACGCTCACGTGACCTCGCACGTGAGCTTCCCGCCCTGGCCGAACAGCTGGAACCGCTGTGGGGCCGCATCACGCGCATCACGGTCAATCCGACGCACTGGCCGGTCGTGCCACGCAAGATCCCTGCCAACGACCGTGTGATCAAGGTGGGCTGGTTCACCGACGAGCAGGACCCCCATCAACTCCTGTTGCTCTCCTACCGCGTCGGGCGCTGGGACCTGCTGATCGTCCCTCCGGAGACCGGCGCGGCCGCCGCCGCACGGCTCATGGACGCCGCTTCGGATCCGCACACCGCCCGAACGGGCAGCGAACTCATGGCGGCCGCGCCGGCCCGTCACCCCGCGGCCTCTGCCGTTGCGGCCCCGCCGGGCCCCACCGAGACATGGGAAGCGGAAGGCGGCGCCATGGCCGCACCCGTTTCCACGACCGACGGGAGGTGACGCGGCCATGGGCACCGGCCTCACCGTCACCGTCATACTCGCGATGACCGCTCTGGGAGCATTCGTGATCCATCTTCTGAACGCCCAGCACGACGACCGGATCGCGCTGCACCGATACAGCCGCCGCCTTCCGGACCGCCGCGGCTCCCGCAACCCGGCCCGGCGGCAGCAGGTCACCACCGTCCCTCCCCCCGTTCACGCCCGCCGGGACCACAGGGACGGAGGCCGCGGACGCCTGCGCCCGCGGCGCAGGACCACCGGATCCTTCAAGGGCCGGAGGCCCTGACAGGAAGAACAGCGCAACGCGGCGGGCCGTGACCGGGCCTGCCGTGCCGTTCTCGCGGCAGCGACCGCTTGCCCGGCCTTGACCGCCCCGTCACCGTCATGCCTCACCTCCTCTCGGCGTACGGGTTTTGATGCCCCTCCCCGCTCCCGGGCCGCTGGGCCCGGGGCTACCCTCACATCAGGACGTCGACGTTCCAGACCCCGACGGCGCGTTGCTGCTGAGCGCACACACCTGCCGGGACCACGGCCCGCACCGCCGCCACCCGTCCCGGCCAGGACGCCCGGAACCGGAGGCGCCATGTCCCTGCCCGCTCTGAACGTTTACCGGCACGACAAGCAAAGCCGTGCGCTGCTCACGCTGGCCGGTGAGATCGACCTGGCGACGGCGCCTCTGGTCAGCGCGTCCCTGCGGGAATGCCTGTACGGCGGTATGCGCACCATCGATGTCGACCTGACTGCCGTCACCTTCTGTGATGTGAGCGGCCTCAACGCCTTCCTGCACGCTGCCGCGCAGGCCAAGCGGAGAGGCGGAACCCTGCGACTGCATCATCCGCCGCTCGCTCTGCGACGCATCCTCTCGCACAGTGACTCCGGCCTGTTGCTGAGCGGTGTTCCCGCGAGTCACCACGAGAACACGTCGGCGCCTTGGCCCGCTCCCCTTCCGGCAGGTGCACCGTGACGGCCTCCGGCCCCGGGCCGGGCCAGGAGCGGTCCGCCCCGGAGGCGGTGCGCCTGCGCCACCTGAGCCGCTGGCAGGCCGAGGCACTCCGGGAGGACCTGGCGGACCTGTACGTGGAGTCTGCGGAGGCCGCGTCCGGCGAGACGTACCGCCGTAGGGAGGATTTCCTTCGCCGCCTCGCGGACTCCGGGCGACGCCCGGGCTTTTCCCTCCTGGTCGCCGAGACACCCACCCTGGCAGGCTGCGCCTTCGGCTTCCCCGTCGCACGCGACGGGGCTTGGTGGATCGGCTTCGAGGGCGGCCTTCCCCGGTCCGTCGAGCAGCTGACCTCCTCCGGGCACACCTTCGCCGTTACGGAGATCGTGGTCCACCCGCACGGACACGCCTCCGGCCTCGCCCGGCGGCTGCAGGCACGGTTGCTCGCGGACAACCACGCCTCGCTCGGCGCGACGTTGGTGGATCAGGCCGACCACGCCACCCACAGTGCCTTCCGGGCATGGGGGTGGCAGGACATCGGACAGGTCCGAAGGCCGTCCGGCCCCGCGGCGCTGCGGGCACTGGTGCTGCCCCTGGGGGAGCGCCACGGACTCGCGCACGACGCCCGTACGCAGCGCCCCGAGTGACCCGAAGCGAGGTGGGCGCATGCCGGACGACGAACAGGCTGGGAAGCCCGAAGCCGCCTCCGAGGGCAGCCGGAAACGGGAAGCGCGACGTATCGCGGCGGCACGCCGTTACGACATCCTGGGCATCCCACCGGACGGGGCGTTCGACCGGATCGCCGCGCTGGCCGGACGCCTCTTCGACGTGCCGATGGCGACAGTGACGATCGTGGACACCGACCGGGTCTGGTTCAAGGCCGCCTACGGGCTCAAAGGCGCCACCCAGGCCGGCCGGGACGCGAGTTTGAGCAGCTCGGCGATCCTCTCCGACGCTCCCCTGGTCATCCCCGACACCCATCACGATGCCCTGACCCGGGGGCACCCGATGGTGGCCGGCCCCGCCGGCACCCGCTTCTACGCCGCGGCACCGATCACCACTGCCGACGGCCACCGGCTCGGCGCCGTCGAGATCCTGGACACCCGGCCCCGCCGGATCACCCCCGAGCAGGCCGCCGCGCTGACCGACCTGGCCACGCTGGTCATGGACCAACTGGAGCTGCGACTGTCAGCGTTGCGCATGTTGCGCAGGGAACGCGAAGTACTGGAGGTCGCACGCGCGGTACGCGACCGGGCCGAGCAGGACCGGGCCCGGACCGCCGCATTCGCCACGGCTCTGCAGAGTTCCCTGCTGCCCCCGGCCCTGCCCCACGTACCGGGCCTCCAGGCCGCCTGCCACTACACGACTGCCTCCGTCCACGACATCGGCGGCGACTTCTACGACATCTTCCCCCTGGGCGCCGGCCGGTGGGCGTTCTGCCTCGGTGACGTGAGCGGCAGAGGTACGACGGCGGCCGCGCTCACCTCGATGATCCGCCACACTCTTCGCTCCACGGCGCTGCTGGAGCCCGACCCGCGCACCGTGCTGGAGACGCTGAACACGGCTCTGCTGGCGGACCCGACCGCCGGTGTCCGCCTGTGCACCCTGATCTTCGGCACCTTGGATCCCGACCCCGCAGGCGGGTTCACCATCACCCTGTCCGGAGGCGGCCACCCTCCCGCGTACCACCTGCGTCCGGCCCGCCAGGGACTGCGCCCCCGTGCCGAACCGATACAGCTGTCCGGCGGCATGCTTCTCGGTGCACTCGACGGCGCCCCGATCGTCTCCCGGACGTTGCGCCTGGCACCGGGCGAGGCACTCCTGCTGCACAGCGACGGCCTGACCGCCTCGCGCACCTCCCACGGCGCCCGTTTCGACGAGGAAAGCCTGGCCGCGCACCTCGCCCACCACGCAGCCACCAGTACGGCACCCCGCGCAGCCGCCGTCATCGACGACCTCGCCGCCCTGGTGGCGACCTTCCCCGTCGGCCCGGCGGACGACGTGGCCCTCCTCGCTCTCAGCGCCACCCTCTTGGAAGCCGACGGTGCACCCGTCGGCGCGTCGGGCACCACCCACACCAGCGGCCCCCGCCCACAACAGCACACATGAACTCGCCACCGGACGAGGCCACGGACCGCTTCTCCGCAACGCGCACATCCACGATCCCCGAAGCGACAGTCACCACACCACAGACGAGGACCACCATGGACATGGGACGAGCCATCAGGAACAAAGCCCAGACAGCCAAAGGCAGGATCAAGGAGACCCTCGGCCGGACCGCCCGCAACAGGCAGACGCAGCGCGAAGGCCGGTCGGACCGCTCGATGGGGAACCTCAAGCAAGCCGCCGCCAAGGCCAGGAAGGCATTCAAACGCTGACGAGTACGCGGGGCCCAGGAGGAGTCGGCCGCTTGCCCCGGGAATGTTCCCGCCTGCTGGAAGACAGGGTAGTCGCCGCCACCCCACGCACTACAGGCAGAGTTAAAGCCCGGCCTGATGCGGGTGGCCGACGACGGTGCCGAGGCGGGCCCTCCTCCGCGCCCCCGTCCGCGATGACCTGCTCAAGACCATCGAGAACGAGAAGGCGTTCAACCGGGTCGCTGAGAATGTTCGCTGGGGCCCGGCGGGGAGGTAGTACAGGGTGCGGTGTCCGCCGCCGTCGGGGATCCGGCCGAGCTTTTTCACATCGACATGGACCAGCTCGCCGGGCTGTGCCCGTTCACAGCGGCGGATGACCTGGCCGGTGGGCCGGTCGATGCAGGCGAGGCGGTTCAGCCGGTGACGGGCCAGAATCCGGTGCACGGTCGAGACGGGCAGGCTTAAGGTTCGGGCCGATGCGGGCGGGCCCCAGCTTGCGCTCGGTCCGCAGCCGGCAGACCTGGTCCTCTGTCCGGGCCGGGGTACGGTGCGGTGTCGTGTGCGGACGGCTGGAGCGGCCCTGAAGACCGGCCTCGCCCTCCAACCGCCAGCGGCGGACCCACTTATGAGCCGTCGGCCGCGAGACGCCCATCTCCGCGGCGACATGAGCCACGGGCCGACCGGAGCGGACCCGCTCGACCAGCAGCCGCCTGCCGAAAACCGTCAGCCGGACATTACGGTGGGACACGAAAACCTCCGTTGTGCGGTGCAGCCTAGACACCTCCACCACACCGGGGTCTTCGCCATGATCAAGCCCCGTCAGTGTCAACAACGCTCGTGATCAATACACCTGGTGCCCAGTCCCTCGATCTGCTCGGTTCCCTCCACACCGCCCGGAGCCAGCCCGATTCCTGGCCCCACCGCTGATCAGCCGACGGAACACGGAGGTCGGCGGCAATAGTGCCCCGGTCGGTTTCGCCTCCGGCGTGTTTCATGGGTGGTCAGGATCGGACGGTGTGTCTTGGTGGTGTTCCCGGGGCGAGGAGGCTGTTTGCGGTCGCCGTTGCGGCTGCCGGGGTCTTTGCCCCGGCGGCCGGGAGGAGCGGCGGTTACCGGTGCGCGGCCAGGAACGGCAGGATGACGGCGGCCATCTCGTCAGGTACTTCCTCCGCGAGGTCGTGGCCCGCATCGAAGACG
>NZ_JBIRGD010000036.1:0-82427 GCF_044327805.1 Streptomyces sp. NPDC018019 | reverse complement strand
GACGCCCTGCAGGACCTCCTGCGGTGCTGGACCGGAACCTGCACCACCTGCGGCCGCCCACTGACCAAGACCAGAACCTAACGAAGCACTACTAGCGCGGCTTGAGCTGCTGCGGGCGCGGCAGGTGGAAGCCGAAGTAGACCGCCGCCATCCGCAGCGCGAAGACCACCCCGGCGGAGACCACGGCGGCCACGTCGGCCCGTACGTGGAGGTGGTGCAGGCCGAGGTACGAGGCGGCGCCCGCGAGCGCGGCGATGGCGTACACGTCCTCGCGCAGCAGCAGCGGCGGGAACTCGCCGCACAGCACGTCGCGGATGACCTCGCCGACCACACCGCTCATCACCGCGAGGATGAGCACCGCCAGCGGGGTGGCGCCCGCGGCGATGGCGGCGCGGGCGGCGATGACGGTGACGACGGAGAGCCCCACCGCGTCGACGACCAGCAGCGACTTGCGGGGCAGCTGCCAGTACCGCAGATAGATGATGGTGCCCACGCTGACGCAGATGATCAGTGTGAGCAGCACCCAGTCGTGCGTCCAGTAGAGCGGGTGGTCGTCGAGGATCAGGCTGCGCAGGGTGCCGCCGGCGGTGGCCGCGGCGAACGCGAGGACCAGACCGCCGAACGGGTCCATGTTGGCGCGGTACGCGGCCAGCACCCCGCTCGCGGCGAAGGCGGAGACGCCGACCAGGTAGAGCACGTGAAGCATGGGCCCATGATCTCAGCCCGCCGGGGCGGCGCCGCGCGGACGACGGCCGGCGAACGGCCGCACCGCGCCCGGTGACGGTTGAAGAAAAAAGGGTCTACCGGTCAGTAACAAATCCGTGTAGCGTGCCGCGCATGGCACAGGTGACCCTAGGCAACAGCGAATTCGACCGTGACACGGCGGTCGTCCGCCGGGCCCCCGGGCACTACGAGGCGCACCTCTCGGCCGGCTGGACGATCATCCACGCGGTCAACGGCGGCTACCTGCTCGCCCTGATGGGCCGGGCCCTGGGCGACGCCCTCCCGCACCCGCACCCCTTCTCGGTCACCGCGCACTACCTGACCGCCTCGGTCCCCGGCCCCGCCGTCATCCGCACCGAGACCGTCCGCACCGGCCGCACCATGTCCACCGGCACCGCCACCCTCGTCCAGTTCGAGGAGGACGGCACCGAGGTCGAGCGGCTGCGGGTGCTCGCCGCGTACGGCGACCTGGACGCGCTCGACGACGAGGTGCGCACCACCGCCAAACCGCCCGCCATCCCGCCGTACGAGCACTGCCTCGGTACGGACAGCGCCCCCGAGGGCCGCTCGCCGATCCCCGGCAGCACCGCCATCGCCGAACGGCTCACCGTCCGCCTGGACCCGGCGACCTGCGGCTGGGCCGTCGGCGCGCCCTCCGGCAACGGTGAGATGCGCGGCTGGTTCGGCCTCGCCGACGGCCGCGACCCGGACCCGCTCTCGCTGCTGCTGACGGTCGACGCGCTGCCGCCCACCGCCTTCGAACTCGGCCTGACCGGCTGGGTCCCCACCGTCGAGCTGACCACCCACATCCGCTGCCGCCCGGCCCCCGGCCCGCTGCGCGTCGCCATCACCACCCGCAACCTGGCGGGCGGCTTCCTGGAGGAGGACGCCGAGGTGTGGGACAGCGCCGACCGCCTCGTCGCCCAGTCCCGCCAGCTGGCCCGCGCGCCGAAGTCCGCCGCCGCGGTGTGACCGCCGGAGCCGCCCGCGCGAACCACCTGCTCCAAAGGGGGCGCGCCGGCCGCGGTGACGTGCCAGACTGATCACATGGGGGACATGCCACTGTCACTGAGCGACGATGAAGAGACGGTCGTCTGGCTGCACTTGGCCCCGGCCGGCGCGGACCGGCCCGACGGTCCGGCGCTGCCCGGCCAGGCACCGCCCGAGAAGGACGACGACACGGCGCTGGAGCTGCCGGACGGCTTCGGCCACGCCCGGCCGGTCAGCGTGGACGGGCGGATCGCGCGGGCGCTGACCCGCGGCGGCGAGACGCTGGAGGGCGCGCTGCGCCCGCTGGGCGGCGTACTGGGCAGCATCCACCGCTCGCTGGCCAACGGCGACCACCGGCCGGACGAGGTCACGGTGGAGTTCGGGGTCACCCTGGGCTCGGACCTGAGCCTGGGGGTCTTCTCCGGCAACGGCGAGGCCAGCTTCAAGGTCTCCGCCACCTGGAACCTCGGCAGCGGCAGCACGGCCTGAGGACGGCATGGTGGTGTCCGGCGTGGATCAGCCGCTGTACCGCTCCTTCGTCTCGGTGCGCGGCGCCGAACGGGCCGTCGGCGCCGGTGTACTGGTCGGCGACGATCTCGTCCTGACCTGCGCGCACGTGGTCAACAGCGCGCTGGGCCGGGACCGTTACGACCAGTCGCTGCCCGGTCCGGGCCGCTCCGTCCGGCTCCGGCTGCCGCACGTCGCGCCCGACCGGGAGCTGACCGCCCAGGTGGAGCCCGCCCTGTGGCGCCCGCCGCGCGCGACGGCCGGCCCCTCCGGACCGGTGCCGCCCGGCGCACTGCTCTACCACGGTGACCTGGCCGTGCTCCGGCTGCCCGGCCCCGCGCCCGCCGGCGCCGAACCGGCCCCCTTCCTCCCGCACGCCTACGGCAACGAGGTCATCGCCCTGTGGGCCAGCGGCCACCCGCTGCCCACCGTGCGCGCGGTGCCCCGGGTCTCCGCGCCGCCCTGGATCGCGCTGGACGTGGCCGGTGGCACGGAGGTCACGGAGGGGTTCAGCGGCGGACCGCTGTGGGACCGCGAGCGGCAGGCCGTGGTCGGCATCGTGGTGGCCGACCTCCAGACCGCGTCCGGCGCCCGCCCGGCGGGGCCGCCCCCGGCCGCGGCCACGCTGTACGGGATCAGCGTCCCCGCCATCGAGGCCGAACTCCCCGCGTTGCCGCCGCCCGTGGTGCCCACCGCCCGGCGCGGTGTCCAGCAGCTGCTGGCCGTCCTGGAGACGATCCTGACCACCCCGGACGCGGTCCGCGGCTGCGAGGAACTGCTCGCCTCCCGGCTGGGGCGCCCGCCCCTGGGCCCCGGCGCCGACCTCGACCGGCTGGTCGGCCTGGCCGTGGGCGTCCGGCGCGGGGTGCCCGAACTGCTCCAGGCCGTACGCGAACTGGTGCCGTACGACAACGGTCCGCGGTGGGAGCGGCTGCGCAAGGTGGCCCGCGCCGTCAGCCCCGGCGAGTGCCTCACCCCCGGCCAGCGGCGCGGCCTGACGGGCCTGCTGGCGCACTGCGTCCGCACGGACCCGCGGGAGTTACTGGACGCCGTGCTGCCGCACGCCATCGAACTGCCCGCGGTGACCGGCCTGGCCGACGCACTCGACATTCTGGAGGGGTACGACGCCCCGGGCGACCAGCTCGTGCCGCCGCTGCTCCAGGGAGTGGTGCGCATCGTGGTGGAGGAGAGCGAGGCGGGCCCGGACCCGGCCGAGGATCTGGAGGCCTGGGCGGAGCGCGCCGCCGTCCGGCTCGGGGTGGACGTGGCCGCCGTACGGCAGTACACCGCCGACGTCCGGGGCTACCGCGCCGAGCGGGCGCGGGCCGCCGCCGTCGAGCACCGCGCCGCCGCGGCGGAGCACCGGGCCGCCGACCGCGCCCGCCATGAGGAGCGGCCGAGCGACTGGGCGGGGATCAGCGGCGCCGCGGTGACCACGGCCCCCCGCCCGAACGGCACGGTCCCGGCCCCCGGCGGCTCACGGCTGTCCCGGGTGCCCCGCGTCCAGGTGGAGCTGCTGCCCACCGCCACCGGACGGCACTACACGTACCAGGTCTGGGCCTGGAGCGGCGGGGACGCCCCGCACCATCTGGTCCTCGCCCAGGACACCGAGGTGACCAGCGAACAGGTCGTGGACGACATCCACCGCGTCCTGGTCAACGAGATCCGGGAGGACCCCGAGCCCGCGCTCGTCGAGTTCTTCCTGCCCGCCGCCTGGCTCGGGCTGCCGGTGGACCGCTGGGAGTCCTTCGACAGCGACGAGGACGGCCCCTTCGAACTGGGCTTCACCCGCCGGGTGGTGATCCGCACCGCCCGGCGCTCCCGCGAGAGCTACGCCGGGTGGAAGCGGCGTACCGCCGCCCTGGACCGGGCCCGCAGCCTGGTGCTGGACCACGGCTGCACCGACCGCAAGGTGGCCCGTGCCCGGCTGGAGATGCAGCCCGAGGTCGGCACGGTGATCGTGTGCTGCGAACCGCGCCACCACGGGACGCTGCTGCGCCAGTGCGTCCAGGCGGGTGTGCACACCGTCCTGTGGCACCGCGAGGAGCACGGGGAGAGCGTCGCGGCGGGCCTGCTCGAACTGGTCGAGGGCGGGCACCACACCCAGCTCCCCGAGACGGTGCGCCTGGAGCGGGCCAAGGCGGTGGCCGAGGCCGCCGCGACGCACCACCGGGGACGGCAGCTGTCCCTGATGTACGACGCGCCCGACCACCGGCCACCGCAACTGGCCCCGGACGCCTGGGTCCTGACCCAACCGTGACCCGGCCGTGACGCAGCAAGCGAGCAAGGACGAAGGAGAACGACCCGTGGCCCAAGAGAGCACACCCGACCACGGTCCGGGAGCCGGGCCGGAGCCCGAGGGCTGGTGGGTGTTCCGCGGACCCGCACCGCTGCCGGCGGCGCCCCCGTGGCGCTACTTCGCCGCCGCGCGCAGGCGGGCCGAGGCGCCCGCGCCGTACCTGATGGACCGCAACGAGGTGTCCGTCGTCAACGCCGCCCTGCACCTGCACCGCCCGCTGCTGGTCACCGGCCGCCCGGGGACCGGCAAGAGTTCGCTGGCCCGCGCCATCGCCTCCGAGCTGGGCCTCGGCGACGTGCTGCGCTGGTCGGTCAACAGCCGCTCCACCCTCGCCGACGCGCTCTACCGCTACGACGCGGTGGGCCGGCTGCGCGAGGCGTCGCTGCGCCGCGAGCGGGAGGCCGCCCGTACGGCGCCGCGCCGGCTCAAGGACCACCGCGGCTCGTTCGCCACCGACATCGGCCACTACCTGCGCCTGGGCCCGCTGGGCACGGCGCTGGCCGCCACCGACCGGCCGCGGGTGCTGCTCGTCGACGAGCTGGACAAGTCCGACATCGACCTGCCCAACGACCTGCTGGTGGTCCTGGAGGAGGGCGAGTTCGAGATCCCGGAGCTGGCGCGGCTGTCCGAGCAGCACCAGGACGTGCACGTGCTGACCGACGGCAGCCGGGAGCGGGTACGGGTGCACCGCGGCGTCGTCTCCTGTACGCACTTCCCGGTCGTGGTGATGACCAGCAACGGCGAACGGGAGTTCCCGCCCGCCTTCCTGCGCCGCTGCGTCCGCCTGGACCTGCCCGACCCGACGCCCGAGCGGCTGCGCGAGATCGTCGCCCACAACCTGGGGCCGGCCGCGCTCGCCGAGGCCGAGGACCTGATCGACGGCTTCCTCCAGCGGTCCAAGACCGAGACGCTCGCCACCGACCAGCTGCTGGCCGCCGTCCACCTCCGTGTCACCGGGGCCGACCTGACCAAGGACGAGCTGCTCACCGCGGTCATGCACCGCCTGGACGAGCCCATGTCGCCATGATCGACCGGCTGCGGCAGGTCCTCGCCGGGCAGGGCTACGACCTGGATGCGCACGAGCTGCTGGACGTCCTGTGGCTGGCCCGCGCGGTACGCGAGGGCGAGCGGCGGCAGGCCGCGGCCGGTGCGGCGCCCGGAGAGGCCACCGGTGCGGGGGCGGACGGCGGCCCGCCCGGCGGGACGGAGCCGACGGCCGCGGACGCGGCGGAGTCCGGCGGGGACCCGGACCGGGCGGGCGGTGCGGACGCCGCGGACGGGCCGCCCGGGACCGAAGGGGCCGGGGCGCCGCCGGACGGCGACCGCGCCACCGTGCTCCCGGCACAGCGCGCCCTGTACGCGATGGGCAGCGAGGGCGGCAGCGCGCGCAGCCGGCGCGCCCGGCCCGCGCGGGCACCCGGCCGCCGCGCGCTCGCCCGGCCCCAGCACCTGTCCCGGGCGCTGCGCCCGCTGCGCCGCTTCCAGCCGCACCCGCACCGGTGCGTCACCGACGTGGAGGCGACCGTACGGCTCGCCGCGGAGACCGCGCTGTTCGACGTGGTGTCCCGGCCGGACGTCGAACACCGCTGGTCCGCCGTCCTGCTGGTGGACGACGCGCCCTCGATGCAGGTGTGGAGCCAGCTGGCCGGCGAGCTGCGGGCGGTGCTGGACCGCGGCGGCATCTTCCGCAGCGTGCGCGTGTGCGCCGTCGACGCCCGGAAGATGGCCGTGCCGGGCCGGCTGCCGTGGACCACGGGCCCCACGCTGACCTTCGTCCTGACCGACGGTACGAGCCCGGGGTGGCGGACCCCCGACGCGGCGCGCGCGGTCCGCGGCTGGGGCCGGTACGGGCCGGTGACGGTGCTCCACCCGCTGCCGCGGCGCCTGTGGCGGGGGACCGCGCTGGACGCCCAGCCCCGGCTGCTGACCTCGCCCGTCGAGTTCCCCGGGCCGGACCGGATCACCGTGCTCGACCCGCTGACCGGCGGGCCGGACCCGGAGGCCGAGGAGCCGGGGACGGTGGCGCTGCCCGTCGTCCCGCTGACGCCCGGCGGGCTCGGCCAGTGGACCGCGCTGCTGACCCGCCCCGGCGCCGCGCACCTGGTGGACACGGTGCTGCTGGGCGAGGACCCGGAGCAGGACCCGCCGCGGCCCGCCGGGTCGGCCGAGGAACTGGTCGCGCACTTCCGCGGCGCGTTCTCGCCCGAGTCCTACCGGCTGGCCGTACGGCTCTCCGCGATCAACCCGCTCACCGTCCCCCTGATGCAGCTGGTGCGGGCCGCCACGATGAGCGACGCCGGGCCGACCCAGGTCGCCGAGATCCTCCTCGGCGGACTGCTGGAACGGGTCGCCGGCCCGCGCGGCCCCGCCTCCCTCGGCGCGTTCGGCGGACCGCTGGACGCCGGTGCCGGGCAGCCCGTCTACGACTTCCGGCCCGGTGTGCGCGAACTCCTCTTCAGCGGCCTGGGCACCCGGCAGTCGCTGGCCGTCGTCGAGGCGGTCGGGCGCGCCCTGGAGCCGTACATGGGCCGGCTGCCCGACTTCCCGGCGCTGGTCGCCGACGAGACCGGGGAACTGCGGCTCCAGGAGTCGGCGCAGGCGTTCGCCGTGCTGACCAGTCCGGTACTGGAGCGGCTGGGCGGCAGCGCGGTGGCCGGGACGGGTGCGGCGGACGGGTCGTACGCGGGTGTTCCGGCGAGGGCGGACGCATCGGTGGACGCGTCGGTGGACGCACCGGCCCGGACCGGGACTTCCGTGGAACCGGCCGGTACGGAGCCGGAGCCGGCCGAGCCGGAGCCGGCGGATCTGGAGCCGGCGGATCTGGAGCCAACGGGTGCAGAGCCGACGGACGTGGAGCCGACGGGCGCGCAGCCGCCGTCCGGAGAAGCCGCCGAGCCCGCCCCCTCCGCCGCCGGCTCCCGGCCCCCCGTACCGGCCCTGCCCGGCGACGAGCCGCGGGAGCCGCTGCGCGCCACCGTCCTCGGGCCGGTGGGGCTGTGGCGGGGCGACCAGCGGATCGAGGTGCCCGCCCGGCTGGACCGCACGCTGCTCGCCGCCCTCCTGCTGCACCACGAGGGCGTGGCCTCGGACGCCGAGCTGCTCGGTGCCCTCTGGGGCGGCAGCCCGCCGCGCGGCGCCCGTTCGATGCTGGACCATGGCGTCGCCCGGCTGCGCAAGGCGCTCGGCGAGGACGAACACGTACTGACCCGCGAGCGCGTCGGCTACGCCCTGCGCGGCGACGCCGGGACCGAGCTGGACGTGGACGTGCGCCGCGCCGAGGAGTACGAACGCGACGCCCGTGCCGCCCGTGAGGCGGGGGACTGGGCCCGCGCCCGTAGGCTGCTGGACGCGGCCCTCGGCCTGTGGCGGGGGGAGCCCCTGGCCGGACTGCCCGGCCCGTACGCGCAGTCCGAGCGGCTCCGGCTGACCGAGTGGCGGCAGACCCTGGTGGAGGACCGCATCGAGACCGACCTGTGGCTGGGCCGGTACGCCCAGGCCCAGGCGGAGCTGGCCGAACTGTACGCCCGGCACCCGACCCGCGCCCGCCTGGCCGAACTGCTCGCGCTCGCCTGGGACCAGGACGGGCCCGGGCGGGCGGACGCGTCCGGTACGGACGGCCTGCCGGACCGCCGGGAGCGCGAGCCGCTGCGCATCACCGTGCTCGGGCCGGTGCGGATGCGGCGCGGGGACACGGCCCTGGCGGCCGGCTCGCCGCAGCAGCGCGCGCTGCTGGCCGTGCTCGCACTGCACGGCGGCCGTGCCGTCTCCGAGGCCGACCTGATCGAGGCCCTGTGGGGCGACGATCCGCCGCACGCCGCGCGCGCCGCCCTGCGTACCTACGTGTCCCGGCTGCGCAAAGCCCTTGGCGCGGACGCGAAGGTCCTGGTCGCCGAGGGCGGCGGGTACGCGCTCCGCCGGTACGTCGGCACGGAGATAGAGGTGGACCTGCGCCGCGCCGAGGAACTGGTCGCGGCGGCCTACGAGGCGCGCGCCGCCGGGGACCGGGAGCGCGCCTGGGAAGCGCTGGACGAGGCCGTCGCCCTGTGGCGGGACGGCGAGCCCCTGGCGAACCTGCCCGGCCCGTATCTGCGCGCGGAGTCCCGGCGGCTGGCCGACTGGCGGCGCACCCTGATCGAGGACCGTACGGAGCTGGAGCTGCAACTGGGCCGTTACGCCGCCGCTGAAGAGACGCTGACCTGGCTGCTCTACCTGGACCCGGCGCGCGAGCGCTCCCGTGAACTGCTCGCGCGTGTCCTGGCGCACGACGAGCCGGTCTCCCCGGGGCTGCGCAGCATGCTGCGGGCCGGCCGGTACGGGCCCCGGCAGGAGCGCGCGGGCGGCCGGCGCGCCGAGGCCCGGCAGCTGGTGGAGCACCTGACCCGGGAGAGGGCCACGGGGCGGACCGCCTGTGTCATCTCCGGGGGCGCGGGTGTCGGGAAGACGAGCCTGGCGGCACAGGTGACCGACGCGGTGCAGGAACGCTTCCCGGACGGCCGGCTGTACGCGATCATGCCGGCGGCCGGTGACCCGGAGACGGCGGTGGCCCACCTGGCCGGCGCGCTGCTGCGGCAACTGGACTACCGGGACCCGGAGATCCCCGAGGCCGCCGCCGAACGCCTCGCGCTCTACGGGACGGCGGTGCGCGGCCGCCGGCTGATCGTCGTCCTGGACGAGGTGCGCGACATGGCGCCCGTCCTGCCGCTGCTCCCGGGGGCGCCGGGGGCCGCGCTGGTCATCGGCCGCGACCGGCCGCCGGCCGGCCTGCCCGGGGTGCTGTCCCTGCACCTGGAGGCGATGAGCGCGGCCGACGCGCTGGAACTCCTCGCGCTGCGGGTGGGGGAGGAACGGGTGGCGGCCCGCCGCGCGGTGGCGCGCGCCGCACTCGAAGCGTGCGGCTGCTCGGAGGCCGCGGTCGACGCGGTGGCGGCCGAACTGATGCTGGAGGGCGGGACGGACCGTACGGCGGCCGAGTCCCTGATCACCGCCACCGCGCTGCGTCTGACCCACGACCTGGCGCCGCCGGCGCTCGCCGCCTTCCGGCTGCTGGCGCTGCCGGACTGCCCCGACCTGTCCGCGAGCGCCGTGGCCGCCCTGACCGGTACCGGCCCCGGCGACGCCCGGACCCATCTGGACACCTTGGCGCAGACCGGTCTGCTCAAGGCCCCGGCGCCCGGCCGCTACCGGCACCGCGAAGCGCTCGCCTCCTTCGCGTACGAGAACCTGACCGCCCACACCTCACCGGCGGAGCGCCGCGCCGCGCTGTCCCGGCTGCTGGACTGGTACCTCGCCACGGCGATCGGGGCGTACGCGCTCGACGCGCCCGACGCGCCCCTGCTGCACCAGGTCGCCGCCGCGGGGACGGCCGTCACACCCTTGCGCCTCACCGACCGCGGGGCCGCCGCGGACTGGTGGGCGGCGGAGGGGGCCGGCGCGCTGTCCCTCGTGCGGCAGACGGCGGAGCTGCTGTCCGACGGTCACGCCGCGCGCGGCGCCGACCTGCTGCTCCTGCTCGAACCGCTGCTGGGCACCGGGCGTCACGCGGAGCCGTACGAGGCGGCGGCGCGGGCGGCTGCCGCACGGGCCGCCGCGGACCGCGACCGGCGCGCCGAGGGGCGTGCCCGGCTGGCGTGCGCCCACGCCTGCCTGCTGGCCGAACGGTTCGACCGGGCCGACGACGAGGCCCGCCG
Source organism: Streptomyces sp. NPDC018019 (assembly GCF_044327805.1). Taxonomy (NCBI): domain Bacteria; kingdom Bacillati; phylum Actinomycetota; class Actinomycetes; order Kitasatosporales; family Streptomycetaceae; genus Streptomyces; species Streptomyces sp. NPDC018019. The sequence goes on along the minus strand of NZ_JBIRGD010000036.1, from coordinate 72,221 downwards.
CGCCTACCGGCTCGGGCTCGACGCGGGCGACCCGGTGATCAGCTGCCGGGCCCCGCTGGTGCGCGGTGCCACCGCGCTCGCGCTCCGCCGGGGCGACGCCGACCAGCACTTCACGCTGGCGCTGAGCCACTGCCAGGTGCAGGGCGACCGGCTCGGCGAGGCCGCGGTCCTGGTGGAGCGGTCCCGTCTGTACGTGCGCGACCGCGATCCGGAGCGGGGCGCCGAACTCGCCGGGCGGAGCGTGCGGATCTACCGGTCGGCCGGGCAGGGCCACCGGCTCGGCGCGGCCCTGTACGCCCTCGCCGTCGCCCGGGCGGAGGCGGGCCGCCACGAGGACGCGCTGGACGCCCTCCAGGAGGCGCTGCCCGCGTTCGAAGCCGCCGGGCAGCGGCTCTGGGCGGGCCTGGCCCGGCTGCGGACCGCCGAGGCGCTGCTCGCCGTCGCCCGGCCGGAGGCCGCGGCCGAGGCGGCGGAGGCCGCGGTGGGGCTGCTCGCGGGGCTGGACGGCAAGCGGCGGTGGGCCGACGGGCTGACCGTGCTGGGACACACCTTGGACGCCCTCGGTCAGTCCGAGCGGGCGCAGGCGTGCTGGGACGAGGCGGTCGGGCTGTACGGGACGCCGAACGCGGCGGAGCCGTGGACGCGGCAGCGCACCCCGCCGGCGCCGGGGGCGGCCGGCGCCTGACGCGGCGGTACGAGCCGCGCTACGCCGTTCCGCGCCGGCCGCGTGCCCGGCCGGGCCGGTCCGCGTCAGGCGGGATCCGCCGGACCGCGGCCGTCCGGGTCCGCGAACGAGGCCAGCACCGCAGTCAGTTCCGCCGGTGCGTCCTCCTGCACGAGGTGCCCGGCGCCCTCGATCAGGTGCAGCCGGGCGCCCGGGATCGCCGTCGCCAGGTCGTGCGCCCAGGTGACGGGCAGCCAGGTGTCGTCCGTCCCCCAGCACACCAGGGTGGGGACGGTCAGCTCGCCGTAGCGTCCGTCGAGGCCGGCGGTGAGGTCCGGCCCGTTCTGCGCGATCTGCCGGTAGAAGGCGGCCTGCCCCTCCTCGGTGCACCACGGCTCGACGAGCCGTTCCAGGACGGCGGGGTGCAGGCCGGGGTGGCTGCTCGAGGCCAGGTACTCCGTCACCAGCGCCCGGTGCAGAGCGGCCGGCAGCCGGCCGAACACGTCCGGGTGGCCGCCGAGCAGACGGTAGGCGGGCGAGCCCCAGCCGGTGAGGGCGACTGCGTCGAGAAGGGCCAGGCGCCGGTAGCGCACACCGTGCACGAGGTGGGCGCGCAGCGCCACGTAGCCGCCGAAGTCATGGGCGACGACGGTGGGTTCGCGGTCGGTGAGCCCCCAGTGCGCGAGCAGTCCGGTGAACACCTCGGCCTGCCGGGCGAGGGACACGTCCTGCCCGGCGGACATCTCGGAGGCGCCGTAGCCCGGCATGTCCCAGACGTACACCCGGAACCGCCCGGACAGCGCCCGTGCGACGTCCCGCCAGACGTAGGAGGAGAACGGCGTGCCGTGCAGCAGGACCAGCGGAGGCGCGCCCTCGTCGCCCAGGGCGGTCCACCGCACCTCGCCGGCGGAGCTGCGGTACGTACGGTCCAGTCGCCATGTTGTCATGACCGTAAGCGTAGTGACTCCTTACATGGGCGTCGAGGGATTTCCGTGCCGTCCCCGCCGGGCCCGTACCGCGTCCGTGCGGCGTCCGCACCGGCGCGTGGCGCGACCGGGGGCGTGGAGCCGAGCCCCCACGCGCCCGGCATGCGCCCCCGCGCCTGCTCGTAGAATCGTGCGCACCATGGTTTACCTCGACCACGCCGCCACCACCCCGATGCTCCCGGAGGCGGTGCAGGCGATGACCGCCCAGCTGACCGTCACCGGCAACGCGTCCTCGCTGCACGCCGCGGGCCGGCACGCCCGGCGCACCGTCGAGGAGGCGCGGGAATCCCTCGCCTCCGCGCTCGGGGCACGCCCCAGTGAGGTGGTCTTCACCGCGGGCGGCACCGAAGCCGACAACCTCGCGGTCAAGGGCCTGTACTGGGCCCGCCGGGACGCCGACCCGGCCCGGACGCGGGTCCTCGCCAGCCCCGTCGAGCACCACGCCGTCCTGGACGCCGTGGAGTGGCTCGCCGAGCACGAGGGCGCGCGCGTCGAATGGCTGCCCGTCGACGCGTACGGGCGGGTGCACGCCGACGCGTTCCGCGAGGCCGTCGCCCGCGACCCGGGCGACGTGGCGCTCGCCACCGTGATGTGGGCCAACAACGAGATCGGCACGGTCATGCCGGTCCGGGAACTGGCGGACGTGGCCGCGGAATTCGGCATTCCGCTGCACGCCGACGCGGTCCAGGCGTTCGGCCAGCTGGAGGTGGACTTCGCCGCCTCCGGCCTGGCCGCGATGACCGTCTCCGCGCACAAGATCGGCGGACCGTACGGCGTCGGCGCGCTGCTGCTGCAACGCGAGTACGCGCCCGTCCCCGTCCTGCACGGCGGCGGCCAGGAGCGGCAGGTGCGCTCGGGCACGCTGGACACCCCGGGCATCGCCGCGTTCGCCGCCGCCGCGCGGCACGCCGTCGCGCACCGCGAGGAGTTCGCCCGCGACATCGGCGCCCTGCGCGACGACCTGGTCAAGGCGGTACGGGCCGCCGCCCCGGACGCCGCCCTCGGCGGCGACCCCGACCCGGCGGGCCGGCTCCCCGCCAACGCGCACTTCTCCTTCCCCGGCTGCGAGGGCGACTCCCTGCTGCTCCTCCTGGACGCCCAGGGCATCGCCTGCTCCACCGGCTCCGCCTGCACGGCCGGCGTCGCCCAGCCCAGTCACGTCCTGCTCGCCGCCGGCATGGACGCGGACCTGGCCCGCGGCACGCTGCGGTTCTCGCTCGGCCACACCTCCACCGAGGCGGACGTGGCGGCGGTGGCGGAGGCGATCGGGCCGGTGGTGGAACGGGCGCGGAGCGCGGGGCTGAGCTGAGGCGACGGCCCGGGGCGTGCGGCCGGACCGCGGCGCGGGCTGAGCCGGGGCGCGGCCCCGCGCCCCGTTCACCAGATCGTGTCGAGCACCGCCTGGAGGAGCAGCCGCCGGAACGGCTCGGCACCGGTGCCGAAGGCCGCGGCGAGGGCGTACCCGATCGCGGCGTCCTCCCGCAGCGGCGGCGCCACGTCCGGATGCCAGTCGGCCCACACGTGCCCGGCGCCGTCCGAGGAGAAGTCCGCGATCCGGCGGCCGTCCTTGACCAGCCGGCTGCCGTTGGGCGAGTCCGGCAGCAGCCGGTAGCGGACACCGCCGTGGACGACGTCCACCCGGTGGGAGCGCCGGGTCAGCCGCCCCCTGCCCGGGGCGAGGTGCGCGGGCCGGCCCTCGACGGTCAGCCGGAGGGCGGCACCGTCGCGGGTGCCGATGGGGACGAACCCGGCCGGCGCGGCGCCCGGCGCGCGGCGCAGCTCGGCGGTCGGCACCCGCTCGCCGCGCACCGTCAGCAGACCGGCCGCCGCGTCCAGGTCCAGGCCGACCCGGCCGAAGATCCGGTCCTCGGCGAGGCCGGGCCCGGGGCCGTGACCCGTCCGCCCGGCGGCCGGGGCTCTGTCGTACGCCATGAGAGGTCCGTTCCGCGAGGGGCGCCGCGCGGCGCCCGGGGCGCGCCGGCCGCCCGGGTCACGCCCCCGGCGCCGGGGACGGGTGGCGCAGTTCGGCACGCACCAGATCCATGTACAGCCGCCAGTTCCAGTGTGGCCCCGGATCGGTGTGATCGGTGCCCGGTACCTCCACATGGCCCACGATGTGCTCCCGGTCGGCGGGGAAGCCGTAGCGCCGGCAGATCCCGGCGGTCAGCCGCGCCGAGGCCGCGTACATGGCGGGGGTGAAGGACGCCGGGCGGTCCACGAAGCCCTCGTGCTCGATGCCGACGCTGCGTTCGTTGTACGCCCGGTTGCCCGCGTGGAACGCCACGTCCAGCTCCCGGACCGTCTGCGCCACCAGCCCGTCCTTGCGCACCACGTAATGCGCGGCGGCGCCGTGCGCCGGGCTCTGGAAGACGCGCAGGGCGTCCGTGTAGCCGCCCTGGACGACGTGGATCACGACGCGGTCGATCACGTAGTCGTCGGGGCGGTCGGCCCGGCGCCAGTTCGCCGGGGCGGCCGGGACCCAGCGCGCGGGGCTGTGATCCACCGCGCCGTCCGTCCGCGGCTTCTTGCGGCCCGGCAGCCGCCACCACCAGCGCGCCACCTCGTCGTGCAGCGCGTAGACGGCGCCGCCGGCCACGACCGTGCCGGCGGTGCCGAGCAGCAGGGCGCGCCGGCTGAACCCCTGGCCGCCCCCGCCGGTCCGCCCGGCTTCCCCCGCGTCTCCCATGCGCTGCACAACGCTTGGAGCCCTGTCACCGGTTCCGTCTACCCTGGAAGGGTTATGACGACTGACGCTCCCCGCCGCCTCCGCGTGCTCGCCGCCATGTCCGGCGGTGTCGACTCCGCCGTCGCCGCCGCCCGCGCCGCCGAGGCGGGCCACGACGTGACCGGCGTGCATCTCGCGCTCTCCGAGAATCCGAAGTCCTTCCGCACCGGCGCCCGCGGCTGCTGCACGATCGAGGATTCGCACGACGCGCGCCGCGCCGCCGACGTGATCGGCATCCCGTTCTACGTGTGGGACCTCGCCGAGCGCTTCCGCGCGGACGTCGTCGAGGACTTCTTCGCGGAGTACGAGGCGGGCCGGACGCCCAACCCCTGCCTGCGCTGCAACGAGAAGATCAAGTTCGCCGCGCTGCTGGACAAGGCGCTCGCCCTCGGCTTCGACGCGGTCTGCACCGGCCACTACGCGACGATCGTCGAGCGGCCGGACGGCGGCCGTGAGCTGCACCGCGCCTCCGACATGGCCAAGGACCAGTCGTACGTCCTCGGCGTCCTCGACGACAAGCAGCTCGCGCACGCCATGTTCCCGCTCGGCGACACCCTCACCACCAAGGCGGAGATCCGCGAGGAGGCCGCCCGGCGCGGCCTGTTCGTCGCCAAGAAGCCGGACAGCCACGACATCTGCTTCATCGCCGACGGCGACACCCAGGGCTTCCTGGCCAAGCGGCTCGGCCGCGCCGAGGGCGACATCGTCGACGAGTCCGGCACCAAGCTCGGCACCCACGAAGGCGCCTACGGCTTCACCATCGGCCAGCGCAAGGGCCTGCGCATCGGCACCCCGGCCCCGGACGGCAAGCCGCGCTACGTGCTGGACATCTCCCCGGTCGACAACACGGTCACCGTCGGCCCGGCCGAGTCCCTGGACGTGACCGCGCTGACCGCGGTCCGCCCCCGCTGGTGCGGCGCCGCGCCGACCGGCCCGGGCACGTACACCGCCCAGCTGCGCGCCCACGGCGGCGAGACGGAGGTCACCGCCGAGCCGGCCGACGGCGGCCTGCGCGTCACCTTCGCCGAGCCGGTCCGCGGCGTCGCCCCCGGCCAGGCCATCGTGCTCTACGACGGCACGCGGGTGGTCGGCTCGGCGACCATCGCGACCACGGACCGCGCCCGCGCGGTGGCGTGACCGGCGGGCGCGGTACGGGCCGGGACCTGCCCGGCCCGGGGCCTCAGAGCACCCCGCGCACCGAGCGGCGGTAGGTGGACCGCCGCTCCTCGATGGCCTCCCAGCGGTCGCCGTAGACGTTCCGCGTGATCGCGGGCTCCGCCAGGAAGTCGTGCGGGAAGCCCAGCGGCACGGCGCTCACCTCGTCGAGCCGCCGCAGGGCGGCGTCGTCCAGCCGGACGTCCACGCTCGCCAGGTTGTCCGCGAGCTGGCTCTCCTTGGTCGCGGCGATGATCGGGATGATGTTGCCGGGGCGCTGCCGCAGCCAGGCCAGCGCCACCTGCGCCGGGCTCCAGCCGCCCTGCTCGGCGACCTCCAGCACCGCCGTGACGACCGCCTCCTCGTGCTCCGTCGCCCGGCCGTCCTCGCCGACCACGTCCAGCCGGCCCCGCTCGCCGCGCCGGTACTTGCCGGTGAGCTTGCCGGCCGCCAGCGGGGCCCACGCCAGGACGGCCAGGTCGAAGGCGCGCGCCTGGGGGAGCAGCTCCCGCTCCGGCGTGCGCTCCAGCAGGCTGTAGCGCAGCTGCGAGCCGGCGAACGCGGTCCAGCCGCGCAGCTCGGCGAGGGTGTTGGCTTGCGCGATCTCCCAGGCCGGCCAGTCGGACACGCCGACGTAGAGCACCTTCCCGGACCGGACGACGTCGTCCAGCGCGCGCATCACCTCCTCGACGGGCGTGAAGTGGTCCCGGGCGTGCACCCACAGGACGTCCAGGTGGTCGGTGCGCAGCCGGGCGAGGCTCTGCTCCACCGACCGCACCAGGTTCTTGCGGTGGCTGCCCGCCGCGTTCGGGTCGCCGCCGCGGGTGGCGCAGGTGTACTTGCTGGCGAGCACGAACCGGTCCCGGCGGCCTGCGAGCAGCTCGCCGAGGATCGTCTCGGCGCTGCCGTCGGTGTAGTTGTTGGCGGTGTCGACGAAGTTGCCGCCGGCGTCCTCATAGGCGTCGACGATCCGCGCGCTGACGTCCTTCGGGGCGCCCCAGCCCCAGTCGGAGCCGATGGTCATGGCGCCGAGGCTCAGCTCGCTCACCCGCAGACCGGTCCTGCCGAACAGTGTGTAACGCACGAAGGGTTCCCTCTCGGTCGGGTCGTGGATCACTCGGGTCGTGGCTCCGACGCTAGGAGCTGGAGTGCCCTCCAGGGCAAGCGCCGGGCCGGTCGGCCGGCCTGACAAATGTCATGCCGAAGCCGGTACACGCGGTCCTGCCGCGGCACGAGCGGCGCGGGCGAAGCTGTAGGCGGCAAGGACGGACGGCGCGGACAGCGACTCGGAGGACTCATGAACAGCCAGGCCCCGCACGGCACGGAAGCGGCCACCGGTACGGAAGCGGCCACCGGCACGGCGGCCGGGTCCGGCACCGGTACGGCCGCCGCGCCCGGCCCGAAGCTGGAGGGACCGCGGGCGCTGCTGCTGGACGCCGGCATCCCGATCGCCTCGTACTACCTGCTCACCGGCGTCTTCGGCATGAGCACCCTGGCCGCGCTGGGCTGGAGCGGGGTGCTGCCGGCCGTGCGCTCGGTGTGGAGCCTGGTCAAAGAGCGCCGCTTCAACGCGGTGGCCACGGTGATGCTGGCGACGAACGTCATCGGTCTGCTGCTGAGCCTGGTGGCCGGCGACGAGCGGCTGATGATGGCCAAGGACAGCGCCGTGAGCAGCACCTTCGGTCTGGCGGTGCTGGTGTCCGCGCTGATCGGCCGCCCGATGATGGCGCCGATGCTCAAGCCGTGGATCACCAAGGGCGACGCGGCCCGGGCGGCCGCGTGGGACCGGCTGACGGCGGAGTCGGCGTGGTTCCGGCGGGTGCAGCGCCGGCACTCCGCCGTGTGGGGCGCCGCGCTGCTGGGCGAGTGCGTGGCCCGGGTGATCGGCGCGTTCACGCTGCCCGTGGACACGATGGTGTGGCTGGGCACGGTGATGCTCATCGCGGCGATCGTCCTCGCCATTTTGGCCAGCGCGCTGGTCGGCATCGACAAGATGGAGAAGATGGTCGCGGCCGGGGCGGCGGCGCGTACGGGGGCCGAGGCGGCGGAGACCGTCCCGGTCTCCGAGGCCACCGCCCCGGCCTCCGAGGTCAGCGCAGCCCCGGCAGGGACCGCAGCTCGGTGATCCGCAGGACGCGGGCCAGCAGCAGGAAGAGCAGGGCCATGACCGCGGCACCGGCGGCGAGGGCGAGCGCCGTGGACCAGAAGGCGTCCCCGGCGGCCCCCGCACAGGCGTGGGCCGCCGCCCAGCCCACCGCCCCGGCGGCCAGCGCGGCCCCGGTCAGCTTGCCGTACGTACGGCTCAGCCGGTGCCCGTCCAGCCGCCCGTCCAGCCGACGTCGCAGCAGGTATGCACTGGTCAGCAGCCCGACGGCGTACGACACGGCGTACGCGGCGGCCATGCCGACGACCGCCCACCGGGCCGGCAGCAGCAGATGGCAGGCGGTGGCGAGCGCGATGTTCACGCCGGAGATGCAGACGGCCATCAGGAACGGCGTACGCGTGTCCTCGAAGGCGTAGAAGCCGCGCAGCAGCAGCGACTGGGCGGAGAACGGGATCAGACCCAGCCCGAGGGCCTGGAGCATCTGCCCCAGCGGCACGGCGGACTCGGCACTGGCGGCGCCGTGCGCGTACAGCAGCTGCGCCATCTCCGGGCCGAAGGCCACGAAGAAGACGGCAGCCGGCACGATCACCACGCCACTGGTCCGCAGCGCGCGGGAGAGGTCGCCCCGCAGGTCGTCCAAGCGCTGTTCGGCGACCGCCCGGGTCATCCGCGGCAGCAGCGCGGTGATCAGCGAGACGGTGACGATGGACTGCGGCAGGCCCCAGATGTTCTGTGCGTAGGTGTACGAGGAGAAGCCGACGCCAGCCTTGGGCAGTTCCTGGTCGGCGGCCGTCGCGTAGTGCGTGACGACGGTCATCGAGACCAGGTTGACCAGGACGAACAGCAGCGTCCAGCGGGCCGCGTTCGCGCTCTTGCGCAGCCCGGTGCCGCGCCAGTCGAAGCGCGGCCGGAAGCGGAACCCCGCCTCGCGGGCGTAGGGGATCAGCGCGAGCGCCTGGAGGGCGATACCGATCGTGGTGCCGACGCCGAGCAGCCGCACCTGCGCGCCGGTGATGTCCGCCACCGTCTCCGGGACGGTCAGCAGGCCCACGTACGCACCGAACATGGCGACGAGGACGACGTTGTTGAGCACCGGCGTCCACATCATCGCGCCGAACCTGCCGCGCGCGTTCAGCACTTGCCCCAGGATGCCGTACACGCCGTAGAAGAAGATCTGCGGCAGCAGGAACCGGGCGAAGACCACGGTCAGTTCGTAGGCGGCGTGGTTCTCCGGTGTGTCCGTCGTGTACAGGCTCACGATCTCGGGGGCGGCCCACACCGCGAGCAGCGTACCGATGCCCAGCACCGTCAGGACGAGGGTGACGAGCCGCTGTTCGTGCGCCCGTCCGCCGTCCGGGTGCTCCGCCCGGGCCCGGACGAGCTGCGGTACGAGGACGGCGTTGAGAGCGCCGCCGACCAGCAGCGTGTACAGGCTCATCGGGACGAGGTTGGCCGTGTTGTACGTGGTGGCCAGCAGCCCGGTGCCGAGGGCGGCGGCCTGGAGGACGCCCCGGATCAGGCCCGTCGCCCGGGAGACGACCGTGCCCGCCGCCATCAGCAAGGACGAACGGCGCAGACTGCCGCCGTCCGTCCCCGTGCCCCCGTCGGCCGTGTGCGATATGTGCGCGCTTGAACGCGTTCCCTCCACCATGCCCGCAACCTAAACCCAGAGGTTCACGGGTCGCGACTTCCGCCCCGGTGGCCACGGGCGGCCCACGGCCCCCTAGGCTCGGCGGCAGCGACGGACACCCGGGGCCGCCCGCGGCCCTTCGTCGGCCAGGAAGGGAAGTGACGCCATGTCGGCAGTGCACGCCGGAGCCGGTACGGCCGGACGGAACTCAGCGGTCCCACTGGAGCTGCTGCACCGGGAACTGGTCCGCCGCAACCCCGGGGAACCCGAGTTCCACCAGGCCGCCCTCGAAGTGCTGCAGACGCTCGCCCCCGCGCTGGCGGCCCGTCCCGAGTACGCCGAGGCCAAGATCGTGGAGCGGATCTGCGAGCCGGAGCGCCAGATCGTCTTCCGCGTGCCGTGGCAGGACGACGCGGGAACCGTGCAGATCAACCGCGGTTTCCGGGTGGAGTTCAACAGCGCGCTCGGTCCCTACAAGGGCGGGCTGCGCTTCCACCCGTCCGTCAACCTCGGCATCGTCAAGTTCCTCGGCTTCGAACAGATCTTCAAGAACGCCCTCACCGGACTGAACATCGGCGGCGGCAAGGGCGGCAGCGACTTCGACCCGCGCGGCCGCTCCGACTCCGAGGTGATGCGCTTCTGCCAGTCCTTCATGACCGAGCTGCACCGGCACCTCGGCGAGCACACCGACGTCCCGGCGGGCGACATCGGCGTGGGCGGCCGGGAGATCGGCTACCTCTTCGGGCAGTACCGGCGGATCACCAACCGCTGGGAGGCCGGGGTGCTGACCGGCAAGGGCCTCGGCTGGGGCGGCTCCACGGCCCGCACGGAGGCCACCGGTTACGGCAACGTGCTCTTCACCGCCGAGATGCTGCGGCGGCGCGACGAGGACCTGGATGGTCAGCAGGTCGTGGTCTCCGGCTCCGGCAACGTCGCCGTTCACACGATCGAGAAGGCCCAGGCACTCGGCGCGAACGTGCTGACCTGCTCGGACTCCGGTGGCTACGTGATCGACGAGAAGGGCGTCGACCTCGCCCTGCTCAAGCAGGTCAAGGAGGTCGAACGGGGCCGCGTCGAGGAGTACGCCGAGCGGCGCGGCGCGTCGGCCACGTACGTACCCGGCGGGCGGGTGTGGGACGTGCCGTGCGATGTCGCGCTGCCGTCCGCCACCCAGAACGAGCTGGACGCCGACGCCGCGCGGGTCCTGGTGCGCAACGGCGTCAAGGCGGTCTCCGAAGGCGCCAACATGCCCACCACACCCGAGGCGGTGGCCCTCTTCCAGGAGGCCGGGGTGGCCTTCGGGCCGGGCAAGGCCGCCAACGCGGGCGGCGTGGCCACCAGCGCGCTGGAGATGCGGCAGAACTCGGCGCGCGAGTCCTGGACCTTCGAGCGCACCGAGGGCGAACTGGCGGCGATCATGCGCGGCATCCACGACACCTGCGCCGCGACGGCGGAGCGCTTCGGGATGCCCGGGGACTATGTGACGGGTGCGAACATCGCGGGGTTCGAGCGGGTGGCGGACGCGATGGTGGCGCAGGGGCTGATCTGAGGGGAGCGCCGGCGGGGGCGGGTACGCCTGCGGTGCGAGGGCTGCGCAGGCGAGGCCGGAGGAGCCGGCGGGACGGTACGCGGCCTTGCCCGGCTCGGGGAGCGGCCGGAGACCGGGCCCGCTGCCGGTGGCGGCTCGTAGAGTGACCGGTATGAACATCTGTGTCTTCTGCTCCGCCGCCGACCTCGACGCCCGCTACACGGCCCCCGCCCGGGAGTTCGCCGAACTGATCGGCAAGGGCGGCCACGCGATGGTGTGGGGCGGCTCGGACAGCGGCCTGATGAAGGTCATGGCGGACGGCGTGGAGGCGGCGGGCGGCCGGCTCGTCGGCGTCTCCGTGGACTTCCTCGCGCACAAGGTGCGGGCCGGGGTGGACGACATGGTGATCACCAAGGACCTCGCCGAGCGCAAGGCCCAGCTGCTGGAGCGCGCCGACGCGATCGTCATCATGGTCGGCGGCACCGGCACGCTGGACGAGGCCACCGAGATCCTGGAGCTGAAGAAGCACGGCCTGCACACCAAGCCCGTGGTCCTGCTGAACACCGCGGGCTTCTACGACGGCCTCAAGGAGCAGTTCCGGCGCATGGAGGACGAGGGCTTCCTCCCAGTGCCGCTCACGGAACTGGTGTTCTTCGCGGAGGACGCGACCGGCGCGCTGGCGTACCTGGAGGAGCAGGCGGGCATCCAGGGCTGACGCCCGGGCCGCTCCGGGCTCGTGCGGCGGGGCGGGACCGTACCGTCCCGGGCCGGTGCGGCGGGGCCGGACCGGCCCGCGGCGGGCCGATGCGGTGGGGCGCATCGGGGGCACTCCCGGCCGGTGCTGGACCGCATCGTTCCGCTCCGCGCGGACGCCCCCGCCCCGCTCCCTCGTGCCCCTGGTGTCCCTCGTTAGGATCGGGCCCATGGGTACGCACTTGATCACGGGCGCAGGGTCGGGCATCGGAGCGGCGGTCGCGCGGCGGCTCCTGGACCGCGGCGAGGAGCTGTGGCTGCTGGCGCGCGACGCCGGCCGCGCCAAGGAACTGGCCGCGCAGTTCCCCGGCGCCCGTACGGTGGTCGGCGACCTCGCCGCCCCCGAGAAGCTGGACTGGGCCTTCGGCAAGCAGTCGCTGCCGGACCGGCTCGACTCCCTGCTGCACATCGCGGGCGTCGTCGAACTGGGCGCGATCGGCGACCTCGGCCCCAAGGCGTGGCAGCGCACGCTCGCCGCGAACCTCCTGTCGCCCGCCGAGCTGACCCGCCAGTTCCTCCCGCAGCTGCGGGTCGCCAAGGGCCATGTGATCTTCGTCAACTCCGGCGCCGGCCTGAACGCGAACGCCCGGTGGGGCGCGTACGCCGCCAGCAAGCACGGCCTGAAGGCGCTGGCCGACTCGCTGCGGGCCGAGGAGCACGGCAACGGCGTCCGGGTGACCTCCATCTACCCGGGCCGCACCGCCACCCCCATGCAGGAGAGCGTCTTCCGCCAGGAGGGCCGCGAGTACGACGCCTCCCAGTGGATCGACCCGGAGTCGGTCGCGACCACCCTCCTCACCGCCCTCGACCTGCCGCGCGACGCGGAGATCAACGACGTGACGGTGCGTCCGGGGCGGTAACGGCCCCCGGCCCGGGCGGACCCGGGCCCCCGCGGCCGAAGGGCGCACCGCATACCCTCGGGGCGTGACCGAGAACAACACCCCCGCCCGCCTCGCCGGCCACGCCGGCACCGGCACGGCCACCGGCATCGGGTCGATGCCGGGCGGCGACGCCCGCGAGGCCGCCAGGACCGTGACCGGCTCGCTGGAGAGCTTCCCGTACCTGCCCGAGCTGCCCGCCCGGGGGCCCGGCGCCGACATGATCGGCCGGACCGCCGGCCTCCTCGTCGAGGTGTACGCGCACGTGGAGCCGAGCGGGTGGCGGATCGGCGACCGGCCCGGCCGGGACACCCGGCGCGCCCGGTCCTGGATGGGCGAGGACCTGGACGCGCTGGAGGAGTTCACCCAGGGCTACGAGGGCGACCTGAAGGTCTCGGCGGTCGGGCCCTGGACCCTGGCCGCCGCCCTGGAGCTGCGCAACGGCGAGGCCGCCCTCGGCGACCCGGGCGCCTGCCGGGACCTGACGGCCTCGCTGGCCGAGGGCGTGCGCGCGCACCTCGCCGACGTCCGGCGCCGGGTGCCCGGCGCGCGCCCGGTGCTCCAGCTGGACGAGCCGTCGCTGACCGCCGTCCTGCGGGGCAGCGTGAAGACGGCGAGCGGCTACCGCACGCACCGCGCGGTGGACCGCGCCGTCGTGGAGGGCGCCCTGCGCGACCTGGTCGCCGCGGCCGGCGACGCGCCGGTGATCGTCCACTCCTGCGCCCCGGACGTTCCGTTCGCCCTGCTGCGCCGCACCGGCGTGACCGGCATCTCGTTCGATTTCGGACTGCTCACCGAGCGTGACGAGGAGGCGATCGGCGAGGCGGTCGAGGGCGGCACGGTGCTTCTGGCGGGCGTGGTGCCGGGCGTGGACGGCCCATTGTCAGACCCTGCCGGTAGCGTCATGGGTGTCAGGACGCTGTGGCGCAGGCTGGGGCTGTCGCCGGGGACTCTCGCCGAGTCCGTGGTGGTCACCCCGTCGTGCGGACTGGCGGGCGCTTCGCCCGCATATGCCCGTACGGCCCTCGCCCACTGCGTCCGGGCCGCGAGATCGCTCGCAGACAACCCTGAGTGACGGCACTCAAGGACCACGGGAGGACGTAACGGTGGCCGGCGAACAGCACACGGCGGGGCACGCGGTGCCCGCGAAGGCGCGGGAAGAGCACGCCCATCTGGCCGAGCAGATCGAGGAGCACCGCTTCCGCTATTACGTCAGGGACGCCCCGGTCATCAGCGACGCGGAGTTCGACAAGCTGCTGCGGTCGCTGGAGGCGCTGGAGGAGAAGCACCCCGAGCTGCGCACGCCGGACTCGCCGACGCAGAAGGTCGCCGGGCAGTACGAGACCGAGTTCACCGAGGTCGCCCACCGCGAGCGGATGCTCTCGCTGGACAACGCCTTCGACGACGAGGAGCTGGCGGCCTGGGCGGAGCGGCTGGCGACCGAGCTGGGCGGCGACCCGAAGAGCTCCGGCTACCACTTCCTGTGCGAGCTGAAGGTCGACGGCCTCGCGGTCAACCTGACGTACGAGCACGGCCGGCTGACCCGCGCCGCCACCCGCGGCGACGGCCGTACGGGCGAGGACATCACGCCCAACGTCCGCACCATCACCGAGATCCCCGAGCGCCTCAAGGGCGACCGCGTCCCGGAGCTGGTGGAGGTCCGCGGCGAGGTCTACTTCCCGATGGAGAAGTTCCTGGAGCTGAACGAGCGGCTCGTCGCCGACGGCAAGCCCCCGTTCGCCAACCCGCGCAACGCCGCCGCGGGTTCGCTGCGCCAGAAGGACCCCAAGGTCACGGCCACCCGCCCGCTCCACATGGTCGTGCACGGCATCGGCGCCCGCGAGGGCTTCGACATCGACTGCCAGTCCCACGCGTACGGCCTGCTGCGCGAGTGGGGTCTGCCCACCTCGGACCACAACGAGGTCGTCGACTCCCTGGCGGCCGTGCGCGAGTTCATCGAGCGCTACGGCGACCCGGAGACCCGCCGCACCGCCGTCGCCCACGAGATCGACGGCGTGGTGGTCAAGCTCGACGAGATCGCCCTGCAGGGCCGCCTCGGCGCCACCTCCCGCGCCCCGCGCTGGGCGATCGCCTGGAAGTACCCGCCGGAGGAGGTCAACACCAAGCTGGTGGACATCCGCGTCGGCGTCGGCCGCACCGGCCGCGTCACGCCGTACGCCGTGGTCGAGCCGGTCACGGTCGCCGGCTCCGAGGTCGAGTTCGCCACGCTGCACAACCAGGACGTGGTCAAGGCCAAGGGCGTCTACATCGGCGACACGGTCGTGCTGCGCAAGGCGGGCGACGTGATCCCGGAGATCCTGGGCCCGGTGGTGGACCTGCGCGACGGCAGCGAACGGGAGTTCGTGATGCCCGCCGAGTGCCCCGAGTGCGGGACGAAGCTCCAGCCCGCCAAGGAGGGCGACGTCGATCTGCGCTGCCCCAACGCCCGCTCCTGCCCCGCCCAGATCCGCGAGCGGCTCTTCTACCTGGCCGGCCGCAAGTCCCTGGACATCGAGAACTTCGGCTACGTGGCCGCCACGGCCCTCAGCCAGCCGCTGGAGCCCGCCGAGCCGCCGCTGAAGGACGAGGGCGACCTCTTCGACCTGTCCATCGAGCAGCTGCTGCCTATCAAGTCCTACGTCCTGGACCCGGACAGCGGCCTGCCCAAGCGCGACCCGAAGACGGGCGAGGAGAAGGTCGTCACCTTCTTCGCCAACCAGAAGGGCGAGCCGAAGAAGAACGCCCTGGCGATGCTGGAGAACATCCAGGCGGCCAAGGAGCGTCCGCTGGCCCGCGTTCTGACCGGTCTGTCGATCCGTCATGTCGGCCCGGTGGCGGCCCAGGCGCTGGCCCGCGAGTTCCGTTCGCTGGACCGGATCAGGGACGCGAGCGAGGAGGAGCTGGCCGCCGTCGAGGGCGTCGGCGCGACCATCGCGGCCTCGCTCAAGCAGTGGTTCGCGGAGGACTGGCACCGCGAGATCGTGGAGAAGTGGCGGGCCGCCGGGGTCCGGATGGAAGAGCAATCTGCCGAAGATGAAGGCCCGCGTCCGCTGGAAGGCGTCACCGTCGTTGTAACGGGCACACTTCAGTCACACACCAGAGATGGCGCGAAAGAAGCCCTGCAGCGTCTCGGAGCGAAGGTGACCGGTTCCGTTTCGAAGAAGACCGGTTTCGTGGTGGTGGGAGACAATCCTGGTTCGAAGTACGACAAGGCCATGCAGTTGAAGGTGCCTGTGCTGGACGATGACGGCTTCGCGGTGCTGCTGGAGCAGGGTCCCGATGAAGCACGAGCGGTAGCTGTCACTCCGCCTGAAGGCGAGTGAGGAGTCACCTCATCGGCGCATAGCAGATGGTTCCGGATGGCCGGGTCGCATTCGGGCAACCGCTGCCGATCGCTGCCCGCGGCGGCCTTCTGCGGCCTACTGTTGAGGTGTGCGCCTGCCGTGGCGCGGGCACAGCCGGCTGTGAGAGGTATCGGAATGAAACCGACCGACAGCGCCGCTCCGGCGTCGCGGCTTGGCCGGCTCGTCGTGCCCGCGCTGCCCGCGGCCGTCGTGCTGGTGGCGGGCGGCGCGCTCGCGGCGGGAGTGATCCGGACGCTCGGCGCCGGCCGGGCGCTCTTCCCGGAAGGCGCCGTCGGCTGGGCCCTGGCGATCCTCACCGGCGTGATCGTGGGCCATCTGGTCGCGCTCGGCCGCGACCGCTGGTGGGGCGGCACCGGCTCGGGCGCGGCCCTGGCCCTCGCCGTCCTGCTGCTGTACGGCTGGGTGCCCGCCGTCCTGGTGAGCGTGGCCGTCGTGCTGCTGGTCGGCGCGGCCCGCCGGCACCGCTGGCGACAGGCCCTGCTGCACGGCGCGGTGGACGTCCTCGGGATCGGTGCCGCGGCCCTGGGCCTGGCCGCCTTCCACGTCGTCCCGACCATCGAGCACCCTTGGCAGCCCGCGGCCTGGGACCTGTCCGTGCTGCCCGACATCCTGGTCGCGGCCCTCGCGTACCTGTTCGTCACCCGCTCCCTGCTGTGGTTCACGATGGCGCCGCGCAGTGGCGGCCTGCCCTCCATCGCCCGGACGGCGCTGGCCCGGCAGGCGCTGGTCGGCGTGGCGCTGCTGGGCATCTCGCCGCTGATCGTGGTGGCCGCCGTGCACGCGCCGTTCCTGCTGCCGATGTTCGCCGTCCCGCTGATCGCGCTGGACTCCACCCTGTGGATCGCCCGGGCCCGCGCCGAGGAGCAGCTGCGCGACCCGCTGACCGGGCTGCCCAACCGGCAGTGGCTGCTGGAGCGCACCTGGACCGCGCTGGACGACGCCGAGCGCATCGGCGCCCGTTCCGCCCTGGTCCTGATCGACCTGGACCGTTTCCGCTCGGTGAACGACACCCTCGGCCACCTGGCCGGCGACCGGCTGCTGCTCCAGATAGCCGACCGGCTGCGGCACGCGCTGCCGCGCGGCGCGGAGGCCGCCCGCCTCGGCGGCGACGAGTTCGCGGTCCTGCTGCCCACCGCCGACTCCCTCACCAGCGCCCAGCGGGTGGCCCGCAACCTGGTCGCGGCGCTCGGCTCGCCGCTGGACCTGGACGGCCTCACCCTCGTGCTCGAAGCCAGCGCGGGGGTCGCCGTCTTCCCCGACCACGCGCTGGACGCGGAGGGCCTGCTGCGCCGGGCCGACGTCGCCATGTACCAGGCCAAGCGCGACCGCAGCGGCGTCGAGGTCTACGAGGCCAAGCGGGACGGCAACACCCCCGACCGGCTGGGCCTGTTGGGTGATCTGCGCCGCGCGCTGGACGCCGGCGACGTGGAGCTGCACTACCAGCCCAAGGTCGGTTTCGACGGCCACGTGGCCGGGCTGGAGGCACTGGTCCGGTGGGTCCATCCGGAGCGCGGCAGGGTCCCGCCGGACGAGTTCATCGCGATCGCCGAGTCGTCCGGGCTGATGCCGCGTCTGACCGAGTACGTCCTGGAGACCGCGCTCGCCCAGGTGGCCCGGTGGCGCGCGTCCGGCCTGGAGGTACCGGTCGCGGTCAACGTGTCGCCGCGCGACGTGCACACCCCCGGCTTCGCCGGCGCGGTGGCCGCCCGGCTGGCCCGCCACCAAGTGCCGCCCGGTTCGCTCCAGTTGGAGATAACCGAGCATGTGCTGCTGGAGGACCCGCAGCGGGCCGCCGACACCCTGGCCGGGCTGACCGGGCACGGCGTCAAGATGTCCCTCGACGACTTCGGCACCGGCTATTCGTCCCTCGTCCACCTGCGCCGCCTCCCGGTCAGCGAGCTGAAGATCGACCGCTCCTTCGTCGCCCGGCTGGCGGTGGACAACGAGGACGCCGAGATCGTCCGCTGCACCCTCGACCTGGCCCACTCGCTGGGCCTGCTGGTGGTCGCCGAGGGCGTCGAGGACGACGAGACCTGGGAGCGGCTGCGCGACCTGGGCTGCGACGCCGTACAGGGCTGGCTGGTCGCCGCCGCGATGCCGCCGGACGAGACCACCGCCTGGCTGCGGGCCCGCGGCGAGCGCGGCTGGCAGCGCGAGGCGGAGCGGACCGCCGCGGAGCCCCGGCACGAGCGCGCCGCGGCGGTCGAGGAAGCCGACCAGCGCGTCACCTGACCGGCCCGGCCCCGGCCCCCCGGCCAGGAAGCCCGGCCCCGGCCCTGCCACACCGCCCGCCGGGCCCCGGCGGGCTCCGGCGCCCCTCTGCCCCGGCACGGTCCGTAGCCCCCGCCCGCGCCCGCCGGGCACCCCCGGCTCCGCGCCCGTCCCTCCCCGGGAATCCGCTCCCCGGCGAGCCCCGCCGGGAATGCGTTTCGACCCTCTATTGCGTACGCCATAGGATTGGCCCGGACATCTGGAAGAACAGCCAAGACACTCACCCTGAGGATCGCTGCATGCCTGGCATCACGCGCGAGGAGGTCGCCCACCTCGCCCGGCTGGCGCGCTTGGAGCTGAAGGACGAAGAGCTCGATCACTTCGCCGGACAGCTCGACGACATCATTGGCGCGGTCGCCCGCGTCTCCGAGGTCGCCGACCAAGACGTACCGCCGACCTCCCACCCGCTGCCCCTGACCAACGTCATGCGCCCGGACGTGGTCCGGCCGTCGCTGACGCCCGAGCAGGCGCTGTCCGGCGCCCCGGCCCAGGAGCAGCAGCGTTTCAAGGTGCCGCAGATCCTGGGGGAGGAGTGACCGACATGGCAGATCTGATCAAGCTCACCGCCGCCGAGATCGCGGCGAAGATCGCCGCCGGCGAGGTCACGGCCGTCGAGGTCACCGAGGCGCACCTGGCCCGTATCGACGCCGTCGACGAGAAGGTGCACGCCTTCCTGCACGTGGACCGCGAGGGCGCGCTCGCCCAGGCCCGGGCCGTGGACGCCAAGCGGGAGCGCGGCGAGAAGCTCGGCCCGCTGGCCGGCGTGCCGCTCGCGCTGAAGGACATCTTCACCACCGAGGGCATCCCCACCACCGTCGGTTCCAAGATCCTCGAAGGCTGGCTCCCGCCGTACGACGCGACGCTGACCAAGCGGCTCAAGGCCGCCGACGTCGTCATCCTCGGCAAGACCAACATGGACGAGTTCGCCATGGGGTCCTCGACGGAGAACAGCGCCTACGGCCCGACCGGCAACCCCTGGGACCTCACCCGCATCCCCGGCGGCTCCGGCGGCGGCTCCTCCGCCGCCCTCGCCTCCTACGAGGCCCCGCTGGCCATCGGCACGGACACCGGCGGCTCCATCCGCCAGCCCGCCGCCGTCACCGGCACCGTCGGCGTCAAGCCCACCTACGGCGCGGTCTCCCGCTACGGCATGGTGGCCTTCTCCTCGTCCCTCGACCAGGGCGGGCCGTGCGCCCGTACGGTCCTGGACGCGGCCCTGCTGCACGAGGTCATCGCCGGCCACGACGAGCTGGACTCGACCTCCATCGACGCGCCGGTCCCGCCGGTCGTCGAGGCGGCCCGCAACGGCGACGTCAAGGGCATGCGGATCGGCGTCGTCAAGGAGTTCTCCGGCGAGGGCTACCAGGCCGGCGTCATGCAGCGCTTCGAGGAGTCGGTGGAGCTGCTGCGCGAGCTGGGCGCGGAGATCGTGGAGATCTCCTGCCCGTCCTTCGACATGGCCCTGGCCGCGTACTACCTCATCGCGCCCTCCGAGTGCTCCTCCAACCTGGCCCGCTTCGACGCCATGCGCTATGGCCTGCGGGTCGGCGACGACGGCACCCGGTCGGCCGAGGACGTCACCGCGCTGACCCGCGAGGCCGGCTTCGGGCCCGAGGTCAAGCGCCGTGTGATGCTCGGCACGTACGCCCTCAGCTCCGGCTACTACGACGCGTACTACGGCTCCGCCCAGAAGGTGCGCACCCTGATCACCCGGGACTTCGAGAAGGCGTTCGAGCAGGTCGACGTGCTGATCTCGCCGACCACGCCCACCACCGCCTTCCCGATCGGCGAGCGCGCCGACGACCCGATGGCGATGTACCTCGCCGACCTGTGCACGATCCCGACGAACCTGGCAGGCAACGCGGCGATGTCGCTGCCCTGCGGCCTGGCTCCCGAGGACGGGCTGCCGGTGGGGCTGCAGATCATCGCTCCTGCCATGGCCGACGACCGGCTCTACAAGGTCGGTGCCGCGGTCGAGGCCGCGTTCACCGCCCGTTGGGGGCACCCGCTGCTTGAGGAGGCACCGTCCCTGTGAGTGGAAAGCTCGCGAAGGCCAAGGGCTTCAAGAAGTCCAAGGCCGGTACGTATCTGTCCATCGGCACCACGCTGTTCGGTGCGGTGAGCGTCGTCAAGCAGGCGAAGCAGGCGAAGGGCGAGCAGGACAAGCTCCAGCTCGTCGACGCCGTCGTCTCCGCCGCCGCCATCGTCACCGGAGTCGCGCTGCTGGTCCGCGACCTTCGCCGTCTTCGCGACGACGATGTGCTCGCGGGCTGAGCGGGACTGAGAGGTTAGTTTTCCGTGACCGTCACTGAACTGGTGTCGTACGAGGACGCGCTGGCCACCTACGACCCCGTGATGGGTCTTGAGGTGCACGTCGAACTCGGCACCAAGACCAAGATGTTCTGCGGGTGCTCGACCACCCTGGGCGCCGAGCCCAACGCGCAGACCTGCCCCACCTGCCTCGGCATGCCCGGCTCGCTGCCGGTCGTCAACGCGGTCGGCGTCGAGTCCGCGATCAAGATCGGCCTGGCGCTGAACTGCTCCATCGCCGAATGGTGCCGTTTCGCCCGGAAGAACTACTTCTATCCGGACATGCCGAAGAACTTCCAGACGTCGCAGTACGACGAGCCCATCGCCTTCGACGGGTACCTGGACGTCCAGCTGGAGGACGGCGAGATCTTCCGCGTGGAGATCGAGCGCGCCCACATGGAGGAGGACACCGGCAAGTCGACGCACGTCGGCGGCGCCACCGGCCGTATCCACGGCGCGTCCCACTCCCTGCTCGACTACAACCGGGCCGGCATCCCGCTCATCGAGATCGTCACCAAGCCCATCCAGGGCGCGGGCGAGCGGGCCCCCGAGGTCGCCAAGGCGTACGTCGCCGAGCTGCGCGAGCTGATCAAGGCGCTGGGCGTCTCCGAGGCCCGCATGGAGATGGGCCAGATGCGCTGCGACGTCAACCTGTCGCTGCGCCCGAAGGGCACCGAGAAGTTCGGCACCCGCTCGGAGACGAAGAACGTCAACTCGCTGCGGTCGGTCGAGCGGGCCTGCCGCTTCGAGATCCAGCGGCACGCGGCCGTGCTGTCCGCGGGCGGCACGATCGTCCAGGAGACCCGCCACTTCCACGAGGACGACGGCTCCACCACCCCCGGCCGGGTCAAGGAGGAGGCGGAGGACTACCGCTACTTCCCCGAGCCCGACCTGGTCCCGGTGGCCCCGTCCCGCGAGTGGGTCGAGGAGCTGCGCAAGGGCCTGCCCGAGCTGCCGCGCGTACGCCGTAACCGGCTGCGCGAGGAGTGGGGCGTCTCCGAGCACGACATGCAGTCGATCCTGAACGCGGGCGCCGTGGACCTGATCGTCGCCACCATCGAGGCCGGCGCGGACTCCGCCGCCGCCCGCAAGTGGTGGATGGGCGAGCTGGCCCGCCGCGCCAACGAGGACGGCGTCGAACTGGCCGCCCTGCCCATCACCCCGCAGCAGGTCGCGCGGGTGGCGGAGCTGGTCGCCGAGGGCTCCCTCAACGACAAGCTGGCCCGCCAGACGATCGAGGGCGTCCTCGCGGGCGAGGGCGACCCGGACACCGTCGTGGAGAAGCGCGGCCTGAAGGTCGTCTCGGACGAGGGCGCGCTGGGCAAGGCCGTCGACGAGGCGATCGAGTCCAACGCCGCCATCGCCGACAAGATCCGCGGTGGCAAGGTCGCCGCGGCCGGTGCCCTGGTCGGCGCGGTCATGAAGGCCACCCGCGGCCAGGCCGACGCGGCCCGGGTCCGCGAGCTGATCCTGGAGAAGCTGGGCGTCGAGGGCTGACACCCGGTTCCGGTACGCGAGGGGCGGCACACCACCGGTGTGCCGCCCTTCTCCATGCCGAGCTACGGCAGGTTGTGCACGTGCGGGCCCACCGCGTTGGACCAGGCGTTGCCGGTCGCCGCGTCCCAGTTGGTGGACCAGGTCATGGCCCCGCGCAGGGACGGGTAGGTCCGGGCGGGCTTGAAGGAGCCGCAGCCGGTGCCCTTGGTGAGGCAGTCCAGCGCGCTGTTGACGACGCTGGGGGACACGTAGCCGCCGCCGGCGGCGCGCGTCGAAGCAGGCACACCGATGCCCACCTGGGACGGGTCGAGGCCGCCTTCGAGCTGGATGCAGGCGAGGGCGGTGAGGAAGTCCACCGTGCCCTGCGAGTAGACCTTGCCGTCACAGCCCAGCATCGAACCGCTGTTGTAGTACTGCATGTTGACGACGGTGAGGATGTCCTTGATGTTCAGCGCCGTCTTGAAGTAGCCGCCCTGGGTGGACTGCATGTCGATGGTCTGCGGGGCCATGGTGATGACCAGCTTGCTGCCCGCCTTCTGGGACAGCGAGCGCAGGGCCTGCGTCATGTAGGTCGGGTTGAGGCCGTTCTCCAGGTCGATGTCGACGCCGTTGAAGCCGTACTCCTGCATGAGGGCGTAGGCGCTGGTGGCGAAGTTGTTCGCGGAGGCGGAGTCGTTGACGGAGATGGTGCCCTTCTCGCCGCCGACGGACAGGATGACGTTCTTGCCGGCCGCCTGCTTCGCCTTGATGTCGGCCTTGAACTGGGCGACGGTGTAGCCGCCCAGGCCCGCCGAGTCGAGGTTGAAGGTGATGGCACCGGGCGTGGTGGTGGCGTCGGCGAAGGAGACCGCGATGATGTCGTACTGGTCCGGCACGTCGCTGATCTTCTGTACGGTCGCGCCGTTGTTGAAGTTCTGCCAGTAGCCGGTCACCGCGTGCTTGGGTACGGCGGGCCCGTCGCCGCCGCCCTGGGACGTGGTGGCGGTGACCGCGGCGGACTTGGCGGACTCGCCCGCCGCGTTGGTCGCGGTGATCTGGAACCGGTAGGCGGTGGCGGGGCTCAGGCCGGTCACGGTGGCCGAGGTGCCGGTGACCGCCTGGACCTTGGTGCCGTCGCGGTAGACGTGGTAGCCGGTGGCGTACGTGGCCGGGTTCCAGGACAGCGCCACGGAGGACGAGGTGACCGCGCCCGCGGTCAGCCCGGTGGGCGCGTCGGGGACCGGGTCGCCCGGGTCGCCGTTCCCGCCGTCCGGCCCGAAGACGCTGATGTCGTCGGCGAAGTAGGCGGACTGCCCGTACCAGCCGTGGGTGTAGACGGTGACGGAGGTGGTGGAGGGTCCGGTGGTGAAGGTGGTCTTCAGCTGCTGCCAGGTGGTGGCGCCGGGGGTCCAGGTGGACACGTCGGTGGTGCCGGTGCCGCTCGCGCCGAGGTAGACGTACGAGCCCTGGACGTACGCGCTGAGTGTGTACGTGGAGTTGGGCTTGACGGACACGGTCTGCGAGCACTTGGCCTGGTCCGTGCCGGAGGGCGTGGCCTTCAGGGCCGCGGTGCCGCCGTGCACGGGTGAGGACACGGTGGAGCCGGCGCCCGACGAACAGGTCCACCCGGCGAGTCCGGCCTCGAAGCCGGGGTTCTTCGCGTTGTTGACGTCGGCGGCGGCCCGGGAGGCGGCGTGGGGGGCCGCCGAGGCGCCGGTCTGGGTGCCGGTCACGGCCAGGACGGTGGCCGCCAGGCCGGTGAAGGCGGTGGTGAGCCACCGTCTGTGCCGGGAACGGGTGCGCGGCACGAGGGGGTGCGGCATGGCTGTCTCCAAGGGGTGAGAGCCCGGAAGGGCCGCCCGCCGGGCGCGGAGAGCGGGGCGGGCGTAGCGCACAAAATGGTCCAGACCAATGCGGTTGTCAAGAGTTCGTGAAGTGTTCACGGGGGAACGCCCGTTGCCGCGCGGGCCGCGAGAACCGTTCCTTCGGAGGATGCGGGCCTGCCGCGTGCCCTCCTGTGGGAGGGGCGGCGCCCGAGGCCGTACATCGGTTTACCTAGGGGTGAGGTGGTCACCATGGACGATGTTCCGGGCCCGGGCGGGACCGATGGTGGAGGTGTGACTCAGGAACAACCACCGTCTTCACCACCACAGTTACGGGAGCGGACCATGGCTGAAGTGACGCGCCGGACCCTGCTCGCGGGCGCGGCGGCGCTGGGAGGCACGGCTGCGGCGGTGTCGGTACCGGGCGTCGCGGCCGCGGTCCCGGCCGCCGCACCGGCCGCCTCCGCCACCCCCGCCGCCGGCCGCCCGCCGGGCCCGGGCCTGATCACGGTCGGCCCGGACGACCCCCGCTACTCCTCCCTGACCCGCCGCGGCAGCAACGGGCACTTCGTCGGCAAGCCCGACCGCGTCCACGTCGTGAGCAGTACCGAGCAGGTCGTCGGCGCCGTCCAGCAGGCCGTACGGGACGGCAAGCGCATCGCCGTGCGCAGCGGCGGCCACTGCTTCGAGAACTTCGTCGACGACCCGGCCGTCCGCGTACTGATCGACACCTCTCCCATGCGCGCGGTGCGGTACGACGCCGCCCGCCGTGCGTTCGCCGTCGAACCCGGTGCCCTGCTCGGCGAGGTCTACCGCGCCCTGTTCCTCGGCTGGGGCGTGTCCATCCCGGCCGGCGCCACCGCCGAGGTCGGGGTCGGCGGACACGTGCTGGGCGGTGGCTACGGCACCCTCTCGCGGCGGTACGGGCTGTCCGTGGACCACCTGTACGCCGTCGAGGTCGTCGTGGTCGACCGGTCGGGCCGGGCCCGCAGCGTGGTGGCCACCCGCGATCCGAAGGACCCGAACCACGACCTGTGGTGGGCGCACACCGGCGGCGGAGGCGGCAACTTCGGGATCGTCACGTGCTACTGGTTCCGCGACCCGGCGGCCGAGGGCGACGACCCCACGCGGCTGCTGCCCAAGGCCCCGGGGAGCCTCCTCAGCTTCGCCGCGACCTGGAACTGGAAGGACCTGGACGAGCGTGCCTTCGCCCGGCTGGTGCGCAACCACGGCACCTGGTACGAGCACAACAGCGGTCCGGAGTCCCCGTACGCCGACCTGTTCAGTGTGCTGATGCTCAACACCCGCAACACCGGCACCATCCTCCTGGTGGGCCAGATGGACGCCACCGCGCCCGGTGCCGAAGGGCGGATGCGTGCCTACGTGGACGCCGTCGGACGCGGGGTGGGCGCCCGGCCCGCCCTCCGGCACCAGGTCCGGCCCTGGCTGGAGGCGGTCTCCCTCGTGCAGGAGAGCGAGCCGGCCCCGTACAAGGTCAAATCCGGCTACCTGCGCAAGCGCTACACGGACCGGCAGATCGCCACCGCCTACCGGCACCTGGCGGGACCGGCGGGCGGCAAGGGCGGTGCGCCGGAGGGCGTCACCGGGTCGATGTGGCTGGTCTCGTACGGCGGGCAGGTCAACACCGTCGCCCCGGAGGCGACCGCGGTCGCCCAGCGGGACTCGATCCTCAAGTCGATCTGCATGACCGGCTGGGAAGGGACGGGGGACGGCGGAACGAAGCACCTCGCCTGGGTCCGCGACTTCTACCGCGATCTCTACGCGGACACCGGCGGCGTGCCGGTGCCGGGCCCGGTCAGCGACGGCTCGTTCATCAACTACCCGGACCGGGACCTCGCCGACCCGGAGCTGAACACCTCCGGCGTCCCGTGGCACACGCTCTACTACAAGGACCACTACCCGCGGTTGCAGCGCATCAAGGCCCACTGGGACCCGCGCGACGAGTTCCGGCACGCCCTGTCCATCCGCCCGCCCCGGTGAACAGGACCGCACCCGGGCCGTCCACCGGGCCCGGGCGCGGGAACCGGAGCCGTCTGTTCGCGAACTTGTCACTCCGACACCTGTCGCACGCCACCGTGGTCCACTACCGTCCCGCTCGCATCAGTCAAGGGCTGGGAGTGGACCATTGCCCGACCGCGGGCAGTCGACTGGGAGGTCGAGCGTGGCATCCGAGGTATCGCGCAGACAGGTCATGGGACTCGGCGCGGCGGCCGGCGCGGCCGCCGCCGCGTCGCTCCTGCCGCCCTCGCTCCAGCAGGCGCTGGCGGCGGAGCCGCCCGTACCCGCGGCCGGGCGCGCGGACGGGCCCGGCCGGGACGGCCTCGGCGCCATCCGGCACGTCGTCGTACTGATGCAGGAGAATCGTTCCTTCGACCACTACTTCGGCATGCTGCGCGGCGTGCGCGGCTACGCCGACCGCAACGCCGTCCGGCTCCCGGGCGGCCGGAGCGTCTACGAGCAGCCGGGCGCGCTCGGCGTCGGCACCGTGCTGCCCTTCTCCGTCCGCGAGGCCGCGGCGGCCCAGAAAAAAGACCTCCAGTACATCGGGGCGCTCAACCACGAGTGGTCCGGCGGGGCCAAGGCGTGGCACGACGGCTGGATGGACAACTGGGTCACCGCCAAGACGGCGGCCACCATGGCCCACTACGACCGCCAGGACGTACCGCTGCACTACGAACTCGCCGACACCTTCACCGTCTGCGACGCCTACCACTCCTCGATCCACTCCTCCACCAGCCCCAACCGCAACCACCTGGTCAGCGGCTGGACCGGCTTGGAGCCGGGCTCCGGCAAGCGCGCGGTGGGCAACGACGCCTACGCGGAGGACACCCACCCCGGCTACACCTGGCCCACCTACGCCGAGCGCCTGGAGAAGGCCGGGCACAGCTGGCGCGTCTACCAGGAGTGGGACAACTTCACCGACAACAACCTGGAGTTCTACGCCACCTTCAAGGCGGTCATGAAGAAGGCGCTGGCCAAGGTGGGCGGCGGCGTGCAGAACATGACCGCGTTCTACGGGAAGGTCGCGGCGGCCGGTGCGGCGGAGCGCGCGCGGCTCCAAGGACTGCTGGAGGAGGGCGTACGGGCGCTGAGCGCGGCCGACCGCAGCCTCTTCGAGCGCGCGCTGCGCCGCGGCGAGCCGGGCTCCACGGCCACCGCCTTCGCCGCCGACGTCGCCGCGGGAAAGCTGCCCGAGGTGTCCTACATCGTCCCCTCCGCGGCGGACTCCGAGCACCCCGGCTCGTCCTCGCCGGTCGCCAGCGCCACCATCGTCTACAAGGTCCTCGACGCGCTCGGCAGGAACCCGGACGTGTGGCGGCACACCGCGCTGTTCCTGACCTACGACGAGAACGACGGCTTCTTCGACCACGTGCCGCCGCCGGTGCCGCCGGCCGGTACGGAGGGCGAGTTCTGGGACGGCAGGCCGACCGGGCTCGGGATGCGTGTGCCGATGCTCGTGATCTCCCCCTGGACGGTGGGCGGCTACGCCTGCTCGCAGGTCTTCGACCACACCTCGATCATCCGCTTCCTGGAGCGCTGGACCGGGGTGCGCGAGCCCAATATCAGCGCCTGGCGGCGCACCGTCTGCGGCGATCTGACCACCGCCTTCGACTTCTCGCGCGGGCACCGGCCGCCCGCCGTGGAGCGGCCCGGCGCGATCCCGCCGTTCAGCGGGCGCTGGGCGCCGCGCCCGCCGCGCGAGCAGCAGCTGCCGCGCCAGGAGCCGGGCACCCGGCCCGCGCGCCCGCTGCCGTACCAGCCCGACGCGGACGGCGCGTTCGACGCGCGGGCGGGGTGCTTCCGGCTCGCGGTGCGCAACACCGGCCGGGCGAGCGCGCACTTCGCGCTGTATCCGTACGCGGGGGAGTACGGCACGCCGCAGCACCGCGACGTGCTGGGCCGGGCCGACTGGGAGGTACCGGTCAAGGGCGGTACGTACCGCTTCACCCTCACGGGCCCCAACGGTTTCCGGCGGGAGCACGCCGGCACGTCCGACGGCGCCGCCGCCGCGGTCCGGATCGGCACCCGCCTGGACACGCACCGGCGCGAGCTGCACCTCACCCTCGTCAACCAGGGGCGCGCGGACCTCACCTTCACGCTCAAGCCGCTGGCGTACGGCGACGCGGCGCCGCGCGAGATCACCGTACGGGCGGGCAGCACCCGCACCGTCGCGCACGCCGCGGCGGCGGCGCACGGCTGGTACGACCTCGACCTGTCCGTCGCGCAGGACGCGTCCTTCCGTCGCCGCTTCATGGGCCACATCGAGAACGGAAAGGAATCGGTCACCGGCTGACCGGAGCCGCGCGGACCCGGACGCCTTGCGGTCACCGGCCGGGTTCCGCTTCCGGCTCCCTTTGTGGGGAAGTCCACAAAAGGGTCAAAGGATCTTTTCCTGCTGTCACTCTGCAAGAGGTACGGGCCCGCCGCTCCTTCGTCGGCAGGCGGTGGTCCCGTGCTTCCCCCTCCATTACGCGTTCGGCACCACGGGTACATCCCGGGAGACATCGGCGCCTGACCCGGGAAGCAGACGAAGAGCTGTATGACCGCACTGACCCGGTGGTGCCTGCGGCGCCGCATCGTCGTGATCGTGCTCTGGCTCGCCGCCTTCGCGGGAGCCGCCGCCGCGGCCGGAGCCGCCGGCTCCGCCTACTCCGACCGGTACGAGGTCCCCGGGACCGAATCCGGGCAGGCCGGAGCCCTGCTGGCCCAGGCTTTCCCGGACCGGGCGGGGGACGGCGACACCATCGTCTGGCACACGGATTCCGGCACCGTCCGCGCGGGCGCCGTACAGAAAGACCTCCAGCAGACCCTCGACCGGATCGCCCGGCTGCCCGGGGGCGCGTCCGTACAGAGCCCGTACGGCCCCCAGGGCGCGGGGCAGATCAGCCCCGACGGGCACACCGCCTACGCCGGCCTGTCCTTCGAGGCGCCCACCGAGGACCTGGACAAGGCCCAGGTCCAGCGCGTCGTGGACACCGCGAAGGCCGCCGCGGGCGACGGACTCCAGGTGGCGCTGGGCGGCTCCGGCATCGCGGTCACCGAGGCGGCCGGAACGCGCCTGGCCGAACTGATCGGGCTCGGCGCCGCCGGCATCGTCCTCTTCCTCGCCTTCGGGTCGCTCGCCGCCACCGTCCTGCCGCTCGTCACGGCGGTGGTGAGCGTGGGGACCGCCTCGGCGGGCATCGCGCTGCTCGGCCACGCGATGACGGTGGCCGACTTCGCCCCGATGCTGGGCATGCTCGTCGGCCTCGGCGTCGGCATCGACTACGCGCTTTTCATCGTGACCCGGCACCGCAGAGGGCTGAAATCCGGCCTCAGTGTGCAGGAGGCGGCCGAGCGCGCGGTCAGCGTGTCCGGGCGCGCGGTGGTCTTCGCCGGAGCCACCGTCTGCATCGCCCTGCTCGGCATGCTCGTCCTGCGGCTGGGCTTCCTCAACGGCGTCGCCATCGCCGCCTCGCTCACCGTCGTCCTGACCGTCGCCGCCTCCGTCACCCTGCTCCCGGCCCTGCTGGGCGTCGTCGGGCAGCGGGCACTGAGCCGGCGCGAACGACGGCGGCTGGCCGCCGACGGGCCCCTGCCCGAGCCGCCGGCCGGCTTCGCCGCGCGCTGGTCCGGCTTCGTCGAACGCCACCCCAAGCTGCTGGGGGCAGCCGCCGCGGTTTTCATGCTGCTGCTGGCACTGCCCACACTCTCCCTGCACCTGGGCACCTCCGACCAGGGCAACAATCCCGGCACGAGCACCACCCGGCAGGCGTACGACCTGCTCGCCAAGGGCTTCGGACCGGGTTCCAACGGGCCGCTGACCCTGGTCGGCGATCTGGACGGGGCCAAGGACCGGCTGGCCTTCGACCGGCTGCCGGCCGAACTGCGCGGCACGCCGGGCGTGGCGCAGGTGCGCGGCCCGGAGTTCGACGGCAGCGGCGGCACCGGCGTGATCACGGTCGTACCGGAGGGCTCTCCGCAGTCCCGGCAGACCTCCGACCTGGTGGAACGGCTGCGCGACGAGGTGCTGCCGGCGGCCGGCGAGGGCACCACCATGCGGGTCCACGTGGGCGGCGTGACCGCGAGCTACGACGACTTCGCCACCGTGATCGTCGGCAAGCTGCCGCTGTTCGTCGGCACCGTCATCGGCCTGGGCTGCGTCCTGCTGCTCCTCGCCTTCCGGAGCATCGGCATACCGCTGAAGGCCGCCGCGATGAACGTGGTGGCCGTCGCGTCCTCCTTCGGGATCGTGGTGGCGATCTTCCAGTGGGGCTGGGGCAGCGAACTCCTCGGGCTCGGCAGCGCGGGACCGATCGAGCCGTTCCTGCCCGTGATCATGGTGTCCGTCCTGTTCGGGCTGTCCATGGACTACCAGGTCTTCCTGGTCAGCCGGATGTACGAGGAGTGGCGGCGCACCGGCGACAACCGCCGCGCGGTACGGGTCGGACTGGCCGAGACCGGCCGGGTGATCAACTCGGCGGCGGTCATCATGATCGCGGTCTTCGCGGCGTTCGTGCTCAGCGGCGACCGGATCATCGCGATGTTCGGCATCGGCCTGGCCGCCGCCGTCGCGCTGGACGCCTTCGTCCTGCGCACCCTGCTCGTGCCCGCCCTGATGCACCTGCTCGGCGGCGCGAACTGGTGGCTGCCCCCGTGGCTGGAGCGGCGGCTGCCGCGGATCAGCATCGAGCCGCCGGATCCGGAGCGTGCTCCGGTGCCGGCCGGCGGCCCGGCGGCCGGGCCCCGCGGGGACGAAGTCCTGGTTCCGGTTGCGGTTCCGCTTGCCGTCCCGGAGCCGCGGCGGGACGACGAGGGCCTGGTACGGCGGTGACGGGCGGGCCTGTTCGTCGGTGACGGGCGGGACCGTACGGCGCCGGCGGACGGGGAGGTCCGGGGCGGGACGGCGGAGGCGGTGACGGACGCGGTACGCCCCGTCCGTCCCGGACGGCCCAGACGTACGCGGACGTGGCCGGTTCCCCACCCGCCCCGGCCGTTCTCATACGTCTCTCAGACGCGGCGCCTACGGTCGCGCCCATGGACACCACCAAGACCGAAGCGCGCACCGACGACACGAAGGCCACCGAGGCCACCGGTACGACGGAGGCCACCGGTACGACGGAGGCCACCGGGACGTCCGAGGCCACCGAGGCCACGAAGACGGACGGGGAGCCGCCCGCCGGCGCCGCGGTCGACGAGGACGCCCCGCGCGGCGCGGACGCCGCGGACGAGGACCTGGACGCACCGGCGGACACGGACGCGGACGCACCGCCAGCCACCGCCACCGGCTCCGTGGCGTCCGGCGCCGGTGCCGTCGTGGCCGCGGGACTGGGCCTCGCCTCGCTCACCGGCACCTGGCTCGGCACGGTGCTGGCCGAGCGCCAGACCCTGCTCGGCCAGATCAAGCTCCAGACGGGCAAGGCCACCGACCAGATCGGCACCGTCTACGGCGCTCCCTGGCACACCCACGCCCTCGTCAACGGCCTCTTCGCGCTGCTCGCCGTGGTGGTCGCGGGCCTGGTCCTGACCCGTACCCGGCCGGCCTGGGTCCGGGCCGTGGCCTGGGGCGGACTGGCCCTCGGCGTGCTGGGGACCATCGTCTCCGCGGGCATGTACTTCGACCTGTTCGCGAGCCTGCCCACGCTGCCCAAGAGCGGTGGCGCCGGAACCCCCGGTTCCTGAGGCCCCGGCCCGGCCCCCGGCCCCGGAACCCGGCATTCCTAAGGCCGTACGCGGCCGTCTGAGGAACCGCCGGTCCGGGGCCCCGCGCCGCTAAGGCCCCCGTACCCCGCAAGATCGGGAATCTGCCCGATGCGGGGCGCTCACCTGGGCGAGCAGGCTGGAGCACGTCAACAGGACACCACCAGGTGTCAGCGTGCCGACGCCAGACCCAGGGAGCACACCATGTACTACGGGGAACTCGAACTCCGCGTCCGCTACGAGGAACTGCGGCGCCAGGCCGACCGCCAGCGGCTCGTCAACGAGGCGCGCAAGGCGCGCCGGGCGCGCCGGGGCAGCGGCTCCCGGGAAGACGGACCGGAAGGGCGGGTGAACGGCGCGCCGGACCGGTACACCCGGGCCGCCTGACCGGCGGCCGGACCGGTGCCGCCCGCCGCGACGGCTCCCGTGGCCCGCCCGTGGCCCCGGGAGCCGTCTCACGTGACGGTGACCACTGCCGCGTTGTCAGACCCCTGTGCGATGCTCGGCGACGTGGAAACCAGGTCCGTCAGTCCGGTGTTCGTCGGCCGCAGCAGCGAGCTGGGCACGCTACGCGGCGCCCTCGCCCGCATCCAGGAGTCGGGCGAGCCCCGGGCGCTGCTCATCGGCGGCGAGGCCGGGGTCGGCAAGACCCGGCTCATCGAGGAGTTCGCGCAGGCCGCGCGGACGGACGGCGTCCTGGTCGCCATCGGCGGCTGTATCGAGATCGGTTCCGAGGGGCTGCCGTTCGCCCCGTTCTCCGCGGTCCTGCACCTGCTCAACGCGCAGCTGCCGGACGAGCTGGCCGCCGCCGTCGCGGGCCAGGAGGGCGAACTGGCCCGCATCCTGCCCGAACTGGGCGAGACCGCCGGCGAAGGCCATGACGACGAGCAGGGCCGCGCCCGCCTCTTCGAGCTGACCGCCCGGCTCCTGGAGCGCCTCGCCGCCCACCGGCCGCTCGTCGTCGTCATCGAGGACCTGCACTGGGCCGACCGCTCCACCCGGGAGCTGTTCTCCTACCTGCTGCGCGCCCTGAACGACGCCGGCATCCTGCTCGTCGCCACCTACCGCTCCGACGACATCCACCGCCGTCACCCGCTGCGCCCCTTCCTGGCCGAGATCGACCGGACGCGCACGGTCCGCCGCGTCGAACTGGCCCGGTTCAACCGCGCCGAGGTCCGCACCCAGATCGCCGGCATCACCGGCCGCGACCCCGAAGAGGCGCTGGTCGACCGGGTCTTCAAGCGCTCCGAGGGCAACGCCTTCTTCGTGGAGGAACTGGCCCGCAGCATCCAGGACGGCTGCCTGACCGGACTCAGCGACCCGCTGCGCGACCTGCTGCTCGTCCGGGTCGAGTCGCTGCCCGAGAACGCCCAGCGGGTCGTGCGGGTGGCCGCCGAGGGCGGCTCCACGGTCGAACACGAACTGCTCGCCGCCGTCTGCGGCCTGCCCGACGACGACCTCATCGAGGCGCTGCGCGCCGCCGTCGGCTCCAACACCCTGGTCCCCGACCGGGACGGCGCGGGCTACCGCTTCCGGCACGCCCTGGTCCGCGAGGCCGTCGTCGACGACCTGCTGCCCGGCGAGCGCACCCGCCTCAACCGCCGGTACGGCGAAGCCCTGGAGGCCGACCCCTCGCTCGTCCGCGCCGACACCCGCGCCGCCCGCCTGGCCAGCTACTGGTACCACGCCCACGACCCGGCCAAGGCGCTGCCCGCCGTCCTCGCCGCCTCCGTCCAGGCCCGCCGCCGCCACGCCCACTCCGAACAACTGCGCCTGCTGGACCGGGCCCTGGAGCTGTGGGACGACGCGCCCAAGGAGGTCCGCCGCGCGGTGCGCCCGGCGGACTACGCCGAGGCGTACCCGGCCTGCGGCTGCGACGACGACGCGCTGCACTTCATGGACCTGCTCGCCGAGATCGCGGTGGCCGCGCGCCTGTCCGGGGACACCGAGCGCGCCTTCACGATCACCAAGCGCGCCCTGCGCTCCCTCGACGCGGAGAAGGACCCGCTGCGCACGGCGTGGTTCCTGCTCCAGCGCTCCCGCCTCGTGCAGAGCACCGGCCGCGGCGACGGCTGGACCGAACTGGGCCGCGCCCAGGAGCTGGTGCGTGGCCTGCCGCCGTCCTCGGTGCACGCCGCCGTGCTCGCCCAGTCCGCGGCCTGGGCCGTGCTGCACAACCCCGGCCCCGACAGCTTCGCCACCGCCGAGCGCGCCGTGGAGCTGGCCCGGCTCGTCGGCGACGAGGAGGAAGAGCTGAACTCGCTCGTCACGCTGGCCGGACTGCGGGTGGACGCGGGCGATGTGGACGGCGGGCTGGCCCAGCTGCGCGCGGCCCTGGAGCGGGCCGTGGCGTGCGGCTGCTCCTCGGTGGTCGCCCGCGGGCACATCAACCTCTCCTCGGCCCTGGAAGGCGTGGGCCGCTCCAGCGAGGCCGTCGAGGTGGCGGACCGGGGCCTCGCGCTCACCGAGCACTACGGCCTGAAGGAGAGCACCAGCTGGGTGAGCGGCAACCGCGCCGAGTCGCTCCAGTCGCTGGGGCACTGGGCCGAGGCGCGGGAAGCGGCGCTGGACGCCCGCCGCCGTTCGCTGAGCGCCCGCTCGCTGGCGCTCGCCACCAACCGCCTCACGGACCTCGCCCTGAAGGAGGGCGACGTGGAGCGCGCCGAGTGGGAACTGGCCGTCGCCCGCGAGCACTACGGAACCCACGACCCGCAGCCGCAGTACACCATCCCCCTCGCCCGGTACGCCCTGGAGACAGCGGCCGCCCGGGGCCGTGTTCCGGACGTGCGCGACATCCTCCGGCAGACCCTGGAAGCCGGCCTGCCACCCGGCACCCAGCGGTATGTCTGGCCGCTGCTGT
Source organism: Streptomyces sp. NPDC018019 (assembly GCF_044327805.1). Taxonomy (NCBI): domain Bacteria; kingdom Bacillati; phylum Actinomycetota; class Actinomycetes; order Kitasatosporales; family Streptomycetaceae; genus Streptomyces; species Streptomyces sp. NPDC018019. Next base: position 37,992 of record NZ_JBIRGD010000036.1, on the reverse strand, counting down.
GGGCGGCGGCTGCCGCCGAGTCGGAGCTGCGCGGCCTGCCCGCCGCCGAGCCGGAGCGGCCCGCCGCCCTCGCGCGCATCCGGGAGGCCGCGAAGGGCACGCCCGCCGTGTCGCCGGTCTGGGCGGCGTACGGCCGCGCCGTCGAAGCCGAACTGCTGCGCGCCGCCGACCGCACGGCGCCGGACGCCTGGGCCGCCACGGCCGCCGCCTTCGAGCAGGTGGAACGCCCGTACGAACTCGCCGTGGCCTGTTACCGCTGGGCCGAGGCGCTGCTGCACGCCGCCGCCGGGGCGACGGCCGGCCTGGCGGGCCGCACACCGCGCGAGGCCGCCGCGCTGCTGCTCGGCCGGGCCCGCGAGGCGGCCGGCCGGCTCGGCGCCCGGCCGCTCGCCGACGAGGTCGAACGGCTCGCCCAGCGGGCCCGGATATCCCTGGCCGGACCGGGCCCGGACGACCGGCCGTCCGCGGCGGAGCACCCGGCCCCCGAGCCGCCCGCCGCCGAACCGCCCGTCGAGACGTTCGGCCTGACCCCGCGGGAGCGGGACGTGCTGCGCCTGGTCGCGGCCGGGCGCAGCAACCGCCAGATAGCCGACGAGCTGTTCATCTCGCCCAAGACGGCCAGCGTCCACGTCTCCAACATCCTGGCCAAGCTGGGCGTCTCCGGCCGGGGCGAGGCGGGTGCGATGGCCCACCGGCTGCGGCTGTTCGCCCCTGCGGAGCAGCGGGCGGGGCAGCAGTCGGGGTAGCGGGCGAGGCGCGGCCGGGCCACGGGCCGCGGCGGCGGGCGGGCCCGCAAGCGTCAGGTGTGCCGCGGCGGCTCCTGGTCCGGCAGGCGGATGGTGACCTTGCCGGAGGACAGGTCGATCGGCCCCTGGCCCGGATCGCTGTCGCCGGTGTCGGTGACCACCAGGGTCAGCCGCCGCCGTTCCTCGTCGGTGTGTTTGCGCCCCGGCGCGAACAACTCCTCCACCAGGTTGAACATCCCGCCCCCTGACGACGTGGCCTGCCCCGTATGGCGAGTGTAGGTGCCAACGGAACGAAAAGGGCGGCCGGGACCGTGCCGGACACCGGGCGGTACGGGAAACCCGCGGCGGAACGTCCCGGTCCGGAAAGCGCAGCAGCACCCACCGCCGGAAACCGCTCGACGAAACCGCTCCACGCCCGTTGCGGGACAGCGCCGCGTGCCCGCCGCCAGGCGCGCCCGCCCTCAGCTCACCGTCAGGCGCAGAATCCGGTCGTCACCCTTCTTCGGCTCACCGCGCCCGTCGGTGTTGCTGGTGACCAGCCACAGCCCGCCGTCCCCGGCCGGCACGACCGTACGCAGCCGCCCGTACTCGCCCTGGAGGAACGCCTGCGGCGGCGCCGACACCTGCCGCCCGGCGAGCGGGATGCGCCACAGCCGCTCGCCGCGCAGCCCTGCCATCCAGACCGACCCCTCGGCGTACGCGATCCCGCTCGGCGAGGCGTCCGCCGTGCCCCACTGCGCCACCGGGTCCACGAACCGCGCGTCGCCCCGGCCCTTGCCCTCCACCTCGGGCCAGCCGTAGTTCCCGCCCGGCTCGATCAGGTTCAGCTCGTCCCAGGTGTTCTGCCCGAACTCGGCCGCCCACAGCCGGCCCTCGGCGTCCCAGGCCAGGCCCTGCACGTTGCGGTGCCCGTAGCTGTACACCACCGAGCCGGCGTCGGGGTTGCCGCGCACCGGCTCGCCGTCCGGCGTCATGCGCAGGATCTTGCCGCCCAGCGACTTCCTGTCCTGCGCGAGGCCGGTGTCGCCGGTCTCGCCGGTGCCCGCGTAGAGCATCTTGTCCGGGCCGAAGGCGATCCGGCCGCCGTTGTGGATCTGTCCCTTCGGGATGCCCTTGACCACCGTGTCGGGAGCGCCCAGCTGCCGCCCGGCCGGCTTCCCGGCGTCGTAGGTCATCCGGGCGATGCGGTTGTCGGACGCGGTGGTGAAGTACGCGTACACCTGGTGGTCCCGGCCGAACGACGGTGCCACCGCGAGCCCCAGCAGCCCGCCCTCGCCGCCCGGCGCCACCCCCGGCACCGTCCCCAGCTCGGTCTTCCGGCCGCCGTCCGCCGCCACCCGGAAGATCTTCCCGGTGTCCCGCGAGGACACCAGCAGGTCACCGTCCGGCAGCGCGGCCACTCCCCAGGGAGAGGTGAGATCCGTGGTGAGGGTGGCGGTCACCGTCACCGAGCCCTTGGCGGGCGGGGCCGGGACGGACGCGGAGGCCCGCGGGCCGCCCGGGGAGGAGGGGGCGGGGGAGCCGGCGGGGGCCGGCGCGCCCCCGGAGGAGCACCCCGCCGCCAGCAGCAGCGAGGCGGCGGCCAACACGGAGGTCACGGAGCGTCGTTGCACGGCGAAGTCCTCTCGTCGACGGAACCCGCCTTACGACACCACACCCCACCCGCCAAGTCAGGCCCCCACTCCGGCCCCGCCCCCGCCACCCGGCCACGACGGACACCACCCTGCCAGGTTGACGTCCCTGCTCGCTGAGGTAGGGCTCGGGACGCGTCTGACGGTGATTCCAGCTTGGTCGAAGAATCTGCGCCCGGGTTCAGAACGCGGCGGCGGTCTCCTTCCTCTCGTCGGCGAGAATCTCCCTGCATGCCCACGAGCGCACAGGGTCACCAGGCGACGACTCCCTCGTCGTCGAAGAAGCCTCCGCGGGGGCCGTCGTCGGGAAGGGTGGCGAGGCGAAGTGCGATCGCGGCGCCCTGCTCGGGAGTTCGCTCCCCGGCGAATCCGGTGAAGTCGGTTGCGACATAGCCAGGGCATGCCACGTTCACCATGATGTCCGTGTCAGCGAATCGGCGGGCGTACTGTGCTGTGATGCTGTTGAGCATCGACTTGGAGGGCGCGTAGGCGGCCGTGATCGGGCCGGTCCGCAGCGTCAGCGAGCCCATGTTGCTGGACATGTTGACGATGCGGGGCGACGCGGCACGGCTGAGCAGCGGGAGCATCGCGTTCGTCACCCGCACGACTCCGAACACGTTGGTTTCCAGGACCGTCCGCAGGACGTCGAGGTCGAGGGACGCAGGGTCCTGCGCCCCGTCCTCGAACTGGCCGGAAATTCCCGCGTTGTTGACGAGGACGTCGAGTCGGCCGGCTTCCTTCTCGATGCTCGCCACCGCGGCGGTGACACTGTCATCGGAGGTGACATCGAGGGCGACCCCGAACGCCTCCACTCCTGCGGCACGCAACCGCCCCACGGCCTCCTCGCGCCGGGCGTCGTCACGCGCCCCCACCGCGACGGTGAAGCCAAGAGCTCCCAGCCCCTGGGCTATGGCGAAGCCGATTCCCTTGTTCGCGCCGGTGACCAGCGCTGTCTTGGTGTCGTTCACGCCGCTCATGGTCAGCGCGCGACGTCCGTTTCGTCCGATATCGATCCAGTACGTTCTGATACCCAGTGGGTATCACGAGGTGGATAGGGTGCGGGCATGGACGACCTGGAGACCAGGGAGCTGCGGTACTTCGTCGCGGTCGCCGAGGAACTGCACTTCGGGCGCGTGGCCCAGCGGCTGGGGATCGCGCAGCCACCGCTGTCGCGCGCCATCCGGCAGCTGGAACACCGGCTCGGCGTCCGGCTTCTGGACCGGGACCGACGGGGAGTGGCCCTCACCGACGCCGGCGGTGTGTTGTTACGTGACGCCCGGGTGGCTCTCGACGCTGTCGCAGCCGCAGCGCGCCGGACCCGGCGGGCAGCGGATCTCCAACGGCCGCTGGTGCTGGTGACGAAAGCCGGCGCCTGGCAGTGGCCCGACCATGTGGCGGTGCCCGTCGCCGACGCCCCGGACATCACGACCGTGCTCGCATGGCCGGCCGGACACCGTTCGCCGGCCCTCGCCGCACTGACGCGGACCGCGGCCGGGCTTCGCAAGACCCCGCCGGCTGCGTCCACGCGCCGAGCGCCAACCCGCTCGCCCGACTGACGTGGCAGTTCGCCGATTGACCAGCACCCGGGCGCACCTCTGGCAGACAACGCAGCCCTATCGTCACCCGCCTCTGTGGACAGAACACCTAGTCCCAGGACCCTTGCGCCGGCGGCAGGGCCGCGATCTCCGCCAGGTCCCGGCGGTCCAGCACCAGGTCGGCCGCCGCCGCGTTCTCCGCGGCCCAACGTTCCTTCTTCGTCCCCGGTACGGGCACCACGTGCGGCCCCTGCGCCAGGACCCACGCCAGCGCCACCTGCCCCGGAGTGGCCCCGTGCCGCGCGCCCACCCGGCGCAGGCCGGCCACCACCGGCTGGTTGGCGGCCATCATCTCGGCCGTGAAGCGCGGGTGCCGGGCCCGTATGTCCTCCGGCTCGAAGCCCTGACCGGGGGTGAGCGTGCCGGTGAGGAAGCCGTTGCCCAGCGGCATCGCGGCGAGGAAACCCACGCCCCGGGTGACGCACCACGGCAGCAGCTCCTCCAGCGCCTCCTTCGACCACACCGACAGCTCCGCCTGCACGCTGCTGACCGGGAACACCTGCTGGACCCGTTCCAGCTGCCGCAGCGTCCCGTCGTACAGCCGCGAGCCCCGGCGGCGTCCGGCGCGCGCACCCACCGCGCACAGCCCCAGCGACCGCACCTTCCCGGCCGCCACCAGCTCCGCCATCGCGCCCCAGGTCTCCTCGATCGGCACCTCGGGGTCGGTCCGGTGCAGCTGGTACAGGTCGATCACATCGGTCTGCAAGCGGCGCAGCGAGGCGTCACAGGCCCGCTTCACGTACCCGGGCCGCCCGTTGGCGACGATGTGCTGCTCGCCCACCAGCAGCCCCACCTTGGTCGACACGAAGGCGTCCGCGCGGCGTTCCTTCAGGGCCCGGCCGACCAGCAGTTCGTTGGTGAACGGCCCGTACATGTCGGCGGTGTCCAGCAGGGTGCAGCCCCGGTCGAGCGCGGTGTGGACGGCGCGCAGCGAGCCCTCCCCGCTGCGCTGCGACTCGGTGTAACCCCAGCTCATCGGCATGCAGCCGAGTCCGATAGCACCCACTTCGAGCGCTGTAGCCCCGATTGTCCTGCGCTCCACGCGGTCGTGCCTCCATCCCCTCGCCCCCGATCAAGGGCCTGACCAAACTAACGTCTGGGCACGGAGGTCATCGCATAGCCTCTGGCCATGGCACCTGAAGACCCGCTCGGCCCGCCGGCCCCGCACACCGCCGCGAACGACGTATGGCTCCCGGTCCCTCCCGACGAGGTCGGCGGACTCCCGGACGGCTTCCGCTACGTCCATTGGGACGCCGGTCCGGAGTTCCCCGCCGACCCCGCCCGCTGCGCCTTCTACGTGGTCCCCTACATGAAGGACACGCAGACGTGCCTACGGCCGTTGGCGGAGATGACGGGGCTGCGGGCCGTGCAGACCCTGACGGCCGGCGTCGAGCACATGCTGCCCGCCCTGCACCGGCTGCCTCCCGGGACCCGGCTGTGCAACGCCCGCGGCCTGCACGACGCCAGCACCGCCGAGTTGGCGCTCACCCTGACGCTCGCCGCGCTGCGCGGCATCCCGGACTTCGTCCGCGGCCAGGACGCGGAGCGGTGGACGCCCGGCTTCCGGCCCGCGCTCGCCGACAAGTCGGTGCTCATAGTGGGTTACGGCTCGATCGGCAGTGCGATCGAGGACCGGCTCACACCTTTCGAGTGTGCGCGGGTGGCGCGCATTGCGCGCACCGCACGTGAGACCGTGCGCGGGCCCGTGCTTCCGCTCGCCGAACTGCCCGCCGAACTCCCCGCGGCGGACGTCGTGATCATCGCCACGCCGCTCACCGACGCCACCCGTGGCCTGGTCGGGAGCGATTTCCTGGCGCGCATGAAGGACGGGGCGCTGCTGGTGAACGTCGCGCGCGGCGCCGTCGTCGAGACCGGGGCGCTGCTCGCGGAGCTGGAGTCCGGGCGGCTGCGGGCGGCCCTGGACGTCACCGATCCGGAACCGCTGCCCGCCGGGCACCCGTTGTGGCACGCTCCCGGCGTGCTCATCACTCCCCACGTCGGCGGCCCCAGTTCCGCCTTCCTGCCCCGGGCGAAGCGCCTCATGAGGGATCAGCTGTCGCGCTTCGCCACCGGCGAGCCCTTGTGCAACGTCGTGGCTACGGCCGGGTGAAACCTGCCCGGACCCCTTGCGGGTAGCTCTACGGGGCCGTACGACTGCACTGGGTATCCGCATCCCACCGGCAGTCACGCTGCGTAGAGAAGCTATGTCCCTGAGTGACGAACCTGGTGTATCGTCCGAGCGGGGGCCGCGCCGGGAGTGATGCGGCGCAGCGCGAAAGACCGGAACCGAGGGGGGCGACGGGCGATGTACGGCCGATGGACGAATCGCGAAACAAGCATCCCGCGATCTCCCGGGGGAACACCTCCGGGTCCCTGGGCGCCGCCGGCGCCCCGCACGCACCGACCACGACGATGCCGCACGGTGCACGGGAGGAGAGAGCGGTGAGCGCCACGGGCGCGGTCCTCACCCGGCCGCCGGTGCAGACCGGCGGGGCCCCGGGCGTGGTGCCGCAGGTCGTGCTCGCGGTCGTCTGCGGCGGCTACGCCCTGGGCGCCGCGCTCGGCTGGGGCTCCTCCGAACTGGCCCTCTTCATGGGTGACTTCGGACTGAGCCTGGCCGCCTTCGCCGCCGCCGGATCCTGCTTCCTGTACGCCCGCAGGCACCACGGCCGGTTTCGACCCGCCTGGCTGCTGTTCGCCGCCTCCTCCGCGATGGCGGGGCTCGGCAACGGCATCTGGGGCTGGTACGAGTTCGTGCTGCGCGAGCCGGTGCCGAGCCCGTCGCTCGCCGACTTCTGCTTCCTGCTCTTCGCGCCACCTGCCATCGTGGGCCTGCTCGTGCTCGCCAAGAGGCCCGTGACCAAGGCCGGCTGGGTCTGCCTCGGGCTGGACGCCTGGCTGATCGGCGGCTCGCTGCTGACGCTCTCCTGGAGCCTGGCGCTCGCGCACACCGCGCACTTCCAGGGCCAGAGCGTGCCGCAGGGCGCGCTCGCGCTGGCGTATCCGCTGCTGGACATCGTGCTGGTGAGCATGGTGCTCGCGCTGCACTTCAAGCGCTCCTCGGCGCACCGCTCGGCGATCAACACCGCCATCGCGGCGCTGGCCCTGACGGTGCTGTGCGATGCGCTGTTCAGCTCGCCGCTGCTGCGCGAGCACTACCGCTCCGGCCAGATCCTGGACGCCGGCTGGTTCGCCGGCTCGATGCTGCTGACGTACGCCCCGTGGGTGGCCCGCCGGCTGCCCGGCGGCGACACCACGGCCGCCGCGCCCGAGCGCGCCGCGCCCCGTACGCCGCCCGCCACGGCCACGACCGCGGCGCCTCGGCCCATCGCCGGCTCGCTCGCCGCGCTCACCCCGTACCTGGCCGCCGCCGTCTGCACCCTGGGCATCCTGTACAACGTCCTGGACGGCCGCCGCATCGACCGGGTGGTGCTCTTCACCGGCTGCACGGTCGTCCTCGCCCTGGTCGTGCGGCAGGGCATCATGCTGCTCGACAACATCACCCTCACGCAGGAACTGGCGGAGAAGGAGAACCACTTCCGGTCACTGGTGCAGGGCTCCAGCGACGTCATCATGATCGCCGCGCCGACCGGGATACTGCGCTACGTCAGCCCCGCCGCCGCGGGGGTCTACGGCCGGGACGCGGAGGAACTGGTCGGCTCCGAGCTGGCCTCCCTCATCCATCCCGAGGACCTGGGGCGGGTGGTGCACGAGGTACGGAGATTCCTCGCGGCCCGGCCCGAGGAGGAGCCGACCACCCGTATCGAGTGCCGCTTCCGCGCGGGGGAGAACCGTCCTGGCGGGGAGAAGTGGCTGAACGTGGAGTCCACCGTCAACCGGCACCAGGGCGGTCTCATCTTCAACTCCCGTGACGTCACCGAACGCGTCCGCCTCCAGGCCCAGCTCCAGCACAACGCCTCGCACGACGCGCTCACCGACCTGCCCAACCGGGCCCTGTTCACCGAACGGGTCAGCCAGGCGCTGACCGGCCGCCGCGCCACCGATCCGGGCACCGCCGTGCTCTACATCGACCTGGACGGCTTCAAGCAGGTCAACGACACCATCGGGCATCAGGCGGGGGACGAGCTCCTGGTGCAGGCCGCCCGCAGACTGGCCGAGTCCGTACGGGCCGGGGACACCGCGGCCCGGCTGGGCGGCGACGAGTTCGCCGCGCTGATCATGGGGGACGGCTCCCGCGACCACACGGCCCGCGAACACCGCATCCTGGAGGTCGCCGACCGGCTGCGCGTCCGGCTCTCCGACCCGTACAAGATCGACGGCCGGGACGTCCGGGTCGCCGCCAGCATCGGGGTGGCCTTCGCCGAGCCGGGCATCACCCCCGGACCCCTGATGCGCAACGCCGACCTGGCGATGTACCGCGCGAAGCAAGCCGGAAAGGGCTGCGTCAAGCTCTACGCGCCACAGATGCAGGCCGACGTGGTGCGCCGCGCCGAGCTGGCCACCAAGCTGCGCACAGCGCTCCACGACGGCGAGTTCGCGCTGCTGCACCAGCCCGTGGTGGAGCTGGCCGACGGCCGGATCGCGGCGGTCGCCGCGCTGGCCCGCTGGCGCTCCGCCCAGGGCATACTCTTCACCCCCGCCGAGTTCCTGCGGGTCGGCGACCGCGGCCGGCTCAAGGAGGACGGCGACCGCACCGCCGAGCTGGGCCGCTGGCAGCTGGAGGAGGCGGTGCAGCAGGCCGCCGGCCGGCACCGGGCGGGCCACCCGGTCCCGGTGGCGGTACGGATCTCGGCCCACCGGCTGCTGGACCGCGCGCTGCCGCCCAAGAGCATCGAGGCCCTGCTGTCCCGGCACGGCCTGCCGTCCGGCTCACTGATGCTGGAGCTGTCCGACACCGATCCGCGGATACCTCTGGAGGAGCTGGAGCGGCGCCTGGTCGCCCTGCGCCGTCTGGGGGTGCGGATCGCCCTGGACGGCTTCGGCAGCGGCGCGGCCGCCATCGGCGCGCTGCGCCGGCTGCCCGTCGACGTGCTGCGGCTGGACCGCGACCTGGTCGACGGGGTGGTGGACTCCGCCCGGCTGCACAAGATCACATCGGGGCTGCTGCGGATCGCCTCCGACCTCGGCATGCAGTCCGTCGCGGACGGCGTCGACCTGCCCGAGCAGGTCGTCGCGCTGCGTTCGATGGGCTGCACGCACGGCCAGGGCATGGCGTTCTCCGGGCCGCTGGACGAGCACCGGCTGCGCCGCGCGCTGGCACAGGGCGGCTATCCGGTGCCGGGTCCGGGCAGCGAGGGCCGGGCGGTGGTGCTCAGCGGTACGGGCCTGCCCGTACGCCACGTCAAGAAGGGGCGCGAACCGGTGTCACCCGGACGGGTGCTGGGCGAACTGCCCAGGCGATTCGCGCCGGGTGACGGCCGGGACGGCGCGGAGGCGGCTCTGGCGCGGCCTCCGCTGCGCCCAAATAGTGAGACCTCCGTCCCACCCACTTGACACTCGGCTGGCCCCGGGGGGAGGGTCAGTTCCATGCGCACCCGAATTCTCGTACTTGGAAAGCGCGTCGGCTGAAGCTGGGTCCCCTGAGAAACCCAGCGCTCCGCACCGGCGCGCTCCCCTCGCTTGCCTCATGGCACGAGGGGTTTTTTGTTGCATAACCACCCCCATACCCCACCAAAACCCTCAGCTTCGAGAAGAGACGCAGATGACCGAGCAGGCCACCGGGGCCCACCATCCGCAGCCGCGGGCCCGACACTCCGGCGGGGCGCACGCACCCGCCACCGTGGAGCACGTCACGGGCGCGCAGTCCCTCATCCGTTCGCTCGAAGAGGTCGGGGCCGACACCGTGTTCGGCATTCCGGGGGGCGCCATCCTCCCCGCGTACGACCCGATGATGGACTCCTCGAAGGTCCGCCACGTCCTGGTCCGCCACGAGCAGGGCGCGGGCCACGCCGCCACCGGCTACGCACAGGCCACCGGCAAGGTCGGCGTCTGCATGGCCACCTCGGGACCCGGTGCCACCAACCTCGTCACCCCGATCGCCGACGCCCACATGGACTCCGTCCCGATGGTCGCGATCACCGGCCAGGTCGCCTCCAAGGCGATCGGCACGGACGCCTTCCAGGAGGCGGACATCTGCGGCATCACGATGCCGATCACCAAGCACAACTTCCTGGTCACCGACGCGGCCGAGATCCCCCGCACCATCGCCGAGGCGTTCCACATCGCCTCCACGGGCCGCCCGGGACCGGTCCTGGTGGACATCGCCAAGGACGCCCTCCAGGCGCAGACCACCTTCTCCTGGCCGCCGCACACCGACCTGCCCGGCTACCGCCCGGTCACCAAGCCGCACGCCAAGCAGATTCGGGAGGCCGCCCGGCTGATCGCCGAGGCCCGGCGCCCGGTCCTGTACGTCGGCGGCGGTGTGCTGAAGTCCGGCGCCACCGCCGAACTGAAGGTGCTGGCCGAGCTGACCGGCGCGCCCGTCACCACCACCCTGATGGCCCTGGGCGCCTTCCCCGACACCCACCCGCAGCACCTGGGCATGCCGGGCATGCACGGTACGGTCGCCGCCGTCACCGCGCTGCAGAAGTCCGACCTGATCGTCGCGCTCGGCGCCCGCTTCGACGACCGCGTCACCGGCAAGCTGGACTCCTTCGCCCCGTTCGCCAAGGTCGTGCACGCCGACATCGACCCGGCCGAGATCGGCAAGAACCGCGCGGCCGACGTGCCGATCGTCGGTGACGCCCGCGAGGTCATCGCCGACCTGGTCGTCGCCCTCCAGGCCGAGCACGCGGCCGGCCACACCGGCGACTACACCGCCTGGTGGAAGGACCTCAACCGCTGGCGCGAGACCTACCCGCTCGGTTACAGCCACCCGGACGACGGCAGCCTCGCCCCGCAGCAGGTCATCCAGCGCCTGGGCGAGCTGGCCCCCGAGGGCACCGTCTACGCCGCTGGCGTCGGCCAGCACCAGATGTGGGCCGCCCACTTCATCGACTACGACAAGCCGTGCACCTGGCTGAACTCCGGCGGCGCCGGGACGATGGGCTACGCCGTCCCGGCCGCCATGGGCGCCAAGGCCGGGCAGCCGGACCGCACGGTCTGGGCGATCGACGGCGACGGCTGCTTCCAGATGACCAACCAGGAGCTGGTCACCTGCGCGCTGAACAACATCCCGATCAAGGTCGCGATCATCAACAACGGTGCCCTGGGCATGGTCCGCCAGTGGCAGGCGCTCTTCTACAACCAGCGCTACTCGAACACCGTGCTGCACCGCGGCCCCGAGGACAGCCTGGCGACCGCGGACGTCTCCGGCGGCGGCACCCGGGTGCCGGACTTCGTCAAGCTGGCCGAGGCGATGGGCTGCGTCGCGATGCGCTGCGAGGACCCGGCCGAGCTGGACGCGGTGATCGCCAAGGCGAACGCGATCAACGACCGCCCGGTCGTGGTGGACTTCATCGTCCACGAGGACGCCCAGGTCTGGCCGATGGTCGCGGCCGGCACCTCCAACGACGAGGTCATGGCGGCCCGCGGGGTGCGCCCCGACTTCGGCGACACCGAAGACGACTGAGCAGCCGGGACGCGAGACACGCGGATAGAAGAGAGAAGACCGACCATGTCCAAGCACACGCTCTCCGTCCTGGTGGAGAACACCCCCGGCATCCTGGCCCGGATCGCCGCGCTGTTCTCCCGCCGCGGATTCAACATCGACTCGCTCGCCGTCGGCGTCACCGAGCACCCCGACATCTCCCGCATCACCATCGTGGTGAGCGTCGAATCGCTCCCGCTGGAGCAGGTCACCAAGCAGCTCAACAAGCTCGTCAACGTCCTGAAGATCGTCGAGCTGGAACCCGGCTCCGCGGTCCAGCGGGAACTGGTGCTGGCCAAGGTGCGCGCCGACAACGAGACCCGCTCGCAGATCGTGGAGATCGTCCAGCTCTTCCGCGCCAAGACCGTCGACGTCTCCCCGGACGCGGTGACCATCGAGGCGACCGGCAGCAGCGACAAGCTCGAAGCGATGCTCAAGATGCTGGAGCCGTTCGGCATCAAGGAGTTGGTGCAGTCCGGCACCATCGCCATAGGGCGCGGTGCCCGGTCCATTACGGACCGCTCGCTGCGCGCGCTCGACCGCTCCGCCTGAGCCGTCCGGGCCCGGCCGGACCGTATCGCGAGACCCCCGAACCTTTCTTTCCCCGCCCGACGTAATGTGTCGGCAACCAGCTAGATCCAAGGAGATACCCGAAGTGGCCGAGCTGTTCTACGACGAAAACGCCGACCTGTCCATCATCCAGGGCCGCAAGGTTGCGGTTCTCGGCTACGGCAGCCAGGGCCACGCCCATGCCCTCTCCCTGCGGGACTCGGGCGTCGACGTGCGCGTCGGCCTGCACGAGGGCTCCACGTCGAAGGTCAAGGCCGAGGAGCAGGGGCTGCGCGTGGTCAGCCCCGCCGAGGCGGCCGAAGAGGCCGACGTCATCATGATCCTGGTGCCGGACCCGATCCAGGCCAAGGTGTACGAGGAGTCCGTCAAGGACCACCTCAAGGACGGCGACGCGCTGTTCTTCGGTCACGGCCTGAACATCCGCTACGGCTTCATCAAGCCCCCGGAGAACGTCGACGTCTGCATGGTCGCCCCCAAGGGCCCGGGCCACCTGGTGCGCCGCCAGTACGAGGAGGGCCGCGGCGTGCCGTGCATCGCGGCCGTCGAGCAGGACGCCACCGGCAACGCCTTCGCGCTGGCCCTGTCGTACGCCAAGGCCATCGGCGGCACCCGCGCCGGCGTCATCAAGACCACCTTCACCGAGGAGACCGAGACCGACCTCTTCGGTGAGCAGGCGGTGCTCTGCGGCGGCGCCTCGGCGCTGGTCAAGGCGGGCTTCGAGACGCTGGTCGAGGCCGGCTACCAGCCGGAGATCGCGTACTTCGAGTGCCTGCACGAGCTGAAGCTGATCGTGGACCTCATGTACGAGGGCGGCTTGGAGAAGATGCGCTGGTCGGTCTCCGAGACCGCCGAGTGGGGCGACTACGTCACCGGCCCGCGGATCGTCAACGACGCCACCAAGGCCGAGATGAAGAAGGTGCTCGCCGAGATCCAGGACGGCACCTTCGCCAACAACTGGATGGCGGAGTACAACGCCGGCCTGCCGAAGTACAACGAGTACAAGAAGGCCGACGAGGACCACCTGCTGGAGACCACCGGCAAGAAGCTGCGCAAGCTCATGAGCTGGGTGGACGACGAGCAGTAAGCCGTACGGCACGGGGCCGTGGCAGGAGCCGCGGCCCCGTTCGCCATGACCGGCGCCCGCGGCCGGACCCCGGTGTTGTCCATCCCGTCCCACCACGACCGGGTGATCCTTCCGAAACGGCGGATGAACGGGCGGGGGCCGCCACTACACTGCACACCACAAGCGCGTCAGGCTCACAGCGTCGTGCGTCTTCCACGCGGCTGCCCCCTTCACCGCCTTCGGCCGTCGGGACGGCCGTCCTCCCCCGTTGCCGGAAGGGGCACGGGAGGGGCCCCCAGGACTAGTGAGGATGAAGACCACGTGAGCTCCAAACCTGTCGTACTGATCGCCGAGGAACTGTCGCCCGCCACCGTCGACGCCCTCGGCCCGGACTTCGAGATCCGGCACTGCAACGGCGCCGACCGCGCCGAGCTGCTCCCCGCCATCGCCGACGTCGACGCGATCCTCGTGCGCAGCGCGACCAAGGTCGACGCCGAGGCGATCGCCGCCGCCCGCAAGCTCAAGGTCGTCGCCCGTGCCGGCGTAGGCCTGGACAACGTCGACGTCTCCGCCGCCACCAAGGCCGGCGTGATGGTCGTCAACGCGCCGACCTCGAACATCGTCACCGCCGCCGAGCTGGCCTGCGGCCTGCTGCTCGCCACCGCCCGCAACATCCCGCAGGCCAACACCGCGCTGAAGAACGGCGAGTGGAAGCGGAGCAAGTACACCGGTGTCGAGCTGTCCGAGAAGGTCCTCGGCGTGGTCGGCCTCGGCCGCATCGGCGTGCTGGTCGCGCAGCGGATGTCGGCCTTCGGCATGAAGATCGTCGCGTACGACCCGTACGTGCAGCCCGCCCGCGCCGCGCAGATGGGCGTCAAGCTGGTCTCCCTGGAGGAGCTGCTGGAGGTCGCGGACTTCATCACCGTCCACCTCCCCAAGACGCCCGAGACCATCGGCCTGATCGGTGACGAGGCGCTGCACAAGGTCAAGCCGACGGTGCGCATCGTCAACGCCGCGCGCGGCGGCATCGTGGACGAGACCGCGCTGGCCAGCGCCCTCAAGGAGGGCCGGGTGGCCGGCGCCGGCCTGGACGTGTACGCCACCGAGCCCTGTACGGACTCCCCGCTGTTCGAGTTCGACCAGGTTGTCGCCACCCCGCACCTCGGCGCCTCGACCGGCGAGGCGCAGGAGAAGGCGGGCATCGCGGTCGCCAAGTCGGTGCGGCTGGCGCTGGCGGGCGAGCTGGTGCCGGACGCGGTCAACGTCCAGGGCGGTGTGATCGCCGAGGACGTCAAGCCGGGCCTGCCGCTGGCCGAGCGCCTGGGCCGGATCTTCACCGCGCTGGCGGGCGAGGTCGCGGTCCGCCTCGACGTGGAGGTGTACGGCGAGATCACCCAGCACGACGTCAAGGTGCTGGAACTGTCCGCGCTCAAGGGCGTCTTCGAGGACGTGGTCGCCGAGACCGTCTCGTACGTGAACGCCCCGCTGTTCGCGCAGGAGCGCGGCGTCGAGGTGCGGCTGACCACCAGCAGCGAGTCGCCCGAGCACCGCAACGTGGTCACGGTGCGCGGCACCCTCGCCGGCGGCGACGAGGTCTCCATCTCCGGCACGCTGGCCGGCAACAAGAACCAGCAGAAGATCGTCGCGGTCGGTGAGCACTCGATCGACCTCGCGCTCGCCGACCACATGGCCTTCCTGCGCTACGGCGACCGCCCCGGCGTGGTCGGCACGCTCGGCCGGATCCTCGGCGAGGCGGGCATCAACATCGCCGGCATGCAGGTCTCGCGGGCCGACGCGGGCGGCGAGGCGCTGGTCGCGCTGACCGTGGACGACACGATCCCGACGCCGGTGCTCGCGGAGATCGCCGAGGAGATCGGCGCCACCTCGGCGCGCGCGGTCAACCTCGCGGACTGAGTCCCGGCCGGACCGTGCGGCCACCGGGCCCGGACCCTGCTGCGGCGGGGCCGGGCCCGCTGCCGTGCGGCGCCGGTGCCCGGTGGATGACGCCGCAACCATTCACCCGTTCGGCGTAGTGCGGGGTGATGCCGGGCGCCCCGGAAACACGCCGCCGGACCGGTGGCCCGGGGGTTTTCCGACTCGCTGCGCGCTGCGGGGCGACGCGCAATGGGAACTGCGCGTGCCCCCTGCCGGCGCGTGCGGAAGGAGAGCGACGCCATGAATGCACCCCTGGGTGAGAACCCTCAGGATCTGACCGGCATGAACGTGGTCGACGCGGAGGGCACCAAGGTGGGCTCGGTCCAGCAGATCTACCGGGACGACGCCACCGACGCGCCCGAGTGGATCACCGTGCGCACCGGCCTGTTCGGCATGAAGGAGACCTTCGTACCGCTCGCCGGGGCCCGGCGCGTGGGCGACGAACTTCAGGTTCCGTACACCAAGGACCAGATCAAGGACGCGCCGCGGATCGACGCGGACGGCCACCTGGAGCCGGCCGAGGAGGAGCGGCTGTACCGGCACTACGGGATCGCGCGTCCGGGCACCACCCCGTCCGGCACGGTTCCCGGCCGCACCACGACCACCGGCGCCGGAATGGGCACCGCGGGAGCCGCCGGAGCCGCCGGCACGGTCGGCATGCGCCCGCCGGAGGAGCGTCGCCGGGAGCGCGAGTCCAGGCCGCTGGCCGGGGCGGGCGCCGGCGCGATGGCCATGTCCCGCGGCCAGGACACCGACGCGGCGCGCGGCAAGGAGCAGAATCCGGAGATGATCCTCTCCGAGGAGCACATCGAGGTGGGCACCGAGTCGCACGAGGCCGGGCACGCCCGGCTGCGCAAGCACGTGACGGCCGAGGAGGTGCACCGCTCCGTACCGGTCAGCCACGACGAGGCGCGCATCCGGCGCGAGAAGATCAGCGAAGCGGACCGCCGCAAGGGGCGGACCCAGCAGCCGAAGCTCGGTGACGGCGAGGTCGACGTCACGCTCTACGAGGAGCAGGTCGTCGTCCGCAAGGAGAACGTGCCCGTCGAGCGGGTCCGGCTGGAGACCGAGCGGGTCACCGAACAGCAGGAGATCAACACCGAAGTCCACCGGGAAGAGCTGGAGTTCGACGACGGCAAGGGCACCGGACGGCGCGGCCGCCGCGGCCGGAGCGGCCCGATGCCGGAGCGGGGCACCGGCGGTACGGAGCCCGAGCGGGGCCGCGGCGGCATGGGGCCCGAGCGGGACCGGTGACGCCGGCCACCGGGAAGGGCGCCGTCGCTTCCGGCCCTGCCGCCGCACCACGGGCCCGGCCCGCCGCACCGAGCGTGCGGCGGGCCGGTCTCTTCCCCGACGGGCGGACCGCCCGTGGGACAGCCGTATGAGACGCCCGTCCAGGACAGGTGTCCGACAGGCATAGGCTGGCCGCATGGGACACCGCGAAGACCTGCTGGAAGGCGCCAAGCGCTGCCTGCTCGAAAAGGGATACGCACGCACCACCGCCCGCGACATCGTGGCCGCCTCCGGTGCCAACCTGGCCTCCATCGGCTACCACTACGGCTCCAAGGACGTCCTGATGCGCCAGGCGCTGGTGGAGACCGTCGCGGAGTGGGGCGAGGGCTTCGCCGCCACGGAGGAGGCCGGCGGGACGGCCGCGGAGGGCGACCCCGTGGCGCGTTTCGCGGCCATGTGGGACCGCATCCTGCTGCGCTTCCAGGAGCAGCGGGAGTTCGTGACCTCACAGGTCGAGGTGCTCGGCCTGCTGCCCCGCGATCCCGAGCTGCGGGCGGCGCTGGCCTCCGTCCTGCCGGAGGGCGGCGAGGGGCTGGTCGCGGTCTTCGAAGGCGTACCGGACACCGCGGTCGACGCGGAGGCGGCGCGCGTCGTCGGCTCCTTCTACCAGGCGCTGCTCACCGGCCTGATGGTGCAGTCCCTGATCACCCCCGGGACGGTGCCCTCGGGCGGGGATCTCGTGGAGGCGATGCGGCGGGTGCTGTCCGGTTCGGTGCTCGGGCCGCGTGCGGAGCGTGCAGAAGGTGAAGGCGGCGCGGCGGGGGAGGGCGGCGCCGGGGGGGAGGCGGGTACGGACGGTGCCGGAACCGGGGCGGCCTCGGGCGGCGGCGGAACGGCGGATTCCTGACCGTACGCGGACCGCGGCGGACCGGCCGGTTCCTGACGCCGAGCGGACCCCGGCGGACCGGCCGGTTCCTGACGCCGAGCGGACCCCGGCCGTCCGGTCCGCCTCCGTCCGCGCCGGTCAACCGGCCGAGAGCTTCTGGTATTTGACCGTGCAGCACTTGTCCGGCGGCGCCGCCCGGTTCTAGGCTCCCCGTACGGGACCGGGCAGCAGCTGCCGCCGGGCCCGGATCTCCCAGACCCAGAGGTCGCCGAAGCAGTTCCCACCCATGATCGGCCGGAGATCCGCGCCAGGCAGCGAACAAGCGACTCCGGCACCGCCCTTCCCGGCCTGTCCAGCCAGAGGTCTTCCCGCGCGCCTCCGGCATTCAGGAAGGGCGGCAGCCGGGTGCGGGGAAGAGGAGCCCCGCCACCCGGCAGCCGGTCGCCGCCGGTTCCGGTTCTTCTCCCGGCGGCGGCCGCACCTCCGCGCTGCCCCGTTCACCCCACCGGATCCCGGTGCCCCGCGGACTCACATCGTGCGCCCGGGCCCGCAGTCTGTCCAGTACTCAACAACCCGTATGCACGGGCGGTCCGTCCTCCGTAGGAGCGGCGGAGCCCCGGGGCGGCGGACGGCGCGCCACCGCTCTCCCGCGTCACAGCCGCGCCGTTTTCAGCGCCATGTGCAGCAGCAGGCGGTCCCCGCCCTCGTCCAGGTCCAGTCCGGTCAGTTTCTCGACGCGGCCCAGCCGGTAGTACAGCGTCTGGCGGTGAATGCCGAGGGCCTGGGCAGCTCGGCCCGCCTGGCCGGCGCAGTCGAGGAACACCTCGGCGGTACGGGCGAGTTCGCTGTGCGCGGGCGTCAGCAGGGGGCGTACGGTCGCGTCCGGTTCGGCCGACGGAAGTCCTGTGAGCAGCCGGTACGAGCCGATGGCTGCCCATTCGGCCACCGGGCCCAGCCGCGGCTCGGCGCGCGCGGCCCGCGCCGCGGCCAGCGCCTCCTGCCAGGCGGCGGGCAGTCCGGCCAAGTCCCGTACAGGAGTGCCGAGTCCGGCGGCGCCCGGCAGCGTACGGGATGCCGCCCCGGACGGCGCCAGGCCGCCGCCCGCGCGCGGGGAACGCAGCAGGTGCTCGGCGACGGTGTGGGCCGCGGCCAGGGAGGACGGCGAGCGCAGCCGTACCAGAGCCGCCAGGGAGGGGGCGCCGGCGGTCGCGCGCGGTGGTGGGGCGGGTGCGGCGCGGCGCGGTGCCGGAGCGGAGGAGGCGGCGGACAGGGCCGGGTGCGGGGCCTCGGCGCCGTCCGCGAAGCCGTTTGCCGACCCGTTGGGGGATCCGCTGGCGGCTCCGTTCGTGGCCGGCAGCGCGCAGGCGGCGAGGAGCCCCGGCAGGTTCGGCAGCGGCGCCTGATCGGCTTCCGGGATGTCCCACGGTGCCACCGCGACCACCATCAGGGGCGCGTCCGCGGCGGACCGCAGCCCGTCGCGCAGCGCCGCCACCGCGGTGGTCCGCTCCGCCGGCCGGGACAGCAGCAGCGTCCGCAGCAGATCGCCCAGCTCGGCGCCCGCGCGGGCCTCCGCGGCCAGCAGGGCGCCGATGCCGGCGGCCGACTCCATCGCCTGCTCGATCCGGGGGTCCGGCGGCGTCCCCCCGCCGCCCAGCTCCAGGTCGGTCAGATGGCCGTCGTCCAGCAGCCAGACGTAGCCGTGGACGATGCCGCGGTGGCGCACCGGCAGGCAGATCCGGCCCTTGAAGACCCCGGCCGCCGGGTCGGGCGGAATGCGCAGCGCCGTCGTCGCGCGGGCGATGCCGAACGCCTCGAACCAGGCCCGGACCGCCGCCGTCGAGCGGCGCTGGAGGATCGACCGGGTCCGTACGGGGTCCATGACCAGGTCGTCGTCGCCTTCGTGGGCACCGAAGGCGATCAGCCCGAAATCCCGGTCCTCAAGGGTCGCCGGGGCGCCGAGGGCGGCCGAGATCTCGTCCACGAGCTGTTGGTAGTCGCCCCGCATGCGCCGCGCGGCTCCTTTCCGTCGTACCCCGGGGGCCGTACGCCGCCGGTGTCCGTGTGGTCACCGGTGGACGGGTGTCCATCGGTGCCGTTGTGGTCTCCCCCCATTCTCATACATCTGTCTGAGATCCCGGCCACGAAGGCCAGACAGCTGTCGATGGCCGGGAAGTAGCGAGATCCTTAAGTTTCAGGTGGCTCATCTTGCCGTCGCGCCCGCCTGCCAGGCGCCCGCCCGGCATTGTCATCTTGAATCGTGGAGGTGCCCCGTGCTGGGTCCCGTGCTTCTCGCAGCAGCGCGCAGTGACAGCATCCGCCGTATCGTTTCGGCCGCTCCGGTCACCCGTCCGGTCGTGGACCGCTTCGTCGCCGGCGAGCGGCTGGACGCGTCCATGGCCGCCGTCCGGTCCCTGGCGGACCGCGGTATGGAAGTCACCCTCGACCACCTCGGCGAGGACATCACCGACCCGGCCGAGGCGCTGCGCAACCGCGACGCCTACCTCCAGCTGACCGCCGCCCTCAAGGACCTGGGCCTGGGCGAGCGCGCCGAGATGTCGGTCAAGCTCTCCGCCTTCGGGCAGGCGCTGCCCGGCGGCCACGAGCTGGCGCTGAAGAACGTCACCCCGGTCGTCGAGGCCGCCGCCGAGGCCGGCACGACGGTTACCTTGGACATGGAGGACCACACCACGGTCGACTCCACCCTGGCGATCCTCGGCGAGCTGCGCGCGCGCTTCCCGCAGACCGGCGCGGTGCTCCAGTCCTACCTCTTCCGCACCGAGGACGACTGCCACGCGCTGGCCGGGGAAGGCTCCCGGGTGCGCCTGGTCAAGGGCGCCTACAAGGAGCCCGCGACGGTCGCGTTCCAGGACAAGCGGGAGGTCGACAAGGCGTATGTACGCTGCCTGAAGATCCTGATGGCGGGCAAGGGCTACCCGATGATCGGGTCGCACGACCCGCGCATGGTGGCGATAGGCCAGGAGCTGGCCCGCCGCTTCGGCCGCAAGCCCGCCGAGTACGAATTCCAGATGCTCTACGGCATCCGCGAGACCGAGCAGCAGCGCTTGGTCGCCGAGGGCCACCGGATGCGCGTCTACATCCCGTACGGCACGGACTGGTACGGCTACTTCATGCGGCGGCTCGCCGAGCGCCCCGCCAACCTCGCGTTCTTCCTGCGCTCGCTCGTCACCAAGGGCTGAGCCAGGGGCCCGGTCCCGGCCGGGCCGCACGCGCCGGGCCGCCGCCGCGGCCGGGCGCCCCACAACTTGACGTACCCGCACACCCCCGATCGAAGGAGACGGCCGACATGGACGCCGTGACCCACGTCCCCGCCCCGTACAACGAGCCGGTGCACGGCTATGCCCCGGGTTCCCCGGAGCGGGCGCGCCTGGAGGCCAAGCTCAAGGAGCTGGCCGAGAACCCCGTCGAGCTGCCGATGACCATCAACGGCGAGAAGCGGATGGGCGGCGGCGAGCGCTTCGACGTCGTGCAGCCGCACAACCACAAGGCGGTCATCGGCACGTACGCCAACGCCACCCGCCAGGACGCCCAGGACGCCATCGACGCCGCCCTGGCCGCCGCCCCGGCCTGGCGCGCCATGTCCTTCGACGACCGTGCCGCGATCCTGCTCAAGGCCGCCGACCTGCTGTCCGGCCCGTGGCGCGAGACCATCGCCGCCTCCACGATGCTCGGCCAGTCCAAGACCGCCCAGCAGGCCGAGATCGACGCGCCCTGCGAGCTGGTGGACTTCTGGCGCTTCAACGTCCACTTCGCGCGTGAGCTGCTCCAGGAGCAGCCGCCCATCCAGCCGAACGGCGTCTGGAACCGCCTGGACCACCGCCCGCTGGAGGGCTTCGTCTACGCGATCACGCCCTTCAACTTCACCGCCATCGCCGGCAACCTGCCGACCGCGCCCGCCCTGATGGGCAACGTCGTCGTCTGGAAGCCGTCCCCCACGCAGACCCACTCCGCGATCCTGCTCATGCAGCTCCTGGAGGAGGCCGGCCTGCCGAAGGGCGTCATCAACCTGGTGACCGGTGACGGCAAGGAGGTCTCCGAGGTCGCGCTGCCGCACCCGGAGCTGGCCGGTGTCCACTTCACCGGCTCCACCGCCACCTTCCAGTACCTGTGGAAGGCGGTCGGCGAGAACATCACGAACTACCGCTCCTACCCGCGTCTGGTCGGCGAGACCGGCGGCAAGGACTTCATCGTCGCCCACCCGACCGCCGACCCGGCGATCCTGAAGACCGCCATCACCCGCGGCGCCTTCGAGTACCAGGGCCAGAAGTGCTCCGCGGCCTCCCGCGCCTACATCGCCCGCTCCCTGTGGGAGAGCGGCTTCAAGGACGACCTGGTCGCCGAGGTCGAGGGCCTGACGATGGGCGACGTCACCGACCTGTCGAACTTCATCGGCGCCGTCATCGACGACCGCTCCTTCGCCAAGAACAAGGCCGCGATCGACCGTGCCAAGGAGGACCCGACCTGCGAGATCGTCGCGGGTGGCACCTACGACGACTCGGTGGGCTACTTCGTGCGCCCGACCGTGATCGTCTGCTCCGACCCCGAGAACGAGGTCTTCAAGACCGAGTACTTCGGCCCGATCATCGCCGTCCACGTCTACGAGGACGCCGACTTCGACGCGATGCTGGAGCAGATGGAGTCCGCCTCGGCGTACGCCCTGACCGGCGCCGTCCTCGCCCAGGACCGCCAGGTCCTGGCCGACGCGTCGGAGAAGCTGCGCTTCGCGGCCGGCAACTTCTACCTCAACGACCGCCCCACCGGCTCCATCGTCGGCCAGCAGCCCTTCGGCGGCGGCCGCGCCTCGGGCACCAACGACAAGGCGGGCTCCAAGTTCAACCTGCTCCGCTGGATGTCCCCCCGCGCCATCAAGGAAACGATGGTCGCCCCCACGGACTACCGCTACCCGCACATGGGCTGACCCGGTAGCCGCACCACGCCGACGGCCCGGCACCTCCGCTACGGGGGTGCCGGGCCGTCGGCGTGGTCGGTCACCCGGTCCGACGATCACCCGATCGAGCACCTCAGGCCATCGCCCGTCTCAAATAGTAGGAAGCCCAAGTAATTGTGCAGACAGCACGGCTTCGCTGGCTTAGCGTTGTAGAAGCCGAACGTTCCGCTCGATCGAGCGGGTGGCGGGTGCGGCCCGGCTGTGTGGCAGGTGATCCCTGCTGTGCCGAGGCCCCCGCGCTTTTCGGTCGTTTCCGGAAGGACGCTTCCGTTTCATTTCTCGGGGCTTTGGCACTGGAGGCGCATCATGACCAAGACCGCTGTCCGCAGGATCCGGCACTCCGCCCGCGCGACCAACGAGGCCGACCGCAAGAACGCCGCCGCCGCGCTCCAGCGGGCGCTCGACCGCCGGGACAACGGCGGCTCGACCGGGCACTGAGCACGGGACCGTGCCGGGGGCGGGCGGTGCCCGCCCCCGTCGGCCTCAGCCGCGCCGCGTGATCTCGAAGCGGTCGATGCTCTCGCCGGACTCGGCGAGTGCGGTGACCTTCATCCGCGGCCGGTGGCCCGGCAGCACCTCGACCGCGATGAAGGAGTAGCCGGTGTAGCGCACCCGCGACCACTGCACCGTCTCCTTGACCTTCACCTTGCCCTTGGCCCAGTGGTAGGTGTCCACGTGGTCGAGGTCCTTGACGTGGCCCTCGTAGCTGTCGGGCACGGGGAAGTCGTACAGCGACTTGCCCGCACCGCCCGCCGTCACGTACACGATGCCCTCGCGAGCGGAGTCCACCGTCTCGCCGATGGGCACCTTCTTGGCGACCCGGCCGCCCTTGATCGCGTCGGTCCGCTCGTAGACGTGGTTGTGGCCGTTGACCACCAGGTCCACCTGGTGCTTCTCGAAGAGCGGCAGCCAGGCGTCGCGCACCCCGCCTTCCGAGGCGTGCGAGTTGGTGGTGGAGAAGGCGCAGTGGTGGAAGAAGACGACGATGAAGTCGATGCCCCGGGTGGCGCGCAGTTCCCCCAGCTTCCGGTCCAGCCACGTCGTCTGCTTGTCGTCGGTCACGCCCAGATTGGCGGGAATCTCGTACGAGACGTCGTTGGCGTCGAGCGCGACGACGGCGACGTTGCCGTACGTGAACGAGTAGACGCCGGGCGCGTTCTCGGCGTCCGGGCCGTTCCCCGGCAGGCTCCAGCGGGCCTGCTGGCCGCCGTACCCGTTGGGGGAGTACCACGCCTCCATGTCGTGGTTGCCGGTCGTCACCATCCACGGCACGGTCTTGGCCACCGACTCGGTCTGCGCCAGGAACTGGTCCCACTGGCGCGCGTCGTAGGTGTCCTGATCGGTGCCGGTGCCGTCCGGGTCGGCGTAGCAGATGTCGCCCGCGTGCAGGTGGAAGGACGGGTTCTGGCCCAGGATGAGCTGGTCGTTGGCGAGCGCGTGGTAGCTGACGCCCTGGTCGCCGAAGGCGGTGAAGACGAACCGTTCGGCGCGGGCCGGGGCGGTGCGGAAGGTGCCGAGGGTGCCGAAGTGGCGCGGGTCGGCCGGGTCGTAGCCGTCGTGGCCGACGCCGTAGTAGTACGTGGTGCCCGGCCGCAGCCCGTCGAGCGCCGCGTGCAGGTAGTACTGGTCCACCGCGGGCAGCTTCCTGCTCAGCGCGGGCGTGTGCAGCTCCCGTACCTCGGCCTGGATCTTCCTGCTCAGGTCCCAGGGACGCAGCCCCACGCGCAGGAACGGCCGCCTGACCGCGAACGGCACCTGCCACGAGACGCGCATCTGGTGCCGGGGGTCCGCGCCGAAGGCCAGGTGCCGGCCGAACGGCGCGACCACCGAACCGTGCACCGCACCGGTGGCGGGGGCGGAGAGCAGGGTGGGGGAGGCGGCCTGGGCGGGGCCCGCCAGCAGCCCGCCGCCCGCGACCGCGCCGGCCGTGGCGGCGGAGGTGCGCAGCAGCCCGCGGCGGGTCAGCTTCGTCCGGAGGTACTCGTGCTGCTCGGGCATGCTCAGGCGGCTCGCCAGCGGCTCGGGAATGCCCACGCGTGGTGTGTCCATGCTGCGCAACGTCGCATCACTGTCCGACGCGTCGGGGCCCTGTGGGTGAACGCCAGGTGACCGGCTCGTCATCTGTCCGTATCCCGGACGGCACGTGTCAAGCAATGGGACGAAGAGTAGGGTCCAGACATGTCTCGCAGCATTCGCCTCGCAGTGATCCCCGGTGACGGTATCGGCCAGGAGGTCGTGGCCCAAGGACTGAAGGTCCTCGGCGCGGTCCTCCCGCAGGACGTCAAGCTGGAAACCAAGGAGTACGACCTCGGCGCCCGGCGGTGGCACGCCACCGGCGAGACGCTGTCCGACGCGGACCTGGAGTCCCTCAAGGAGCACGACGCCATCCTGCTCGGCGCGATCGGCGACCCGTCCGTGCCGTCCGGCGTCCTGGAGCGCGGCCTGCTCCTGAAGCTGCGCTTCGCCTTCGACCACTACGTCAACCTGCGTCCGTCGAAGCTCTTCCCGAACACCGCGACACCGCTCGCCGGCCGCCCCGACATCGACTTCGTCGTCGTCCGCGAGGGCACCGAGGGCCCGTACACGGGCAACGGCGGCAGCCTGCGCACCGGCACCCCGCACGAGGTCGCCACCGAGGTCAGCCTGAACACCGCGTACGGCGTGGAGCGGGTGGTCCGGGACGCCTACGCGCGGGCCGCCGCCCGGCCGCGCAAGAAGCTGACGCTGGTGCACAAGAACAACGTCCTGGTGCACGCCGGCCACCTGTGGAAGAAGATCTTCGACGCGGTGGGCGAGGAGTACCCCGAGGTCACCACCGACTACCTGCACGTGGACGCCGCGACGATCTTCTTCGTCACCCAGCCCGAGCGGTTCGACGTGATCGTCACCGACAACCTCTTCGGTGACATCCTCACCGACCTCGCCGCCGCCGTGACCGGCGGCATCGGCCTGGCCGCCTCCGGCAACATCAACCCCACCGGCGCCTTCCCGTCCATGTTCGAGCCGGTACACGGCTCGGCGCCGGACATCGCCGGCACCGGCAAGGCCGATCCGACGGCCACCGTGCTGTCCGTCGCGCTCCTCCTGCGCCACCTCGGTCACGACGCCGAGGCGGCCCGTATCGAGGACGCCGTCGCCGCCGACCTCGAAGCCCGCGGCACCGCGCCGCGCACCACCGACGAGATCGGCGACGCGCTCGCCGCCCGGGTGGCGGGCTGAGACCCGCCCTCCGACGGGAGGCCATCCGCCGGTGACAGCGCCGGGGCACCGTGCCCCGGCGCTGTCGCGCATGTCCGTGACTGTGCTACCGCCGGGTTGGGTGCGACCATCGTCCCCTGGCAGGCGCACACGGGTCCGGTTCCGGGCCGGGCGTCCCGTCCTCCGCACCACGGCATTTCCGTCCCCGGCAGCACGGGAGCGATAATCGAACGTGGAGCCGCCGTACGAGGGGAGTACCGGACGTCCTGTACCGACAAGGAGTTCGTGAGCGCGGCCCCACAACCTCACCGGTGAAGGACACGCACTCATGACGACGCCCACGATCGAGCTCAAGCCCAGCGCCCACCCGCTGCCCGCTGCGGAGCGGGAGAAGATCCTGGCCAGCCCCGGCTTCGGCCGGTACTTCACCGATCACATGGTGACGATCAAGTGGACGGAGGGCCGCGGCTGGCACGACGCGCAGCTGGTGCCGTACGCGCCGCTGTCCATGGACCCGGCCAACATGACGCTGCACTACGCGCAGACGATCTTCGAGGGGCTCAAGGCCTACCGCCAGCCCGACGGCACCGTCGCCACCTTCCGCCCGGACGCCAACGCCCGGCGCTTCCAGGCGTCCGCCCGCCGTCTGGGCATGCCCGAGCTGCCCGTCGAAACGTTCATCGAGGCCTGTGACGCCCTGGTCAGGCAGGACAAGAACTGGGTGCCGACCAACGGTGAGGAATCGCTCTACCTGCGCCCCTTCATGATCGCGAGCGAGGTCGGGCTGGGTGTCCGGCCGGCCAACGAGTACCTGTTCATCGTCATCGCCTCGCCCGCCGGCGCCTACTTCACCGGCGGCGTCCAGCCGGTCTCGGTCTGGCTCTCGCAGGAGTACGTGCGCGCCGTGCGCGGGGGCACCGGCGCCGCCAAGACCGGCGGCAACTACGCCGCCTCCCTCGTCGCCCAGGCCCAGGCCGCCCAGCACGGCTGCGACCAGGTCGTCTGGCTGGACGCGATCGAGCGCCGCTGGATCGAGGAGATGGGCGGCATGAACCTGTACTTCGTGTACGGGAACAAGATCGTCACCCCGGAGCTGTCCGGCTCGCTGCTGCCCGGCATCACCCGCGACTCGCTCCTGAAGATCGCCACCGACCTCGGGTACGAGGCCGCCGAGGGCCGTATCTCCGTCGAGGACTGGAAGGCCGCCACCGAGGACGGCTCCCTGACCGAGGTGTTCGCCTGCGGCACCGCCGCCGTCATCACCCCCGTCGGCTCGGTCAAGTCCGAGGCCGCCTCCTGGACCGTCGGCGACGGCAAGCCCGGCGAGGTCACCATGAAGCTCCGCAAGGCCCTCCTGGACCTCCAGACCGGCACCACCCCGGACACCCACGGCTGGATGCACCCCCTGGGCTGACCCCGCCCACGCCCGGCCGAACGGCCGCCCGGCACCTCGCCGGGCGGCCGTTCGGCACGACCGACCCATGATCCCTTCGCCGGTGGTTTCCGACGCGCCGAGGCGAGAGCGGGTACGAGGTGGTGCGTGAGATCGTCGGCACCGTTCTCGCTTGGCTTGCGCGCATCGCATCCCCGGGTTCTCCGCGCGTCTGAAGGAAATCGAAACCACCGGCACACTGCCCGGGGTGTAGCAGTGGTGGTCGCATGCCGTGCTTCGGGCAGCGCACTTTTTTGGGTGGCAGGCCGGTCAGCGCTCACCTGAAGAGCGGTCACCGGTGCCTGCTCTCCACACGGACGCGGGAAGCTCTCCGAGAATGGCGGTCATGGTCTCTGCCAGGCTGACGATCTTCTCGTACGGGCGCCGTCCGCTGATCCAGCCGATCATGTGGTGGCCGTGCAGACGCCATCCCGCCTTTGCGTCTGCCGTCATCCGGACGACCTCCTCGGTGATGGCCAGTTCGGCGAAGGCCGGGTCGACGGAACACTTGATCATGCGGGGCCTGCGGCCGGACGGCAGGCGAACCGGCTTTCCCGCGTGTGGCGGGAGGGGGTCCGAACGGAGCCGGTAGACGAGTGTTCCGGTGGACACGGAGGTGTCGGGGAGTGCTGTGGGAAGCGTCAGTACGGCTATCGAGTACATGTTGACGTCGGTGCCGTACCGTCCGCCTTTTCGTACTGCGGCCAGGTGGAAGAGCGTCGCGGGATACCCCCGCACCTGCCCTTCGAGCACATTCCGGGCGTGATTGCGGCAGGTGCCGAAGGGGTGGCCGGGGACGCCGAACTGATTCACCCATTCAGGAGGCGCAGTCTTGCGGTAGTGGTGCCATGCGGGATTGTCGCGGTAGGTACGGATGCTTCTTTTGACCCGCCACATGGTTACGCTCCGCCTTCAGCCGCCGTATGCGCCGTCCGGATCGGTCAATGCGGAGCGAAGGTGTCGACCTTCCCTTCCAGTCTGTTTTCCACCTGCTTGAAGTCATGGGACAAGCCGCGAAGTTTGTCCGGATGGACGGTGAAATGGTTGTGCGCCATGCAGCCCTCCCCGTCGCTGCGGCGTGTTCGTGACGGGTCGGAGCTACACACGGCAGGGCGAGCGAGGTCATCGCGGATTGGACGGGCCACGGAAGTGGGGGCGGAGCCCGCCGATGGGGCGGTGAGGAGGGGGCCGAAACTGGGCCGGGGGGCCGGCGGTCGGGCCAGTCCGCCGGCCTCGCTGTCACCGCCGCCCTCAAGGTGGCCGGGCGGGATAGCGGAGCGAGAGCAGTAGGCCGAGCACCCGGTCGATGAGTCGGCCGCACATAAGGGGTGGCGGCCACCGGTATCCGTGCCGGGACGGCCGGCCGGGGGCGAGGCCCGACGGTGGGGTGCGGTGAAGGGGATGGGGCGATGCCGCGCATTTGTGTGTTGGTCAAAGTGGTCTGTGGCGATCGCTGGAGAATGGTTGGCAGGCTGAGTGGCACTGGTTAGAGTGGCGCTCCAAAAGCGCCACCGGGCCGGTGCCGCGCACGATCCGCGGGGCGGCCCGGACGGGGGTCGCCCCGCCTTGCTCTTTCGTTCCGCTCCTGAGCCCGGAGGTCCCCATGACCACCCCCGCCGCCGACGGCTTCCGTATGCCTGCCGAGTGGGCGCCGCACGAGCGCACCTGGATGGCCTGGCCGGGGCCCAACGCCACCTTCGGTGCGGAGGGCGGCGAGGAGTTGGAGCAGGCCCGCCGTGCGTGGGCCGCCGTCGCGCGTACGGTGCGCCGCTTCGAGCCGGTCACCGTCGTGGCGGCTCCCGGGCAGGCGGCGGGAGCGCGGCTGCTGCTCGGTCCGGACATCGAGGTGGTCGAGCGGCCGCTCGACGACGCGTGGATGCGGGACATCGGGCCGACCTTCCTGGCCGACGGGGCGGGGCAACTGGCCGCCGTGGACTGGGTGTTCAACGGGTGGGGCGGCCAGGACTGGGCCCGCTGGGAGCGGGACGCGGAGGCCGGCGGGTACGTGGCCGGTCTGGCCGGAGCCCGTACGTACGCGTCGTCGCTGGTGAACGAGGGCGGCGGCCTGCATGTGGATGGGGAAGGGACGGTGCTGCTGACGGAGACCGTGCAGCTTGATCCCGGGCGTAATCCGGGCCGTACCCGGGAGGAGGTCGAGGCGGAGATCCACGCCTGCCTCGGCACCACCAAGGCGATCTGGCTGCCGCGCGGACTGACCGCCGACTACGGGCGGTTCGGCACCCGCGGGCACGTGGACATCGTCGCGGCCTTCGCCCGGCCCGGCGTCGTCGTCGCGCACACCCAGCCCGACCCGGCCCACCCCGACCACGCGGTGTGCGCCGAGATCGTCAACCTGCTGCGCGCCTCGAAGGACGCCCGCGGCAAGCGGCTGGAGGTGGTCGAGGTGCCCGCGCCGACCGTCGTGGAGGTGGACGGCGAGCCGGTGGACTACTCGTACATCAACCACTACCTGTGCAACGGCGGCGTGGTGCTGTGCGGCTTCGGTGACCCGCGCGACGAGCACGCAGCGGAAATCTTCCGGCGGCTGTTCCCCGAGCGCGCGGTGACGCTGACCGACGCCCGTACGATCTTCGCAGCGGGCGGTGGCATCCACTGCATCACCCAGCAGCAGCCCAAGGTGGGCACCGTGTGACGTTCTCGGAGGTTCCCGTGCCCGGACCGGCCCGCCGCCCCCGACGGCGGCTCACCCAGCCCCGCGAGCAGGTCCTGGCCGCGGCCATGGCCACCATCGCCGAAGCGGGCCTGGACCGGCTGACCATGGCCGGGCTGGGCCGCGAGGTCGGAATGAGCAGCGGGCACATCCTCTACTACTTCGGCACCAAGGACGAGCTACTCCTCCAGACGCTCCAGTGGAGCGAGGAACAGCTGGGTGCCCAGCGCCGGGCCGCGCTCGCCCGCCGCGTCCCGGCGCGCGAGCGGCTCGACGCACTGGTGGAGCTGTACCTCCCCCAAGGGCACCGGGACCCGCGCTGGACGCTGTGGCTGGAGGTGTGGAACCGCTCGCAGAACGCGGACGACGAGACCCGCGAGCGCCAGCTCGAACTGGAGCTGGCCTGGCACCGGGACCTGGTGGCGCTGATGGTCGAGGGCGCCTCGCAGGGCGAACTGCGGGCCGTGGACGCGGAGCGCTTCGCCACCCGTACGCGGGCCTTGCTGGACGGCTTCAGCACGCACCTCGTCGTCGGCCTGCCGGGGCTGGACCGGGCGCAGGTGCTGCGGCACGTGGGGGAGTTCCTGGACGAGGCGCTGATGCCCACGGCCGGGGGGTGAACACCAGGGGTGTACGGAGAACGCCCGCCGCCTCCGGACGCCCCAACTTCCGCACCGGTTGTACGGAAAAGAGCGCATTGACCCGGTCGCCGGAGACGCGGTTGCATCCCCTGGCGCTCCGGCGCAGGGCCGGGGCGGGTGTTTCCGGGGGAAGCATGGGCGAGGGCACGGGTACGGGCAGACGCGGATGGGCGGGTGCCGTGGTGGCCGCCGCGCTCGCAGGGACGGTGGCGGCCGGCGGTCCGCCCGCGGCGGCCGGTGGCCACGGGCCGCGCACCGAGCGGGTGAACACCGCGCCCGACGGCTCCGAGGCGGTCGGCGGCGGCTCGTTCAACGCCGCGATCAGCCCGGACGGCCGGCGCCTGCTGCTGCATTCCTGCGGCGTCGAGTACGGGCTGTACCTCAAGGACCTGGGGACGGACGAGGACACCCTGGTCAGCCCCGGCACCGACGGCAGGCCCCGGATGGGCACCGCCGGGCCGGACGCGATGACACCGGACGGCCGCGAAGTCGTCTTCGAGCCGTACCTGGACGACCTGGTCACCGGCGACACCAACCACGAGACCGACGTGTTCCTGCGGCACGTCCGCTGAACGTACGCCAGAAAGCGGATATCCGCAGGCGGTGCGCATGCTCCGCAGGTAACGAAGCGTGATCGTTGCCCGCCGCGCTCTTGCCGTGGCGGGCGCCCGTCGGCGACCGTGATCGGTCATGGGACGAGAGCAGTGGAAGAAGATCTGGGTCGGCTCGGCCGGCAACATGGTCGAGTGGTTCGACTGGTTCGTGTACGCCAGCTTCGCGGTGTACTTCGCCGACTCCTTCTTCCCGAAGGGGAACGACACCGCCAACCTCATGAACACCATGGGGATCTTCGCGGTCGGCTTCTTCCTGCGGCCGGTGGGCGGCTGGCTGCTCGGCCGGGTCGGTGACCGCAAGGGCCGCAAGGCCGCGCTGACCCTCACCGTCACCCTGATGTCCGCCTCGGCCGTCCTCATCGCCGTCGCGCCGACCTACGCGGTGGCCGGGTACGGTGGCGTCGCGGTGCTGCTCCTCGCCCGCATGCTGCAAGGGCTCTCGGTCGGCGGCGAGTACGCGGCCAGCGCGACCTACCTCACCGAGGCGTCCGCGCCCGGCCGGCGCGGCTTCGCGTCCAGCTTCCAGTACGTGTCCATGACCGCGGGCCAGCTCCTCGGCCTCGGCCTCCAGATCGTCCTCCAGCGCACCATGTCCGAGGACGCGCTGCACAGCTGGGCCTGGCGCATCCCGTTCATCATCGGCGCGCTCGGCGCGGCCATCGTCTTCTACCTGCGGCGCAACATGCTGGAGACGGAGGTGTACGCGCAGGACGACAGTGCGCACAGCGACCCGGCGCGCGGCACGATCAAGGCGCTGTGGGCGCACCGGCGCGAGGCGTTCCTCGTCATCGCGCTCACCATGGGCGGCACCGTCGCGTACTACACGTACACGACCTACCTCACCAAGTACCTCTCGGGCACCGCCGGGATGGCCAAGCCCACCGCCTCGCTGGTCAGCTTCTGCGCGCTGTTCGTCTTCATGTGCATCCAGCCGCTGGCGGGCCGGCTGTCCGACCGGATCGGCCGCCGGCCGCTGCTGATCACCTTCGCGGTCGGGTCCACCTTCCTGACCGTGCCGATCATGACGCTGCTCCGGCACGCCGGCAGCTTCTGGCCCGCGCTCGGCCTCTCGCTGCTGGCCCTGCTCGTGGTCACCGGCTACACCTCGATCAACGCCTGTGTGAAGGCCGAACTCTTCCCCACCGGCATCCGCGCCCTGGGCGTCGCCCTCCCGTACGCCATCGCCAACGCGCTCTTCGGCGGCACCGCCGAGTACGTCGCCCTCTGGTTCAAGAAGGGCGGCATCGAGTCGGGCTACTACTGGTACGTGGCGGGCTGCGCGGCGGTCTCCCTGATCGTCTACATCACCATGCGCGAAACACGGACGATCGACCTGCACCGGGTGCGGCGGGACGGGAACGCGGGCGCGGCCGTCCCCGCACAGCCGGGGCCGCAGCCGGCGAAGGCGAGCCCGTCCGGCGAGTGAGGACGCGGGAACGGCCCTCCGCGGCGGCCCGCACTGTGAGACACCCGCCCGCTCCTCGGAGGGATGTGGCAAACTGCCGCACGTGCTCTCGTTCGCCATGATTATTGGCAGCAGGCGCGCCGGTCCGCAGTGACCGCCTCGTACCCACCGAGTACGGCGCGGTCACCGTCGTCCCAGACCCGCGCGCAGACCTCTCGCATCCGCGAGGGGTCTTTTCGTTTCCGGCCCACCTTTCACCGGCGGCGAAGCGCGCGGGACCATGAGGGGGCGGTGGAACCGGTCATTCCGGTAAACCGAGACCCGACAGGAGCCATGACCAGCATGACGGACGCACCCGACCCCTCCTTGTCCGACGCCTTCCACGTCTTCGACACCACGCTGCGCGACGGCGCGCAGCGCGAGGGCATCAACCTGACCGTCGCCGACAAGCTGACCATCGCCCGGCACCTGGACGACTACGGCGTGGGCTTCATCGAGGGCGGCTGGCCCGGCGCCAACCCCCGCGACACCGAGTTCTTCCGGCGGGCCCGCGCGGAGATCGACTTCCGGCACGCCCAGCTGGTCGCCTTCGGCGCCACCCGCAAGGCGGGGGTGCGCGTCGAGGACGACCCGCAGGTCGCGGCGCTGCTGGAGTCGCAGGCGCCGGTCGTCACCCTGGTCGCCAAGTCGCACGTACGGCACGTGGAGCTGGCACTGCGCACCACTCCGGAGGAGAACCTCGCGATGGTGCGGGACACCGTCGCGTACCTGCGCGCCCAGGGCCGCCGGGTCTTCCTGGACTGCGAGCACTTCTTCGACGGGTACGCCCTGGACCCGGTGTACGCCAAGGAGGTCGTCCGCACCGCGAGCGAGGCCGGCGCCGACGTGGTGGTGCTCTGCGACACCAACGGCGGCATGCTCCCCGCGCAGGTCTCGGCCGTCGTACGGACGGTGCTGGCGGACACCGGGGCCCGGCTGGGCATCCACGCCCAGGACGACACCGGCTGCGCCGTGGCCAACACGCTGGCCGCCGTGGACGCGGGCGCCACGCACGTGCAGTGCACCGCCAACGGCTACGGCGAGCGGGTCGGCAACTCCAACCTCTTCCCGGTCGTGGCCGCCCTGGAGCTGAAGTACGGGCGCCGGGTGCTGCCCGCGGGCAAGCTCGCCGAGACCACCCGGATCTCGCACGCCATCGCCGAGGTCGTCAACCTCACCCCGTCCACCCACCAGCCGTACGTCGGCGTCTCGGCCTTCGCGCACAAGGCCGGGCTGCACGCCTCAGCGATCAAGGTCGATCCCGACCTGTACCAGCACATCGACCCGGCGCTGGTCGGCAACAGCATGCGGATGCTGGTCTCCGACATGGCGGGCCGCGCCTCCATCGAGCTCAAGGGCAAGGAGCTGGGCTTCGACCTGAGCGGCGACCGGGAGCTGGTCGGCCGGGTCGTGGAGCGGGTCAAGGAACGCGAGCTGGCCGGGTACACCTACGAGGCCGCGGACGCCTCGTTCGAGCTGCTGCTGCGCGAGGAGGCGGAGGGCCGGCCGCTGCGGTACTTCCGGGTGGAGTCCTGGCGGGCGATCGTCGAGGACCGGCCGGACGGCACGCACGCCAACGAGGCGACCGTGAAGCTGTGGGCCAAGGGCGAGCGGCTGGTGGCCACGGCCGAGGGCAACGGCCCGGTGCACGCGCTGGACCGGGCGCTGCGGGTGGCCCTGGAGCGGATCTATCCGCAGCTGGCCGGGCTGGAGCTGGTGGACTACAAGGTCCGCATCCTGGAGGGCCGGCTGGGCACCGGTTCGATCACCCGCGTCCTGGTGTCCACCAGCGACGGGCGCGGGGAGTGGTCCACGGTCGGCGTCGCGGAGAACGTCATCGCGGCGTCCTGGCAGGCGCTGGACGACGCCTACGCGTACGGGCTGATGCGGGCCGGGGTCGAGCCGCAGGAGTAGCCGCCGGGCGCGGTGGCGCACCGCGTGACCGCGGCCCCGTACCGGTCCTTGGGGGAGGAGCCGGTGCGGGGCCGCGGGGCTTTCCGAGGCGCGGTGGGCCGCCGGGGATTCAGGCGGCGGCCCTGACCGCGGAGATGTCGAAGGTGAGCTTGACCTTGTCGCTG
The DNA here is from genome assembly GCF_044327805.1 of Streptomyces sp. NPDC018019. Classification (NCBI taxonomy): domain Bacteria; kingdom Bacillati; phylum Actinomycetota; class Actinomycetes; order Kitasatosporales; family Streptomycetaceae; genus Streptomyces; species Streptomyces sp. NPDC018019. Next base: position 3,740 of record NZ_JBIRGD010000036.1, on the reverse strand, counting down.
ACCATCACACCGCCGGCCTCCAGCGCCGCGTTCCAGGTCAGGCCCCAGTCGGAGCGCAGGATCTCGGCGCTGCCCTCGAAGCCGACGCGCTCGGCGCCGTAGACGTCGGTGGCGGCGCCCTGGAACTCCAGGCCGAGGGTGAGCGGCCGGGTGACGTTCTTGATCGTCAGGTCGCCGGTCAGCCGGTAGGTGTCGCCGCCGGCCCGTTCGGCCGCGGTGGACCGGAACGTCATGAGCGGGAAGGCGTCCGTGTCGAAGAAGTCGGCGCCGCGCAGATGGGCGTCGCGGTCGGCGATGCCGGTGTCCACGGAGGCGGTGCTGACCTCGACGGTGGCGGTGGACCGGGCCGGGTCGGTGCCGTCCAGGTGCAGGCTGCCCTCGTAGCCGCCGAAGGAGCCGCGGACGGTGGTGACCATGGCGTGCCGGACGGCGAAGCCGATCCGGCTGTGCGCCGGGTCGATGGTGTAGTCGCCGGTCAGCGCGGCGAGGGCCGGGCCGGCGTCGAGGACGGCGGTGCCGGCGGGGGAGCCGGCGCGGTCGGCGGCGTTGCGCTTGCGGTGGAACAGAGCCATGGGAGCCTCCTCGAGGAAAGGTTTGTTGAAGGTTCAACGAGATTCACCGTAGCCCAATCTAGTTCAAGTTTCAACATCTGGCTCGCGGGGGAGTGATGCGCAGGGTCGTGCGGTCGAGGTGCCGTACGCCCGGTGGTGGGCGTGTCATGGGCATTGTCGAAGTGTGAGCCCCGTGCTAAACCGTCGGACACCGCTCAACCACCCCCTTCCCGTACGCAGTTGACGCTCACGGAGAGGACGGACCGTGCCGCCTTCCCCCCGCTGGTCCCGTCGCGGCTTCCTCGGCTTCTCCGGAGCGGGCGCGCTCGGCCTGGCGCTGGCGCCCGCGCTCACCGGGGCCGGACCCGCCGCGCACGCCGCCGACGGTGATCCGTACGAGACCCTGCGCCGCCGCTGGCTCGGCATCCAGCTCGGCACCGGCTACGACCCCGCCGCCGAGCCGTACGCCGCCCGCCTGCGGGAGACCGGCGAGCTGGCCCGCGGCTTCCGCGCGGCCATGCGCCCGGCCGCCGGCTCGCTCTGGCCCGACAGCCCCTTCGACCCGCCGGCCGGCATCACCCGCAGCTACAGCCGCCTCGCCACCATGGCGCGGGCCCACGCCCAGCCCGGTACCGGCCTGACCGGCGACGCCGGGCTGGCCGCCGACGTCGTCCGGGGCCTGGACCACGTGCACGCCACCGTCTACCACGCCGGCACCACGAGGTACGGCAACTGGTGGGAGTGGCAGATCGGCAGCCCCCGGCTCCTCCTGGACACCGTCGCGATGCTGTACGAGCAGCTCGGCCGGGACCGGCGGGAGCGGTACCTGGCCGCCGTCGACCACTTCGTCCCGGATGCCATGCTCGGCGACTACACCGGCACCAGCACCGGCGCCAACCGCGTCGACCTGTGCCGGGTGGTGGCGCTGCGCGGCATCCTGGGCCGGGCCCCGGCGAAGATCGCGCTGGCCCGCGACGCGCTGTCCCCGGTCTTCCCGTACGTCACCAAGGGCGACGGCCTCTACGCCGACGGCTCCTTCATCCAGCACACCTGGGTCGCCTACTCCGGCACCTACGGCTTCGTCCTCCTCGACGGGCTCGGCCGCCTCTTCACCCTGCTCGGCGGGTCCGACTGGGCCGTCACCGATCCCGAGCGCCAGATCATCTTCGACAGCGTGGAGCACGCCTACGCCCCCCTGCTCTACAACGGCCTGATGATGGACAGCGTCAACGGACGCGCCATCAGCCGCGGCTACCTGCGCGCCGACGAGCGCAAGGTGATGCGCGGAGACCACTTCCACGGGCACGCGCTCGTCGCCGCCGTCGCCCTGCTCGCGGAGGCCGCCACGCCCCGGGAGCGGGAGCGCTGGCAGGCGATGGTCCGCGGCTGGATCCGGCGGGACACCAGCTACCCGGTGCTAGCCGACCGGCAGTACGAGATCGCCGACCTGGCCCGCCTCAAGGCGCTCGCGGACGACGGCGGCCCGGTCGCCCCGGAGCCCGTCGGCCACCAGCTCTTCCCGGCCATGGACCGGGCCGTGCACCGCCGCCCCGGCTGGGCCGCCGGCCTGGCCATGGCCTCCGACCGCATCACGTACTACGAGAACGGCAACGGGGAGAATCCGCGCGGCTGGCACACCGGCGCCGGAATGCTCTACTGGTGGGGCCACGACTTCGCGGGCGACCAGTACACGGACGCCTTCTGGCCCACCGTGGACCCGTACCGCCTGCCCGGCACGACCGTCTCCGCCAAGCGGCTGGCCGACAACGAGGGCGGCGGCTGGGGCGCGCCCAAGCCCGCCGCGCGGTGGGTCGGCGGGACCACGGACGGCGAGTTCGCCGCGGTCGGACAGGACGTGCGCGGCCTGTCCTCGACCCTGCGCGCCAAGAAGTCGTGGTTCTTCGCCGCGGACTGCGTCATCTGCCTCGGCGCCGGCATCGCCTCCCGCGACGGGGTGCCCGCCGAGACGATCGTGGACAACCGCAACCTGGGCGCGTCCGGGGCGCCCGCGCTGACCGTGGACGGCGTTCGGCAGCCCGCGGCGCCCGGCCGGCGGCTCTCCTTCCCACGCGCCCGCTGGATCCACCTGGCCGGGCACGGCGGGTACGTCTTCCCCCGCCTGCCCGGCGGGGGAGAGCCGGTGCCGCACGCGCTGCGCGACACCCGCACGGGCGCGTGGAGCGACATCAACACCGGCGGTTCGCCGGAGCCCTTCACCCGCCGCTATCTGACCCTCTGGTTCGACCACGGCACCGACCCGGCGGACGGCGCGTACGCGTACCTGCTGATGCCCGGGGCGGGCCCGCGCGCCCTGGCCGCGCGGGCCGCCGACCGCCGCTGGCTGACCGTCCTCGCCAACACCGGCGACCGGCAGGCGGTCGCGGTCCCGTCGCTCGGCCTGACCGCCGCCACCTTCTGGCGGGCCGGGTCGGCGGGCGGCCTGACCGTCTCGGCGCCCGCGAGCGTCCTGCTGCGCGAACGGCCGGCACGGGCCGCGTACGGGCGCCACGGCGGTCGCACGGCGTCACTGTGCGTGGCCGAGCCGCCGCGTACCGGCGCGCCCTTCGAGGTGGTCTGGGACCGCCCGGTCCGTGCCGTACTCGCCGCCGACCCCGCCGTCGAGGTGCTGGCGACCGCTCCGGCGCTGCGCCTCCGGGTCACTCCGGGCACCTCCTGCACCACCCACATCTGTACGGTCGCCCCGCGCTGACCGGCCGTTCCCCATGTTCAAGGCCGGTTCCGGGGTGCTGCCCGGCGGCCGGCGGCGCCCGGTCAAGCAGCGGACCGCCACAACGCCACGCGGGCGCGCTTTGTCGGGGCCTTACATACCGCTCGGGCCGTCCGGGGTGCCCGGCAGGCCGGACGCTGGCCGCGTACAGGCCGCTTCTGTTCTGCCTGCCCACCAAATCGCTTCGGACGTTGTACGAAACCGACATCGGTTCCGGAGGCCCCGGCCACGTACCGTCGATGCATGACCACTGTCGAAGAGGTGCCCGCCGAGTCGAACGACGCTCGCGGGCGGGTCGCCGAGCTGCATGCCATCCGTGAGCAGGCCCGGCGCGGGCCCGGTGAGCGGGCGACCGCGGCGCAGCACGCCAAGGGCAAGCTCACCGCGCGTGAGCGGATCGGGCTGCTGCTGGACGAGGGCTCCTTCAGGGAGGTCGAGCCGCTGCGCCGGCACCGGGCCAC